>NZ_AVCH01000074.1 GCF_000747075.1 Arenimonas malthae CC-JY-1
GGCCCAGCCGCGCGGCCACGGTGGCGCTGGCCACGCCGTGCTGGCCGGCGCCGGTCTCGGCGATGATGCGGGTCTTGCCCATGCGCCTGGCCAGCATGGCCTGGCCGATGGTGTTGTTGATCTTGTGCGCGCCGGTGTGGTTCAGGTCCTCGCGCTTGAGCAGGATGCGCGCGCCGCCCACCTTCTCCGACAGCCGCTTCGCCTCGTAGATCGGGCTGGGGCGGCCGACGTAATGCTTGTAGTCGTGCTCGAGCTCGGCGATGAACTCGGGGTCCTTGCGGTAGCGCTCGTAGGCCGCCTCGAGCTCGCGCAGCGGCTCGATCAGGGTTTCGGAGACGAACACGCCGCCGTAGCGGCCGAAGTGGCCCGCGGCATCGGGCCAGGCGCCGAAATCGGCGATCTCCGACGCCGGCGGGATCTCACTCTGGGGCACTGCGGTCTGCACGTCTCACCTCGTCCACGAAGGATTGCATGCGCCCACCGTCCTTCAGGCCGGGGGCGCCCTCGATACCACTCGACACATCCACGGCGTAGGGGCGCACGATGCGCACCGCCTCGGCCACGTTGGCCGGCGCCAGCCCGCCGGCCAGGAACAGCGGCCGGCCGAGCGAAGGCACCTGGGTCCAGTCGAAACGCTCGCCGCGCCCGCCGGGCTGGCCCGGGGCGTGTCCGTCGAGCAGGAAGGCACTGGCGGAAGGGTAGCGCTTCCGCGCCGTCGCCGCATCGCTGGCGCCGCCGCCCATCGCCACCGTCTTGATGAAGGGGACGCCGAAGCTGCGGCAGAAGGCCTCGCTCTCGCTGCCATGGAACTGCAGCAGGTCGGGCTTGAGCCGGCGCACCACGGCTTCCACCTCGCTGCCGGGGTTGTCCATGAACAGCGCCACGGCGTCCACCAGCGGCGGCACCGCCGAGCGCAGGCTGGCGCCCTGGTCGGGCGTGAGGCAGCGCGGGCTGCCGGCGGCGAAGACCAGGCCGATGGCGTCCACGCCCAGCTCGACGGCGAGGCGGACGTCGCCGGGTCGGGTCAGCCCGCAGAATTTGATCCGGGTGCGCATGGGGGGATTGTAGGCGCGATGCGTGTCGGCGCCGTGCACGCCGGGTCAAGCTTCAGAGACAGACTTCGTCGGGCAGGCCCCATTCCCGGGGATATCGCGGCCCCACGAACACCAAACCGTTCGAAGGCGCGGTCGGGCCCGCCACGGTACGGTCGCGGCCCGCCAGCAGTTCGCCGATCCAGGCTTCGGGGTGTTCGCCCCGCCCCACCAGCAGCAGGCTGCCGACGAAGTTGCGCACCATGTGGTGCAGGAAGGCGTTGGCCTGCACCTCGATCACCACGCGCTCGCCCTCGCGGCGCACGGAGATTTCGTGCACGTTGCGGCGCGGATGCTTGGCCTGGCAGTGCACGGTGCGGAAGGCGCTGAAGTCGTGCTCCCCCACCAGTACCTGGGCCGCGCGGTGCATGGCAGCGGCGTCGAGCGGGTGGCGTTCCCAGGTGAGGTACTCGCGCTGGATGGCCGGGCGCACGCGTCGGTTGAGCACGGTGTAGCAATAGCGGCGGGCGCGGGCCGAATAACGCGCATGGAAGTCGTCGGGCACCGGCTGGCACCACAGCAGCGCCACGCCCTTGGGCAGGCGGCTGTTGCCACCCTGCTGCAGCGCGAACGGCGTGCGCGCGGCGTCGGTGTCGAAATGCGCCACCTGGCAGCGTGCGTGCACGCCGCTGTCGGTGCGGCCGGCGCAGACCACCTCGAGCGGGTGGTCCACCACGAAGCCCAGGGCCTGTTCGACCGCGGCCTGCACGGTCGCCCCCTCGGCCAGGCGCTGCCAGCCGAGGAAACCGCTGCCGTCGTATTCGATGCCGATCGCGTACCGCAAGGGGTTCAGCCGATCTCCCGCAGCAGGCGTTCGGCCTCGGCGCGGCTGGCCGGGCCGGCCTCGGCGACGACTTCCTCGAGCATGCCGCGGGCGCCGTCGACGTCGCCGATCTCGAGGTAGGCCTTGGCCAGCTCGATCTTGGTGGCGCTGGCGTCGTCGTCGAGCGGCGCCGCGTCGGCTTCGGTCTCGAAGCTCAGCGGCGCTTCGCCGCCAAGGTCTTCGAGGCTGAGTTCGCCGGTGGCCCCGGCGTCGGTGTCGGCGACGAAGTCGAAGGAAGGCTCGGCCTCCGGTTCGGGCGGCTTGGCCAGAGCCGGCGCCGGGGCCGTCGGCGCGGCGGCGGCGCCGCGGGCCAGGCGGTCCCAGTCCTCGTCGTGTTCGTCGTGCGCAGCGGGCGGCGCGATCTCGATGTTGGCGAGGTCGTCGAGGTCGTCGGCCGGCGGCGGAACCACCGCGGCCGGGGCCGCCGGGG
>NZ_AVCH01000075.1 GCF_000747075.1 Arenimonas malthae CC-JY-1
CTTCCTGGGCGGCGCGCTGGGCGGCGGCTTCGGCTTCGCGCTCGCGCTGGGCCAGGCGCTCGGCCTCGGCCTCGGCGCGCTCGGCGACGCCGGCGCGGCCCTTGGCGATCGAGTCCTTGATGCGCGGCAGGGCCGGGGTCTGGGCGTCGGTACGCTCGATCAGCGAGCGCAGGCGCTCGGCTTCGACGAAGTCCTCGCGGCCGATGGCCTGCTCGGCGGCGATGATGGCGTAGGGCATCAGGTCGATGAGCGCGCTCTCGGCGGACGCATCGGGCTTGTCGGTCTTCTGGCGCAGGGCCAGGTAGTACTCCATGGCGTTGTCGCCGGCCGGCGCGTACAGGCGCTGTTCGCGCAGGGCCTGGCTGCCGCGGCTGCGCAGTTCGTCGGCGCCCAGGGCGGCCAGGGCGGCCTCGGCGGCCTGCGCGGCTTCCTGCGCGGCCACTTCCTCGGCGCTGGGGCCGCCCGCGGGGGCGGCGGCGGCCGGCTTCTCGGCGTCGGCGGCGGCGGGCGCGGCCTCTTCCTTGGAGCAGGCGGCCAGGCTCAGGCCCAGGGCCAGGGCAATGCCCCAGCGCAAGGCGCGGGAGGAGGCGGGCGTGGAAACGGTCATCGGTGATCCCCTGAAAATGAACAAACCATGACGTTCAGCACATAAGAGTTTGGCCGGTTTGTCAAGGCGGAGTCGTTTCGGGCTGCGACCTGGCGCACGTTTTGCCGGGGCGGGCCGACGCGCGGTTGCCCGGTCTCACTTGCCTATGCAGAAGTCGCCGAAGATGCGGCCGAGCAGGGCGTCGGCGTCCACGGTGCCGGTGATTTCGCCCAGGGCGTCCTGCGCCCGGCGCAGTTCCTCGGCAGCGAGCTCGCCGGCGCCATGGTGCAGCTGGGCGGCGGCCTGGGCCAGCAGGGCGTCGGCGCGGGCCAGGGCGTCCACGTGGCGGGCGCGGGCGCTGAAGGCACCCTCGCTGCCCTCGCCCAGCCCTGCGGCTTCGCGCAGGCGCTGGCGGAGCGCGTCCAGGCCCTCGCCGGTGCGCGCCGACAGCCACAGGTGTTCGCCGTCGGGCCGGCGCTCGGCGTGGGCGGCGGCGCCGCTGAGGTCGGCCTTGTTGTGCAGCCACAGCACCGGGACGCCGGCGGGCAGCGGCAGCTCGGGGACCGGCGCCTGGTCGTCGAGCACCGCCAGCACCAGGTCGGCGCGCGCGAGTTCGGCGCGGGCGCGGCGGATGCCCTCCTGTTCCACGACGTCCGGCGCCTCGCGCAGGCCGGCGGTGTCCACCAGGGTGAGCTCGATGCCGTCCACGCGCACCCGTTCGCGCAGCACGTCGCGGGTGGTGCCGGCGATGTCGGTGACGATGGCGCGGTCTTCGCCGGCCAGCGCGTTGAGCAGCGATGACTTCCCGGCATTGGGCGCGCCGGCGATGACCACGTGCAGGCCGTCCACCAGGCGCTGGCCGCGGCCGGCGGCGGCGCGCAGGGCGGCCAGGTCGGCGGCGACGTCGTGCAGGCGGCGGCGCAGTTCCGGCGCGGCCAGGAAATCGACTTCCTCCTCGGGGAAATCAAGCGCGGCCTCCACCCACACGCGCAGCGCGGTCAGGCCTTCCACCACCGCGTGCACGCGCCGCGAGAATTCGCCGTCGAGCGAGCGCCGCGCGGCGCGCACGGCGGCTTCGCTGCCGGCGCTGATGAGGTCGGCCACGGCCTCGGCCTGGGCCAGGTCGAGCCGGCCTTCCAGGAAGGCACGCTCGGTGAACTCGCCCGGCCGCGCCGGCCGCGCGCCCAGGTCCAGGCAGCGGCGCAGCAGTCGCGCGAGCAGCAGCGGGCTGCCGTGGCCCTGCAGTTCCAGCACGTCTTCGCCGGTGTAGGACTGCGGCGCGGGGAAGTGGATCAGCAGGCCGTCGTCGATCACTTCGCCGTCGCCGTCGCGGAAGCGCAGGTAATGCGCATGCCTCGGTTCCGGCGGGCGCCCCAGCAGCGTGGCCGCGATGGCCCGGCAGCCCGGCCCGCTCACCCGCACGATGCCCACGCCCGCCGCACCGGCCGCCGTCGCAATCGCCGCAATCGTTTCGCGCTGGGTCATCTGTTTATTTAGCCACGGATTCACGCGGAAGGACGCGGACAGGGCAAAAGCCTTCTACAAAAAAGAAGGGCGGCCTCACGGGCCGCCCTTCCGGGAAACATCGCAGACTTCAAGAACGCGCTATCCGCGTCCTTCCGCGCAGATCCGTGGCAAAGGATTACTTCGCCACGGCCGGGGTGGTGCCGGGCTTGTCGCCGTGGCGCTTGGTGATGATCCACTGCTGCAGCAGGCCCAGGATGCCGTTGGTGCACCAGTACAGCACCAGGCCCGAGGGGAAGAAGGCCATCATCACGCCGAAGACGAGCGGCATGGCCGTCATCATCTTCTTCTGCATCGGGTCCATGCCCGGCGTCGGCGTCATCTTCTGGGTGAGGTACATCACCGCCAGGTTGATCGCCGGCAGGATGAAGTACGGGTCCGGCGCGGTCAGGTTCTGGATCCAGCCGATCCAGGGCGCCTGGCGCATTTCCACCGACTCGAGCAGCATCCAGTACAGCGCGATGAAGACCGGGATGGTCACCAGGATCGGCAGGCAGCCGGCGGCCGGGTTGACCTTCTCCTTCTTGTAGAGCTCCATCATCGCCATCTGGAACTTCTGCTTGTCGTCGCCGTAGCGCTCCTTGAGCGCTTCGATGCGCGGCTGGATGGCGCGCATCTTGGCGAAGCTGCGGTACTGCTTGGCCGACAGCCAGTACAGCGCGATCTTGATCGCCAGCACCGTCAGGATGATCGCCCAGCCCCAGTTGCCGGTGAGGTCGTGCAGGGGCTTGAGCACGTAGTCGAACATCGGCTGCGCGAGGAAGGTGAAGATGCCGTAGTCGAGCGTGAGCTTCAGGCCCGGCGCCACCGCTTCCAGCTGCTCCTGCAGCTTCGGGCCGACCCAGAGCGTGGCCTCGCGGGTGGTGCTGGTGCCCGGCGCCACTTCGAAGGGCGCGCCAACGCTGCGCACCAGGTAACGCGGCGTGCCCTCGCCCAGCGTCGCCAGCGAGAAGCGCTGGGGCTCGGCGCCGGACGGCACCCAGGCCACCAGGAAGTGGTGCTGGAGCAGCGCGATCCAGCCGCCGGTGGCGTCCTTGTTGAGCGGGCCGTCTTCGGCGAAGTCGGCGAACTTGCGCTTGTCGAACTTGTCCTCGGGGCTGTACCAGGCCGCGCCGACGAAGCTGTAGGCCTCGGGGTTGGTCAGTCCGGAGGTGCGCGAAGCGGCCGGCGGCGGCACGCGCTGCAGCTGCTGGTAACCGTAGCCGCGCCAGGCGCTGGCGCCCTCGTTGCGGATTTCTTCGCGCAGGCGCAGCGCATAGCTGCCGCGGTCGAACACGAAGGTCTTGCGCACCGTCATGCCCGTGGCCGGGTCGGTCCACAGCAGCGGCAGTTCGAGCGACGCCTGGCCATCGGCCAGCGAGTAGTCGTTGCGGCCGTCCTCGGTGCGGAACAGCGCCTCGTGGCTGGGCGCGGTGCCGGTGGTGGCGACCAGGCCGGACTGCGCGACCGAGAAGCGGGCCGGGTCGGCGTCGAACAGGCGGACCTTGCGCTCGGGCTGGTCCTTGGTGACCGGGTAGTCGAGCAGCTCGGCGCCCACCAGGGTGCCGCCGCGCAGGTCGATGCGCAGGTCGAGCACGTCGGTGCGCACCCGCACCAGGCCACCGGTGGCGGCGGTGGCCGCCGGGGCGGCCGGCGCGTCGGTGGCGGCGTCGGGCAGG
>NZ_AVCH01000076.1 GCF_000747075.1 Arenimonas malthae CC-JY-1
GTCGAGACCTTCGGTCGCTACGCCCCGGGCCCGGGCGTGCTCGTGGTCAACGACGGCACCCCGGCCGACATCAACGACGGCGTCGCCTGCGGCGACGGCGGTTGCGCCCCGGGCACCACCGACGGCCGTCCGACCTACTACTTCCACCGCTTCGCCGCGGCTGGCAACCGTGACAACTTCACGGACACCACCAACTCCGACTACCTGATCGGCTTCCAGGGCCAGCTGACCGACACCATCGGTCTGGACTTCGGCGCCCGCCGCACCGACTACAAGTTCATCGAACTGGGTCGTGGCTACGTCGTGACCGCGCTGGCCCAGGCCGCCGCCAACTCGGGCGCCTACAACCCGGCCGACCCGTACGGCGCCGACCCGTCGGTGCTGGCCGGCATCCAGGCCACCATCAACCGTGAGTCGCGTTGGCAGACCGACGAGATCTACGGCCTGGTGAACTTCGACGTGTTCGAGATGGGTGGTGGCACCTCCAACGCCGTGTTCGGCATGGAGTACCGCGAAGACACCTTCGTCGACCAGTACGACTCGCTGTCGGAAGCCCGCGACGAGTTCGGCAACCCGGCCATCATCGGTTCGGCCGGCAACTCGTCGGGCGGTTCGCGTGACGCCAAGGCGGCCTACTTCGAGTGGCTGCTGCCGTTCACCAGCAACTTCGACATCACCCTGGCGGGCCGTTGGGACTCGTACAGCGACTACGGCAGCGACTTCTCGCCGAAGATCGCCATGCGCTGGCAGCCGCTCGACACCCTGACCTTCCGTGGTTCCTACGGCCAGGGCTTCCGCGCTCCGGGCCTGGACATCCTGACCGCCAAGCCGAGCTTCTCGGCCGAGCCGGTCAACGATCCGGTCTCGTGCATCGAGGCGGGTGCGGCGTCCACCTGCTCGCTGCAGGTCGACACCTACTACATCTCGAATCCGGACCTGTCGTCCGAGCAGTCCACCCAGTACAGCGTCGGCGCCGTGTGGGATCCGCTCGAGTGGCTGGACCTGTCGGTTGATTACTACAGCATCGAAGTCGAGGACTCCATCTCGTCGATCTCGGCGCAGGACATCATCAACTCCGACCTGCGTCCGGACCTGTACGGTCCGATCCCCCCGGGCCTGAGCATCACCCGTGGCACGAGCGGCGCCATCCGCGAGATCACCGCGGGTTACGCCAACCAGGGCACGATCACCACCACGGGCGTGGACTTCCGCGCCAACACCAACTTCGACTTCGGCAACTGGGGCGAGCTGCGTAACCAGCTGACCGTCTCGTACATCCGCGAGTACGAAGTTGACGACCAGCGTGGCACGGTCATCGACTACGCCGGCCGCATCGGTTCGCCGGACCTGCGCGCCTCGCTGTACAACAGCTGGACCTTCGGTGACTTCACCGCCGGCTGGAACATCAACTACATCGACGGCCAGGCGAACCCGGGCGGCGCGACCGACGTTGGCGGCTATGCCACCAACGACGTGCAGCTGTCCTGGAAGGCCCCGTGGAACGCGACCATGACGATTGGCGCCACCAACGTCGGCGACCGTTACCCGGAGCTGGTGTCCTACGACGGCCGTCCGTGGAACTTCTACCTGTACGACGCCTACGGCCGTACCACCTACTTCCGTTACACCCAGACCTTCTGATTTGGGTTTAATCGGTTGTTTCGGAGGGCCCCGGCAACGGGGCCCTTCTTTTTTGCGGGTTCGGTCGGGACAATGGCGGAATGAGCCTCCCCGACGAATCCGCGCGCCGCGCCGCCTGGTCCGCCTACTGGGCCACGGGCGGCCTGCATTCCTGCGTCGGCAGCTTCGAGGGCAATTACGGCGGCGCCATCGGCGGCTTCTGGCGCGAGGTGTTTTCCCGCCTGCCCGCCACGCCCCTGCGCGCCCTCGACCTGGCCACCGGCAACGGCGCCATCCCGCTGATGCTCTGGGAGCAGCGGGGGCAGGGCGGCGCGCTCACGGTCGACGCCGTGGACCTGGCGCAGCTGGCGCCCAAATGGCACCGCCCCGACCAACACGCGGCCATCCGTTTCCATGCCGGCGTGGCGATGGAGGCCTTGCCCTTCGACGACGCCAGCTTCGACCTCGTCACCAGCCAATACGGCTTCGAGTACGCACGCCGCGACGCGGCGCTGGCCGAGGCCCTGCGCGTGCTCAAGCCCGGCGGCACCCTTGCGCTGGTGATGCACCACGCCGGTTCGGTGCTGGTGCAGGTGGGGCGCGCGGAACTTTCGCACCAGGAGCACCTGCTGGCGGGTGAAGGCCTGCTGGCCTGCGCCGAGGCCGTGATTCCCTGGTTCGCGCAGGCGCGGCGGGGCGTCGACCCGGGGCAATTCCCCATGGCCCGTGGCGCCCGCGCCGCCTACAACGCCGCCATCGAGCGCCTGCTGGCCCGCATCGGCGCCGGCGCCGCCCCCGACCTGCTGGTCGAGGCGCGCGACTGGACGCACCAGCTGCTGGCGTCGGTCGGCACCGATCCGGCGCCCGCGCTGGAGGCCCTGCGCCGCTACCGCGAGGCGATGGTCGCGGCCGGCCTGCGCACCGCCGAACTGGTGTCGCATGCGCTGGACGAAGCCCAGGCGCAGGCGCTGGTGGCCAGCATCCGGCACACGCGGCCCGGCGCGGACGTACGCTGCGAACCCTTGAGCCAGGCCCAGGGCCTGCTGGGCTGGGGCCTGGTGCTGCGCGCCGGCTGAGCCGGGCGCTCAGGCCGCGTCGGGGTCGTAACCCAGGGCCTGCAGCAGCGGCGGCATGGCCGCGGCGTAATGGCGCCAGCGGCCGATCGAGCGCGTGTGCACCGGCTGGCGCACCTGCCAGCGGCTCGGCGTCTGCACGCTGCGTTCGCCCTGGTGGAAATCCAGGCAGGCCGGGTCCCAGTCGAGGCCGCAGAATTCGAGCGCGCGCCGCGCCTGCGCCTCGGGTTCGCGGGCCAGGCTTTCGTAGCGGAATTCCAGGATGGGCTGGGGCAGCACCGCCTGCCAGTGCTGCATCAGCCGTTCCTGCAGCCGCACCAGGTGGCCGATGCCGGCCATCGAGGTGGCCAGGCGCTCGGGCAGCGCGAAGTTCTCGCCGTAGATGGACACCGCGATGTCGCGCGGGTCGCGCCGGCACCAGATGATGTGCGCGTTCGGGAACATCAGGCCGATGAAGCCGAGCAGGTAGTAGTTCATCGGGTACTTGTCGACGATGCGCCGCGTGACCGGCGGCGCCTGCCGGCTGGCGGCGGCCAGGTAGCGGCGCGCCGACGGCGCCACCCATTCCGGCGCGAAGTCCTCGAGGATGTGCGGCCACTGGCCGGCATTGCCGCGGCGCGCCGGCAGGCTGCGGGCGATGAGCGCCACGTCGGGCAGTTCGCCGGCGCCGTAGGCCAGCGGGTGCGCGCCGATGATCTGTTCGAGCAGGGTGGTGCCGCTGCGTGGCATGCCGACGACGAACACCGGGCGCTCATCCGGGTCGCCCAGTTCGGCGGCGCGCGCGAGCAGGGCGCGGTTGAACACGGCCATCGTGGCTTCGACGCGGCGCTCGAGCGCGGCCACGTCGGGTTCGCCGGCCTCGCGGCGGCGCGCCGCGTTGGCGGCGTCCCAGGCGGCGAGCGCGGCG
>NZ_AVCH01000077.1 GCF_000747075.1 Arenimonas malthae CC-JY-1
CCGCCTTCCTGGCCCCGCTGCGGGCCGCGCTCGACGGCGTCGCCTGAGGCCGCGCCACCGCCGCCCGGCCGGGGCGGGGCAGGGCGCCCAAAACCGGCTTTCGGGCTAAACTGCCCGACCCAGAACGACACCGGTGCCTGAATGAGCTGGCTCACCAAACTCATGCCCTCCCGCATCCGTACCCAGGGCAACGGCAAGCGCGGCGTGCCCGAGGGCCTGTGGGAAAAATGCGACAAGTGCGGCGCCGCCCTGTACGGCCCGGAGCTGGAAAAGAACCTGCGGGTCTGCCCCAAGTGCTCCCACCACATGGCCATCGGCGCCCGCGAGCGCCTGGTGGCCTTCCTGGACGACGACAGCGGCGAGGAGATCGGCGCCGCGCTCGGCCCGGTGGACGCCCTGCACTTCAAGGACCAGAAGAAGTACGCCGACCGCATCAAGGCGGCCCAGAAGTCGGTCGGCGAGCGCGACGCGCTGGTGGCCGTGCAGGGCCAGCTCAAGGGCCGGCCGGTGTGCGTGGCGGCCTTCGAGTTCCGCTTCATGGGCGGTTCCATGGGTTCGGTGGTCGGCGAGCGCTTCGCCCTGGCCGCCGAACGCGCGCTCGAGCTGGGCTGCCCGCTGGTGTGCTTCTCCGCCACCGGCGGCGCGCGCATGCAGGAAGGCCTGTTCTCGCTGATGCAGATGGCCAAGACCTCGGCCGCGCTGGGGCGCCTGCGCGCCGCGGGCCTGCCCTTCGTGTCGGTGCTCACGCACCCGACCACCGGCGGCGTGTCGGCCTCGCTGGGCATGCTGGGCGACATCAACGTGGCCGAACCGCATGCGCTGATCGGCTTCGCCGGCCCGCGCGTGATCGAGCAGACCGTGCGCGAAACCCTGCCCGAAGGCTTCCAGCGCTCCGAGTTCCTGGTCGAGCACGGCGCGGTGGACCTGATCGTCGACCGCCGCCAGATGCGCGAAAAGCTTTCGGCGCTGCTGGCCCTGATGATGCGCCAGCCCGCGCCGGCGGCCGACCCGGCCCCTGCCGCGGCCTGACCCGACGATGGCCGCGCGCAAGTATTTCGGCACCGACGGCATCCGCGGCCGGGTCGGCGAGCAGCCGATCTCGGCCGACTTCATGCTGCGCCTGGGCGCCGCCGCCGGCCGCGTGCTGGCCGGCGAGGGCCGCGAGCACGCCACCGTGGTGATCGGCAAGGACACCCGCATCTCGGGCTACATGTTCGAGGCGGCGCTGGAGGCCGGCCTGGTCGCCGCCGGCGCCGACGTGCGCATGCTCGGCCCCATGCCCACGCCCGCCGTGGCCTACCTGACGCGCTCGCTGCGCGCCGACGCCGGCATCGTCATCAGCGCCTCGCACAACCCGCACCAAGACAACGGCATCAAGTTCTTCTCGGCCCACGGCGAAAAGCTGGCCGACGAGGTCGAGGCGGCCATCGAGGCCGAGCTCGACCAGCCCTTCCGCACCGTGCCCTCCGAGCGCCTGGGCAAGGCCCAGCGGGTGGGCGACGCGCTGTCGCGCTACGCCGAATTCTGCAAGTCCACCGTGCCCGGCGACTTCGTGCTCAGCGGCCTGCGCCTGGTGGTGGACTGCGCCCACGGCGCCACCTACCAGGTCGCCCCGCGGGTGTTTTCCGAACTGGGTGCGCGCGTGGACGCCATCGGCGACGAGCCCGACGGCCTGAACATCAACCGCGGCGTCGGCTCCACCCACCCCGAGGCGCTCATCGCCCGCGTGCGGGAAACCGGCGCCGACCTCGGCATCGCCTTCGACGGCGACGGCGACCGGGTGCTCATGGTCGACGGCCGCGGCCGGCTGGTGGACGGCGACGGCCTGATCTTCCTGCTGGCCCGCGACTGGCAGGCCAGCGGTCGCCTGCACGGCCCCGTGGTCGGCACGCTCATGACCAACTACGCGATGGAACAGGCGCTGGGCGCGCTGGGCATCGAGTTCGTGCGCGCCAAGGTCGGCGACCGCTACGTGCACCAGGCCCTGGTCGAGCGCGACGGCGTGCTCGGCGGCGAGGCCTCGGGCCACCTGCTGTGCCTGGACCGCGCCAGCACCGGCGACGCCATCGTGGCGGCGCTGCAGGTGCTGGAAGTGCTGCGCCGCCGCGGCCAGTCGCTGGAACAGGCGCTGTCGGCCTACCAGCCGCTGCCGCAGCAGACGGTCAACGTGCGCATCGCGCCGGGCGTGAAGCCGCTGGAGCAGCCGGCCGTGCAGGCCGCCCGCGCCGAAGCCGAGGCGGCCCTGGCCGGCCGCGGCCGCCTGGTGCTGCGTCCCTCGGGCACCGAGCCGGTGGTGCGCGTGACGGTCGAAGCCGACGACGCCGCCCTGATGCAGCAGGTGCTCGACCGCCTGGCCGAAGTGGTGCGCGCCGCCGCTTGAGCCTCGTCAAGGCCGCCCGCGCGCGGGCTGGCCTAGACTCCCCCCTCCCAGAACACCGAACCGGACAAGACCGTGACCGCCACCATCCCGACCCTCGACATCCAGCGCTTCGACACCGACCGCGACGCCTTCGTGGCCGAACTCGGCGCCGCCTACCGCGAATGGGGCTTCGCGGGCATCCGCAACCACGGCATCCCGCAGGCGCAGATCGACCGCGCCTACGACGTGTTCCAGCGCTTCTTCGCGCTGCCGGAGGAAACCAAGCGCAAGTACCACGTGCCCGGCGGCGGCGGCGCCCGCGGCTACACGCCGTTCGGCATCGAGACGGCGAAGGGTGCGAAGTACTTCGACCTGAAGGAGTTCTGGCACGTGGGCCGCGAGATCCCGCGCGACTCGAAGTACGCCGACGTGATGCCGCCGAACCTGTGGCCGGAGGAAATCCCGGAATTCAAGGAAGTGGCCTACGGCCTGTACACGGCGCTGGACCAGCTGGGTTCGCGGGTGCTGGGCGCGCTGGCGCTGCACATCGGCCTGCCGGTGGACTGGTTCGCCGACAAGACCAATTTCGGCAACTCCATCCTGCGCCCGATCCACTACCCGCCGATCACGGCCGACGACATCCCGAACGTGCGCGCCGGCGCCCACGAGGACATCAACTTCATCACGCTGCTGGTGGGCGCGAGCGCGGCGGGCCTGGAAGTGCTGTCGAAGAAGGGCGAGTGGGTGCCGTTCACTTCCGACGCCGACACCATCGTGGTCAACATCGGCGACATGCTGCAGCGCCTGACCAACCACGTGTACCCGTCCACCACCCACCGCGTGGTGAACCCGCCGGGCGAAGCGGCCCGCAAGCCGCGCTATTCCACGCCGTTCTTCCTGCACCCGAACCCGGACTTCCTGATCAAGACGCTGCCGTCCTGCATCACCCCGGACAACCCGAACCGCTACCCGACGCCGATCACCGGCCACGAGTACCTGCTCGAGCGCCTGCGCGAGATCAAGCTGGTCTGAGCCTTCGCGTGTTCCAGGCCCCGCGATGCCCCGTGCGTCGCGGGGCCTTTCTTTTGGGCCTGGCGTTGCCAGGCAGGTCACTTGCTCGTGTTCGGTTGGTTCCGCCGGGCGTCATCGCGCACAC
>NZ_AVCH01000078.1 GCF_000747075.1 Arenimonas malthae CC-JY-1
GTAGCAGTGAAATGCGTAGAGATCGGGAGGAACATCTGTGGCGAAGGCGGCCACCTGGACCAGCACTGACACTGAGGCACGAAAGCGTGGGGAGCAAACAGGATTAGATACCCTGGTAGTCCACGCCCTAAACGATGCGAACTGGACGTTGGGCTCAATTAGGAGCTCAGTGTCGAAGCTAACGCGTTAAGTTCGCCGCCTGGGGAGTACGGTCGCAAGACTGAAACTCAAAGGAATTGACGGGGGCCCGCACAAGCGGTGGAGTATGTGGTTTAATTCGATGCAACGCGCAGAACCTTACCTGGCCTTGACATCCACGGAATCCTTTAGAGATAGAGGAGTGCCTTCGGGAACCGTGAGACAGGTGCTGCATGGCTGTCGTCAGCTCGTGTCGTGAGATGTTGGGTTAAGTCCCGCAACGAGCGCAACCCTTGTCCTTAGTTGCCAGCGAGTAATGTCGGGAACTCTAAGGAGACTGCCGGTGACAAACCGGAGGAAGGTGGGGATGACGTCAAGTCATCATGGCCCTTACGGCCAGGGCTACACACGTACTACAATGGTGGGGACAGAGGGTCGCGAGGCCGCGAGGCGGAGCCAATCCCAGAAACCCCATCCTAGTCCGGATCGGAGTCTGCAACTCGACTCCGTGAAGTCGGAATCGCTAGTAATCGCAGATCAGCATTGCTGCGGTGAATACGTTCCCGGGCCTTGTACACACCGCCCGTCACACCATGGGAGTGGGTTGCACCAGAAGCAGGTAGTCTAACCGCAAGGGGGACGCTTGCCACGGTGTGATTCATGACTGGGGTGAAGTCGTAACAAGGTAGCCGTATCGGAAGGTGCGGCTGGATCACCTCCTTTTGAGCATGACGAGTTCGCCTTTACAGGCGTCCGCACAAGTTTCCTGCATTCCACATCACGTGATCCGGCCTGGGTCTGTAGCTCAGGTGGTTAGAGCGCACCCCTGATAAGGGTGAGGTCGGAGGTTCGAGTCCTCCTAGACCCACCAACTTCACGGGGCCATAGCTCAGCTGGGAGAGCACCTGCTTTGCAAGCAGGGGGTCGTCGGTTCGATCCCGACTGGCTCCACCAGTTGGGCCGGCCGCAAGTGGAATGACAGCGCGCACACAAGTTTATCGATCTGGCTTAGAGGCCGGCATCGTGTTCTTTGAAAACATGGGAAGTAGCGAGCGTTTGAGACGAAATACTGTCATCAAGACGTGTCGTAGAGGCTAAGGCGGAGTCCGTAAGAGGACTCTATTGAAGTTAATCGTTGAACTATTCGCTCAACGTTTAACCCTGAGGCGACTTGGGGTTATATGGTCAAGCGAATAAGCGCACACGGTGGATGCCTTGGCGGTCAGAGGCGATGAAGGACGTGGCAGCCTGCGAAAAGCTCCGGTGAGTCGGCAACAGACATTGACCCGGAGATGTCCGAATGGGGAAACCCACCGCTTCGGCGGTATCGTGCAGTGAATACATAGCTGTACGAAGCGAACCTGGTGAACTGAAATATCTAAGTAACCAGAGGAAAAGAAATCAACCGAGATTCCCCCAGTAGTGACGAGCGAACGGGGACCAGCCCTGAAGTCTGCATGGTTCTAGCAAAACGGCCTGGAAAGGCCGGCCATAGAAGGTGATAGCCCTGTATGTGAAAGGGCCACGCAGATGATGATGAGTAAGGCGGGGCACGTGAAACCCTGTCTGAATATGGGGGGACCATCCTCCAAGGCTAAATACTCCTGACCGACCGATAGTGAACCAGTACCGTGAGGGAAAGGCGAAAAGAACCCCGGAGAGGGGAGTGAAATAGAACCTGAAACCGTGTGCGTACAAGCAGTGGGAGCCGACTTGTTCGGTGACTGCGTACCTTTTGTATAATGGGTCAGCGACTTACTGTATGTGGCGAGCTTAACCGTATAGGGGAGGCGAAGGGAAACCGAGTCTGAATAGGGCGCATAGTCGCATGCAGTAGACCCGAAACCGGGTGATCTAGCCATGCCCAGGGTGAAGGTCGGGTAACACCGACTGGAGGCCCGAACCCACTCCTGTTGCAAAAGTAGGGGATGAGGTGTGGCTAGGAGTGAAAAGCTAATCGAACCCGGAGATAGCTGGTTCTCCTCGAAAGCTATTTAGGTAGCGCCTCGTGCGAATCTTCTTGGGGGTAGAGCACTGTTATGGCTAGGGGGTCATTGTGACTTACCAAACCATTGCAAACTCCGAATACCAAGACAGACTACACGGGAGACACACGGCGGGTGCTAACGTCCGTCGTGAAAAGGGAAACAACCCAGACCTACAGCTAAGGTCCCCAAATTACCGCTCAGTGGAAAACGATGTGGGAAGGCACAGACAGCCAGGAGGTTGGCTTAGAAGCAGCCATCCTTTAAAGAAAGCGTAATAGCTCACTGGTCGAGTCGGCCTGCGCGGAAGATTTAACGGGGCTAAGCGGTATACCGAAGCTTAGGGTGCACACTTTGTGTGCGCGGTAGAGGAGCGTTCCGTAAGCCGTTGAAGGTGGATTGAGAAGTCCGCTGGAGGTATCGGAAGTGCGAATGCTGACATAAGTAACGATAATGCGGGTGAAAAGCCCGCACGCCGAAAGCCCAAGGTTTCCTTGCGCAACGTTAATCGACGCAGGGTGAGTCGGCCCCTAAGGCGAGACCGAAAGGTGTAGTCGATGGGAAGCTGGTTAATATTCCAGCACCTCGCGTGACTGCGATGGGGGGACGGAGAAGGTTAGGTGTACCGGGCGTTGGTTGTCCCGGGGAAAGGCGGTAGGCATTGGGGGTAGGCAAATCCGCTCCCATTTATGCCGAGCACCGAGACGAGCCCTATCGGGCGAAGTCACTGATACCACGCTTCCAGGAAAAGCCTCTAAGCTTCAGGTCACGCAGACCGTACCGTAAACCGACACAGGTGGGCAGGATGAGAATTCTCAGGCGCTTGAGAGAACTTGGGTGAAGGAACTAGGCAACATGGCACCGTAACTTCGGGAGAAGGTGCGCCTTCCAGGGTGGCAATATGCATTGTCGAGCCCCGGAAGGCCGCAGAAACCAGGCCGCTGCGACTGTTTATCAAAAACACAGCACTCTGCAAACACGAAAGTGGACGTATAGGGTGTGACGCCTGCCCGGTGCCGGAAGGTTAATTGATGGGGTTAGCCGCAAGGCGAAGCTCTTGATCGAAGCCCCGGTAAACGGCGGCCGTAACTATAACGGTCCTAAGGTAGCGAAATTCCTTGTCGGGTAAGTTCCGACCTGCACGAATGGCGTAACGACAGCGGCGCTGTCTCCACCCAAGACTCAGTGAAATTGAAATCGCTGTGAAGATGCAGCGTTCCCGCGGCAAGACGGAAAGACCCCGTGAACCTTTACTATAGCTTTACATTGAACGTTGAGTTCGTCTGTGTAGGATAGGTGGGAGGCTATGAAGTGTGGTCGCCAGATCGCATGGAGCCATCCTTGAAATACC
>NZ_AVCH01000079.1 GCF_000747075.1 Arenimonas malthae CC-JY-1
CCGCCCGACGCCGACGCGCAGGCCCGGGCGCGCGGGCATTTCGCGCTGGCGCGGCTCACGCTCGATTCGCTCGACTGGCTGTCGCTGGCCTCCGAAGGCCACCGCCGCGCCCGCTTCCGGCGCGAGGCCGGCCGCTGGCAGGGGACCTGGCTGGCGCCGTGAGCCCTCCCCGCATCGGCTAGACTGCGCGCCCCGCCCCACGGACCGCCCGCTTGGACGCTCCCGCCCCTGCCGCGCCGAACGTGCGCCGCGCCGCGCTCGCCTTCATCTTCGTCACCGTGCTGGTGGACGTGATGGCCTTCGGCCTGATCATCCCGGTGCTGCCGCACCTGCTGAAGAAGGTGACCGGCGGCGAGATCGCCGACGCCACGCTCTGGCACGGCCTGTTCGCCACCGGCTTCATGGCCATGCAGTTCATCGCCTCGCCGGTGCAGGGCGCGCTGTCGGACCGGTTCGGGCGCCGGCCGGTGATCCTCATCTCGAATGCCGGCCTGGCCATCGATTTCCTGATCATGGCGCTGGCGGAAACGCTGCCGCTGCTGTTCATCGCGCGCCTGCTGTCGGGCGCCACCTCGGCCAGCTTCAGCACGGCCAATGCCTACATCGCCGACGTGACGCCGCCGGAAAAACGCTCGGCGGCGTTCGGGCGCCTGGGCATGGCCTTCGGCATCGGCTTCACGGTGTCGCCGGTGATGGGCGCCTGGCTGGGCGCGGTGGACCTGCA
>NZ_AVCH01000080.1 GCF_000747075.1 Arenimonas malthae CC-JY-1
GCCTGTGCGCGGCGAACTTCTGCTACGGCTGGTTCGTGCTGCCGGAATCGCTGCCGCCGGAGCGGCGTTCGCCGTTCTCCTGGCGCCGCGCCAACCCGCTGGCCTCGCTGCAGCTGCTGCGCGGGCATCCGGAGCTGTTCGGCCTGGCCGGCGTGAGCTTCCTGATGGCGCTGGCGCACCTGGTGTACCCGACCACCTTCGTGCTCTACGCCGACTACCGTTTCGGCTGGGGCTTGGACATGGTGGGCTGGACGCTGCTGATCGTGGGCGTGCTCACGGTGATCGTGCAGGGCGGGCTGGTGGGTCGCGTGGCGCGCGCCTTCGGCGACCGCCGCACGGTGCTGATCGGCGCGGTCGCCGGCGCGGTGGGTTTCGCGATGTATGCAGCGGCGCCCACCGGCTACTGGTTCTGGGCGGCGATGCCGGTGGCGGCGATGTGGGCCGTGGCCGGCCCGGCGACGCAGGCGCTGATGACGGCGCGCGTCTCGCCGCAGGAGCAGGGCAGGTTGCAGGGCGCCATCGGCAGCCTGAATTCGATCGCCGGCATCCTCGGCCCCACGCTGTTCACCCAGACCCTGGCCTTTGTGGCGGCGAACGAAGTGCGCGGCCCGCTGGCCGGCGCCAGCTTCTGGCTGGCGGCGGGCCTGGTGTCGCTTGGCGGCCTGCTGGCCTGGCGCACCACCGCGACGCGGCGCTGACGCCGGCCGCGTTAGCATTCCACCGTGGTGCACTTCCCGTGCGCCCTGCCATCGGAGCCCCGCCATGACCAAGCCCGTCACCCAGGCCGACGCCGAGAACGCCGTCCGCGTGCTCCTGCAGTGGGCCGGCGAGGACCCGGCGCGCGAAGGCCTGCTCGACACCCCGCGGCGCGTCGCCGAGGCCTACGGCGACTGGTTCAGCGGCTACCGCGAGGACCCGCGTGCCTATCTTTCGCGCACCTTCGAGGAAGTCGCGGGTTACGACGAGATGATCGTGCTGCGCGACATCGAATTCGAATCGCACTGCGAGCACCACATGGCGCCGATCATCGGCAAGGCCCACATCGGCTACCTGCCGGCCGGGAAGGTGGTGGGCATCAGCAAGCTGGCGCGGGTGGTGGAAGCCTACGCGCGCCGCTTCCAGGTGCAGGAGAAGATGACCGCGCAGATCGCCCGCTGCATCGAGGAAGTGCTGCAGCCGCGCGGCGTGGGCGTGGTGGTGGTGGGCGCGCACGAGTGCATGACCACCCGCGGCATCCACAAGCGCGGCGTCAGCATGGTCACCTCGAAGATGCTGGGCGATTTCCGCGACGACGCCCGCACCCGCTCGGAATTCCTGAAGTTCATCGACGTCGGCCCGGGCCGCTGAGCCCGCGCTGGCGGCGCCACGCGGCCCGCCTATAATCGGGCCCATGAGCGACCCCCGCGCCCTGCTGCAATCCCTCCGCGACGCCCTCGCGGCGCCCTCGCCGACGCAGCAGGCGGCCATCGGGCCGCGGCTGGAGGCCCTGGCCCAGGCCGTGGCCGCGCTGCTGGCCGAACGCGAGCGCCTGCGCCAGGACGTGGAGGACGCCGAGCACGCGCGCGACGCCTCCAAGCTGCAGCGCATGAAGGTGGCCGGCCAGCTCGGCACCCTGCACAAGGCGCTGGCCGCCGCCGCGCCCGGCGTGGCCGCCAGCGACGACCCGCAGAACGACGCCCTGCGCCGCATCGAGTGGCTGGCCAGCCATGGTGGCGCCAACCCGGCCGCGGCCGAAGCCGCCAAGGCCGCGGAAATGGACGCGCCCATGCCCGGCCGCGCGGTGCTGGAAGCCGTCATCGCCGGCAGCCGCAAGTTCACCAAGGCCCAGCTCGAATTCACCATCGCCGAAGCCATGGTGCTCACCGGCTGGCAGCAGACGCCGCTGGAACTGATGCAGCAGGGCGAGCCCTGGCTCGCCGAGCTCATCCTGAAGAACCAGTCCGCCGCGATCTGAACCCGCCGGGTCCGGTTTCCTCGCCCCGGCGTGTGCCGGGATTGCCATTTCGCCCGCCCATGACTTCCGGCCCGTTGCACCGGCCGCCGCCGAGGACTACAACTGTAGTACGACAGGTGTAGAGGAAGTCCCGTGGCGCCCGAATCCGACGACATCGCCCTGAGCGAACTGCAGCTCGACGTCATGCGCGTGCTCTGGCGCGGCGAGGCCAGCGTGGCCGACGTGGCCGCGGCGCTGGCTGAAAGCCGCGGCCTGGCCCACACCACCGTGGCCACCGTGCTCACGCGGCTGGCGAAGCGCGGCGTCGTGGCCGCGCGCCGCGACGGCCGCCAGCTGGTCTACCGCGCCACCGTGAGCGAACCGCAGGTGCGCCGCAGCATGGTCGGCGACCTGATCCAGTCGCTGTTCAAGGGCGACCCGCGCGCCCTGCTGGCGCACCTGGTCAGCGAAAAGGACGTGGCCCCCGGCGACCTCGCCAAGGTGCAGGCACTGCTGGCCGCCGACGAAGGCCGCAAGGGGAAGAAGCGATGAACCTGGTCGACACCCTGGTTTCCTTCCAGCTGACGCTGTGGCTGCACGCCACCGTGCTGCTGGCCGCCGCCTGGGGGCTCGAGCGCACGCTGCTGCGCCGCCACCCGGGCTGGGCCGAGCTGGCCTGGCGCGGCGCGCTGTTCGCGGCGCTGCTGTCGGCCTCGCTGCAGGTGCTGGGCCCGGCCGCGTCGCGCTGGCT
>NZ_AVCH01000081.1 GCF_000747075.1 Arenimonas malthae CC-JY-1
GGTGCCGGCGGGCGAGGGCTACGCCTATTACAGCGGCACCTCGATGGCGGCCCCGCACGTCGCCGGCGCCATCGCCCTGGCCCAGAGCCGCCGCCTCACGCTGGGCCTGCCGCTGTGGACCCCGGCCGAGGCCGAGGCCCAGGTGAAGGCCACGGCTTACGCGATGGCCGTGGCCTGCCCCCAGGGCTGCGGCGCCGGCATCGTCGACGCCCACGCCCTGGCCCTGGCGGCCGGTGGCGGTCCGCTGCAGGCCGAGCTCGGCGCCTACCTGTCGGAACGCCCCGCCGCCATCACCTATGGCCGCGAAGCGACCTTCGGCATTTCCGTCCGCAGCCGCGGCCCGGAAGTGGCGCCGGGCACCCGCCTGGACGTCGCCGTCAGCAACCGCGTCGCGTCGGTCGAGCCGATGGCGCCGGCGGGCTGGAACTGCAGCGAGCAGGAACCGAGCCGCACCATGCGCAACTTCAGCTGCGCGTTCGAAGGCGCCTATGCCGCCGGCCGGGCCGACACGCTGCGCTTCAAGGTGCGGGCCCTGCGCTCCACCACGGTGGCCATGGAGGCACGGGTGTCGAGTGACGCCATCGACGAGCGCCCGACCAACAACCGGGCCGCGATGACCTTCATCGTGGGCCAGGGCAGCTACTAAGCCCCAGCCCGTTCCACGCAAGGGGCGCGGCCACGGCCGCGCCCCTTTTTTTTGTCCGCGGGCCACCCGTGACCTCCGGCCTATACCCCGCCCCGGCCGAGGGAGGACAATCGGGGGGACCGCCGCAGCGCCGGTGGCCCCACCTTCCCGACCCACCCTGCCCCTTTCCGGGGGCCCGGAGACCCACGTGACCTTCCGCAACCTCAAGCCCCTGACGCTGGCGCTCGCCGTCACCGTCGCCCTCGCCGCCTGCCAGAAAGCCGAGGCCCCGGCCGACACCGTCGCCGCGCCCGAGCCGGCGCCGGCCCCGCTGGTCGACCTGGCCACGCTCAAGACGCCGCTGATTTCCCTGCAGGCCGCCGACCTCGACACCAGCGTGTCGGCCTGCACCGACCTCGACCAGTTCGTCAACGCCAAGTGGCTGGCCGCCAACCCGGTGCCGGCCGACCGCACCACCTGGGGCAGCTTCGAGCTGCTGGCCGAGCGCTCGCTCGAGATCCAGCAGAAGCTGGTCGAGAACCTCGCCGCCCGCACCGACGCCAGCGGCACCGCCAAGCTGATCGGCGACGTCTGGGCCACCGGCATGGACGAAGCGGCCATCAACGCCGCCGGCCTGGCGCCGATCCAGCCGATCCTCGACTCCATCGCCGCGCTCGAATCCGGCGAAGCCGTGGCCGAATGGCTGCGCGCCAGCTATGCCAAGGGTCAGGGCTACGTCTTCGGCTTCGGCCCGAGCCCGGACTTCAAGAACTCCACGCTCAACATCGCCTACGCCGGCCAGGGCGGCCTGGGCCTGCCGGACAAGGGTTATTACTTCGACGACAAGCACGCGGCCATCCGCGAGGCCTACGTGGCCCACATCGCCAACATCCTGAAGCTGGCCGGCGCCGACGAGGCCACCGCCGCGGAGCAGGCCAAGGCCGTGATGGACTTCGAAACCCGCCTGGCCAAGGTCTCGATGTCGAGCGAGGAGCTCTCGCGCGACGTTTCCAAGTACTACAACCCGGTCACCCTGGCCGACGCCGACGCGCTGACCCCGAACTTCCCGTGGTCGAAGTTCTTCGAGTCCCAGGGCGTCGCCGCGCCGGAGATGTTCTCGCTGGCCCAGCCCGACTTCCACAAGGAAGTGAGCGCCATGCTGGCCGACGTGCCGGTGGCCACCTGGCAGGCCTACCTGCGCTACCAGGCCGTGGACAACGCCGCGCCCTTCCTGGCCGACGCCTTCGCCCAGGAGAACTTCAACTTCTACGGCAAGACCCTGCGCGGCCAGCAGGAAATGCAGCCGCGCTGGAAGCGCGTGCTCAACACCATCAATGGCCAGATGGGCGAGGCCCTGGGCCAGGAGTACGTGCAGGTCGCGTTCTCGCCGGAAGCCAAGGAGCGCATGCAGCAGCTGGTGGGCAACCTGTCCGAGGCGCTCAAGGCGCGCATCGAGAACCTCGAGTGGATGGGCGAGGACACCAAGGCCAAGGCGCTGGAGAAGTGGGCCGCCTTCACCCCGAAGATCGGCTACCCGGACAAGTGGCGTGACTGGAGCGGCCTGCAGACCGGCCGCGACAGCTACGTCGCGAACCTCATGGCCGCCAACGCCTTCAACTACCAGTTCAACCTGGCCAAGATCGGCCAGCCGGTGGACAAGACCGAGTGGCAGATGAGCCCGCAGACGGTCAACGCCTACTACAACCCGCTGGCCAACGAAATCGTGTTCCCGGCCGCCATCCTGCAGCCGCCGTTCTTCGACGCCAACGCCGACGATGCGCTCAACTACGGCGGCATCGGCGCGGTGATCGGCCACGAGATGATCCACGGCTACGACGACCAGGGCAGCCGCTTCGGCGCCTCGGGCAACTTCGAGAACTGGTGGAGCGACAAGGACAAGACCGGCTTCGAGGAGCGCACCGGCAAGCTGGTGGCGCAGTTCGACGGCTACGAGTCCATCGACGGCCTGCACGTGAACGGCAAGCTGACGCTCGGCGAGAACATCGCCGACCTCGGCGGCCTGGCCGTGGCCTACGACGCCCTGCAGCGCGAGCTGTCCACCAAGAAGGTGGCCGAGATCGACGGCTACACCCAGGACCAGCGCTTCTTCATGAACTGGGCCACGGTGTGGCGCCGCAACTTCAAGCCCGAAGAGCTGAAGGTGCGCCTGCAGACCGACCCGCACGCCCCGGCCCGCTTCCGCGCCATCGGCGCCCCGTCGAACCTGCCGGTGTTCGCGGCGGCCTTCGGCTGCAAGGAAGGCGACGCCATGGTCCGCCCGGCCGACGCCCAGGTGGCGATCTGGTAAGCCGGCGCGCCCTCGGCGCCTGAACGACGGCCCGGGCTCGCCCGGGCCGTCTTTTTTTGGGGCCGGCGGCGCCGCGGCGGTAGAATCCCGCTCCCCCATGAGGAGCACGCGATGCCTTCCCGCCTCCCGCCCCTGTTCGCCGCCCTGCTGCTGACGCTGGCCGCCGCGCCCGCGGCCGCCCAGCGCGCGCCGGCCG
>NZ_AVCH01000082.1 GCF_000747075.1 Arenimonas malthae CC-JY-1
GTGCTGGCCACGCCCGCCGCCGCCCACGGCCGCGGCGACGGCCCGCCGCACCACCGCCCGCCGCCGGTGCCCGAAGGCGTGTCCGTGCCGGCCTGGGCGGAACTGACGCCGAAACAGCAGCAGGCCCTGGCGCCGCTGCGCGAAAGCTGGGACACCCTGCCCGCCTCGCGCCGGGTGATGGCGCTGGAACGCGCCGAGCGACGCGCGCGCTGGGAGGCCATGACGCCCGAACAGCGCGAACGCATGCGCGAGGGTATGCGCAACTACCGCGACCTGCCGCCGCCGCTGCGCGAGAAGATGCGCGAATCGATGCGCGCGATGCGCGCGCTGCCGGAAGCCGAACGCAAGGCCCTGCACGCCCGCTGGCGGCAGCTCAGCCCGGAGCAGCGCCGGGCCTGGCTCGAACTCGGCGGCCCCGGCATCGCGCCGGAACCGGTGCCGGTCCAGGTGGACTGATCAGCCGCGCCTTTCGCCCGCGTGGGCGAGGCAGGTGCGCGAGATCAGTTCGTCGTCCCAGTCCAGCGTCAGGGCGCCGCCCTTGAGCGACAGCGCCAGGAAATTGAACACGTTGCGCGCGTACATCTCGCTGGCGTGCATGGCGCCCTGGCTGGCCAGGTTGAGCGGGCCGGCGAAGGTGACGCCGCCCTGCTCGTAGGTTTCGCCCGGGCGCGTGGCCTCGCAGTTGCCGCCGGTTTCCGCCGCCAGGTCCACCACCACGCTGCCGGGTTTCATGCCGGCCACCATGGCCGCGGTGATGATCTTCGGCGCCGGGCGGCCCGGCACGGCGGCGGTGGTGACCACCACGTCCACCGACTTGAGGTGCTCGCCCAGCCGGCGCTGCTGTTCGGCGCGTTCCTCGGCGGTGAGCTCGCGCGCGTAACCA
>NZ_AVCH01000083.1 GCF_000747075.1 Arenimonas malthae CC-JY-1
GAGGTCGAGGAACTTGCCGCCGAGCGATTCGATCTGCTCGCGCGTTTCCGGGCGCACGTCGAAACCCTCCACCTGCGCGCCCAGCCGGCGCGCGGTGGCGATGGCCTGCAGGCCGGCGACGCCGGCGCCGACCACCAGCACCTTCGACGGACGGATGGTGCCGGCGGCCGTGGTGAGCATCGGGAAATAACGCGGCGCCAGCTGCGCGGCCAGCAGCACGGCCTTGTAACCGGCCATGCCCGCCTGCGACGACAGCACGTCCATGGCCTGCGCGCGCGTGGTGCGCGGCAGTTTTTCCAGCGGGAAGGCGGTGAGCTTGCCGGCGACGAAGGTGTCCACGCGCGCCGGGTCGGCATGCGGCGCCAGCAGGCCGATCACCACCGCGCCGGGCTTGAGCTTGCCCAGGCGCTCGTTCGACGGCGGCTGCACGCACACCAGCACGTCGGCCTGCGCCAGCGCGCCGTCGGCGTCGTCGGTGAATTCGGCGCCGGCATAGGCGGCATCGGGGAAAAACGCCGGCTCGCCGGCACCGCGCTGCAGCAGCACGCGCGCGCCGAGCGCGACGAGCTTCCTGACGGTTTCGGGCGTCAGCGCCACGCGCCGTTCGCCGGCGGCGGTCTCACGGACGAACACGATGCAAACCGACATGCGCAGCACTCCCCGCTGGGTATGCGGGGGATGCTACCGGAAGCGCCGCCGGGGCGGCAGGGGCCTCAGCCCAGGTCTTCGCGCAGCTTGCCCATGACCCGGTGCAGCACCTGGTCGAACACCTGCTCCTGCTCGCGCACCAGCAGGTTGCCGGACTGCTTCATCGCGGCCAGCTCCTCGACGGAGGCGACCAGCACGCGCACGCCGCGGCGGTTGGTGAACATCAGGCGCGAGGAAATGGGGCTGACCCAGGACAGCTTCACCGGATGGTGCTTGCCGTCTTCGCCGGCGATGTGGATCCAGGTGCCGACCTTGAGCTGGCGCATCTGTTCGACGTCGCTGTCGCTGACGCCCATGCTGGCCTTGCCGCCCACCACTTCCAGGCGCGGCTTGAGGTCGGAAAGCAGGTCGTGCACGGCCGAACGGCGGCCAGGCAGCGGCACCACGTTGTCCTCGGCCGGCGCAGCGGCAGCCGCGGGCGCGGGCACCGGGGCGAGGCCGCGGGCGCGACGCTCGAGGCTGTCGGCCAGGCCGCGCATCACGTCCTGCGCCGCTTCGCCGATGATGCCGGAGCTGGCCAGCACGGTTTCGATCGGCTCGCGCATGGCATTGAGCGCCGGCGCGACCTGCTCGGCCGCGTCGCCCGGCTTGGGCAGCAGGGCCAGCAGGCGGTCGGCCACGGTCAGCGCCGACTGCCAGGAACCGCTGTCCGGGCCTTCGCGCAGCGCGATCATGGAAAGGTGGTGGGTCCAGTTGCGCTCGAGGAAATCGCGCATGGCCGGGGTCGGGTCGAGGCCGCGGGTGCGCTGATCGAGCTCCACCTTGGCCAGGTCGCGGGCCTGCTCCAGGCGCTCCTGGCCGCGCTGGGCCTCGGCGGCGCGGCGCTCGGCCAGCTCGACGCGGCGGCGGTGCTGTTCCAGGAACTGGCGCAGCTCCTGCTCCAGCGTCTCGAAGATGGCCAGGTCCTCGTTGAACTCGGCGATCAGGCGGTCGACGGTGGACTCGGCCTTCTGCAGCAGCTCGCGCTCCTGCGGGCCTTCGCCGCGGTTGCCCTCGACGGCCTCGGCCAGCGAATTCAGCAGGCGGCGCGCCGGGTGGGTCTTGTACAGGAACAGGCGGCGGTCCATCACCGCGGCCTTCACGAACGGAACCACCAGGCGCGAAATCATCTTGCGCGCGGCCTGCTCGAAGTCGCGCTCGTCGAACATCACGTCGAAGAGCATGCCGACCAGGTCCACCGCGTCCTCGTCGTCCTGGCTGATGCTGACCTGCTCGGGCGGCAGGCCGATCTGGCTGGCGCCGCGCAGCAGCTCGTTCTTCAGCAGCGCCGCCAGCGAGACCTCCGGGCGCTCGAGCGCCTCGTTCACCGACTCCGGCACCTGGCTCTGCATCAGCGACAGCACCGACATCATCTCGGCCGACTGCATCGGGCGCTGGCCACCGCGGCCGGTCTGGCGACCGCCCTGCGGCTGCGGCTGGTTGGCCGGGCGCCAGGCGTGCAGCAGCTGGCGCAGCGCGTCGAACACGGCGCGGTCCTCGGCCGCGCCGGCGCCCGGGTCGGCGGCGAAACCG
>NZ_AVCH01000084.1 GCF_000747075.1 Arenimonas malthae CC-JY-1
GAGGCTTGCCCTCGCGGCCGGGCGCGGCGGCGGCGGCCTGGCCTGCGGCGGTCAGGGCCCAGCCGTGGCGGGTGGTGTCGGGCAGCGCCTGGCCGGCCCGCAGCAGGGTGGGCAGGGCGGTGGCCAGCACTTCGCCCAGCGGGGCGTGGTAGTAGGCGGCGGCCCAGCGCAGGGTGTCGAACAGTTCGCCGGCCAGCAGCGGGGTGGCGTCGAGCCGGGCCAGTACCGGCTTCAGTGCGGCCGGGTCACCCTCGGGGGCGCCCACGCCGACCACCACGCCCACCTGCTCGCCCGTGCCGCGCCCGAACGGCACCCGCACCCGGCAGCCTATCCAGCCGGCGTCGGCGGCCTGGCCGGCGGGCGGGCGGTAGTCGAAGTCCCGGGGCAGCGGCACCGGCAGGGCGACGCGCAGCACGGGGTCGGGGGTGGCGGACATCCGCCAAGTCTAGCCTGTGGCCGGCCGGACGCCCTGTGGATGAACTTGCGCCGCATTGCTGCCAAGCGCATCACAAAGCGGAGGTAAGCTGCTGTTCACAAAACCGAAAGTCCCTTATCCACATGGTTTGTGGATAACTCTGTGGAAGGGGCCTTGGGCAAGTCTGCGCACCCCCCGTGTCCACGGCCCCTGAGCCGGGTTGGTGATTTTTTAACCAAGGCGTCATAGTCCTTTGGAATCAGTCACTTGGCTCAATCACAAAACAGTCATCGGGCCGCGGGGGCGGTCCCGGGGCCGTCTTCACGGGCTTCCCGTGCCGCTGTGCACAACGTTCCACGCCAGAAGCCGCGCCGGGCTTGGCTGAGCAAGGATTTTCCGGCTGTCAACCGCTGCTTCGAGTCGTTCGCTGGCTAGAATGGGGGGTGATTTCCGACCCCCCGATGTCCGCCCAAGCCGCCCTTTCGCCTGCCCTTTCGGCCTTCCTGCGTGGCATCGAGCGCCGCGCCTTCGTGTTCGCCCAACTGCAGTGCGGGCGGGACCGGGAAGCGCTGGCGGCCGTGGGGCGCGCCATGCGGGCGTTCGGGGCGGTGTCGGCAGCCACCCCGCTGTCGGGTTGGCCGGCGGGCTTCTGGTCGCTGCTGCTGGCTCAGGCCGAGCTGTCCGACGGTGACTCCAGCCTGCCCGAGCTGGCGGCCCTGAGCAGCGGCCCCCGGGCCGCCCTGCTGCTGCGCCTGGTGGCGGGCCTGGACTTCCCGCATGCGGCCCAGGTCCTGGGCGTGGGCGAGGCGACCTACCGCTTCGCCCTGCAGCGGGCCCTGCACCAGCTGGGCGAGGCCGGCATCAGCTATGCCGCCCTCGGCCAGCTGCGCGAGCGCCTGCACCGGCAGGTGAAGACCCTGCCCGAAGCCACCGTGGACGCGCTGGCCGAACAGCGCGCCCGGGTGGCGCGGGGCGAGCCCGAACCCGCGCCGCCGCCTCCGACCCCGCCCCCGCCGGCCTGGCTGCGCCGCCTGCCCTGGGTGGGCCTGGGCCTGCTGGCCCTGGCCTTCGCCGCCACGTTCTGGACGCCGGCCGAACCGCTGCCGCCGGGCGGCACCGAAACCCTGCCCCCGGAATTGCCGGCCGAAGCCCCCGCGCCCGCCGCCGTAGCTCCCGTGGACGCCGACCGGGTGATCCATCCGGATTACGCCGCCCTGGCCGAGACGGTGGACGACACGGTGGCTTCCGACCTGGCCTTCCACAGCTGGCTGGCGGGCACCGGGGCGCTGGCCACCGCCCCGGACGCCGCCGAGCCCCTGCCGACGCCCGTGGACCGTTCCGCGGACGACGTGGCGAGCTTCGAGGCCCTGCCCGCCGCCCAGCGCACCCTGCTGGTGCCGCTGGCCGGCGCCTGGCCCAACCTCGACCCGGACACGCGCCGGCAGGTGATCGCCCACGCCGCGCACTGGCTGGCGCTGGACGAACCGGCGCGCCAGGCCCTGCGCGAGCGCATCGCCGCCTGGGACGCGTTGCCCGCCGCCGAACGCGCCCGTCGCCGCGGCATCCATGCGGCCTGGCTGTCCCTGCGCCCGGCCGAGCGCGCGCAGGTGCAGGCTGCGGCCGTGGCCTTCGCCGCGCTGCCCGAAACCGAACGCAAGCCGCTGCAGGACACCTTCGCGGCCTTGCCCGACGACCAGCGCGCTTCGTGGTGGCTGGGGCCCGAGGTCGGCGCCTGGTTCGCGCCGCTGCAGCCGCTGTTCGCCTACGTACCCGAGGCGCAGCGGCCGCAGTTGCTGGAAATGCTGCGCGGGCTGTCGCCGGAAGCGCGCGCCGACCTGGCATTGCTGGCCCGCCGCCTGCCGGCGGATGCCCGCGAAACCCTGCGCCGCGACCTGCTGTCGGCGCCGCCGGAAGCGCGCGAGGCGCTGGTGCGCCAGCGCCTGGGTCGCTAGCCCGGGCCGATCACACGTTCACCAGGCTCACCAGCAGGCTGATGCCGGCGCCGAAGCTCACCAGCACCAGGTAACAGGTGCCCAGCACGCCGTACTTGAGCAGGGTCATGAACCAGCCCTGGCGGTAGACGCGCTTCTGCATCAGCAGCAGGTAGAGCGGCATCCACGTGATCAGCGCGATCTCCAGCCAGCCGAGCGGGTTCGACAGCCAGGGCAGGGCCTCGGTCCAGCCCGCCGCCGCGTCCAGCAGCAGCACCGCCAGCAGCGCGCCGCACAGGAAGCTGTGGCTGTGCAGGGCGACGATCAGGTGCTCCATGTACAGGCGCTTCTTGAACAGGTAGGCCACCTTCAGCAGCAGCGCGAACAGCGGCAGCAGCACGAACAGGGTGGTCGGCACCGTGGACAGGAAGGCGTCCTTGAGCAGGTTGGGGTCTTCCTGGATGCGCTTGATGTTGCCCTGGGCGCGGCCGGCCTGTTCGTTGAGCTTGGCGTTGGCGGCGTCGGGCAGGAAGCCGATCTTTATCGGGTTCTTCTCGGGGTGCCAGGGCTCGCCGTTGAAGGACATGGACGGCTCGTCGGACCTGCGTTCGGGCACCGGCACCGGTTCGCCCGCGGCCTGCGCGCGTTCGATCTCGGCGATGCGCCGTTCCGCTTCGTTGACGATGCCCTTTTCGGCGACGTCCAGGCCGATGCCCACGCCGGGCACGTCGGCCGTTTCCTTGCGCGCGCGCTGCAGCTCGGCGACCGCCTGGTCGCGCAGCGCCTCCACTTCGGCCACCGTGGTCACCCGGCCGATCTCGCCGACCTTGCTGGCCTGGCTGGCGGCGGGCTCGCCTTCGCCGGCGCTGCCCTTTTCGATCTTGAAGCTCAGCTGCGCCGCGAAGAACGCGAACAGGCTCAGGAACACGAACAGCCGTACCGGGCTGACGTAGCGCACGCGCCGGCCGGCGAAATACTCCAGGCTGAGGTAGCCGGGCTTGAACAGCAGCGGCCCGAGCGTGCGCAGGATGCGCGAGTCGAGCTCGAACACCGAGTCCATGAAGTCGCCGATGATGCTGGTGAAGTGCCGCACCAGGCCCTTGGTGGGCTGGCCGCAGGCGTAGCAGTGTTCGCCCAGCAGCGGCACGCCGCAGTTCTGGCAGCGGCGCTCGGGCGTGGCGGTTCCGTTCGGCGGTGCGGTTTCAGGGCTCATCACGGGCTCCGGCGGGGCTGCCGCTAATATAGCGGGCCGCCGCCTGCCCCGAAGCCCCCATGAGCCGCACCGAAAGCCGCGCCGCCCGCCTGTTGCGAGAAATGCGCGTCAGCTTCGTGCTTGCCCTGCCGCTGGTGCTGAGCCAGGCCTCGTCCATGGGCATGAACATCGTCGACACCGTGCTGGCCGGCCGCCATGGCCCGGTGACGCTGGCGGCGGTGGGCGTGGGCAGCGCGGTGTGGAGCGTGGTGATCCTGGTGAGCATCGGCGTGCTGATGGCGGTGCCGCCGACGGTGTCGCAGCTCAACGGCGCCGGCCGCCGGGGCGAGATCGGGCCGGTGTTCCGGCAGGCGCTGTGGCTGGCGCTGGCGCTGGGCCTGGGCCTGATCGCGGTGGTGCGCGCCGGCGCGCTGGCGCTGGAACCGATGGGCATCACCGCCGAAGCGCGCCCGGAGGCCGTGGCCTTCCTCAAGGCCATCAGCTGGGGCGCGCCGGGGCTGGCGCTGTTCTTCTGCCTGCGCAACCTCAGCGAGGGCGTGGCCTGGACGGTGCCGTCGATGGTGTTCGGCGTGGTCGGCCTGGCGCTGCTGGCGCCGCTGGGCTACGCCTTCATGTTCGGGCTGGCGCTGGGCGCGGCGGGCCTGGGTTACGCGGTGGCGCTGGTGCTGTGGTGCCAGGCGGCGGCGATGGCCACCTACCTGTGGCGGTCGCGCCGCTTCGCCGACCTGGGCCTGTTCGCGCGCTTCGATCCGCCGCGTTGGCCGCCGATCCGCGCGCTGCTCAGGCTCGGCCTGCCGATGGGCGTGTCGGTGTTCATGGAAGGCAGCCTGTTCGTCGCCACCGCGCTGATCATCGGCACGCTCGGCACCACCCAGATGGCCGCGCACCAGATCGCCATCCTCATCGCCAGCCTCTGTTTCATGGTGCCGCTGGGCGTGGCCATGGCCACCACCGTGCGCGTGGGCCACGCGGTCGGCGCCGGCGACCTGCCGGGCGTGCGCTGGTCGGCGGCGGCGGGTTACGCGCTGGCGCTGCTGGCTCAGACGGCGTCGGCCATCCTGCTGGTGGCGGGCGCGGCCTGGCTGGCGTCGCTGTTCACCACCGACGCCGCGGTGGTGGCGCTGGCCAGCCTGCTGATGGCCTACGCCGCGGTGTTCCAGTATCCCGACGGCATGCAGGCGATGTCGGCCGGCGCGCTGCGCGGCCTGAAGGACACGCGGGTGCCGATGTTCATCACCGTGCTTGCCTACTGGGGCCTGGGGCTGCCGCTGGGCGCCTGGCTGGGCATCGGCCTCGGGCAGGGTGCGCCCGGCCTGTGGACCGGCCTGATCCTCGGCCTCAGCGCCGCCGCCACCCTGCTGGGCTGGCGTTTCTGGCGGCTTTCGCGCCAACCCCTGCCGGCGGTGGTGGTGACCTGACGCCCATGCGGCCTTCACCCCCGGTGGGTATGCTGTGGGCTGGAGTCTATGGAGTGTCCCCATGTCTGAGTCGAAGCCGGGTCCGATCCGCCGTTTCCTGGTGGGTCTCTGGAACACCGTCAACTTCACCCGACGCCTGGTGTTCAACCTGGTGTTCCTGGTGCTGCTGTTCGCCTTCATCGCGGTGCTGTTCTCCAGCCCGGGCGTGAAGCCGCTGATGGCCGACAGCGCGCTGGTCATCAACCTCGGTGGCGACCTGGTGGAGCAGTACAGCGCCCACCCGGTGGACCGCGTGCTCAACCAGGCCACCGGCCAGGGCCGCATGGAGATCCAGGTGCGCGACCTGCTGCGCGCGATCGCGGCCGCGAAGGAAGACGACCGCATCGACCGCATCGTGCTGGTGACCGACGGCTTCAGCGCCGCCGGCTTCGCCGCGCTGCGCGACGTGGCGGCGGCGCTGCGCGACTTCCGCGCCTCGGGCAAGGAAGTGATCGCCTTCGGCAACGGCATGGAGCAGAAGGCCTACTACCTGGCCGCGCACGCCGACGAGGTCTACATCGACCCGCAGGGCGGCGTGCTGCTCGAGGGCCTGGGCCGCTACCGCATGTATTACCGCGAGGGCCTGCAGGACAAGCTGGGCGTGGACGTGCACCTGTTCAAGGTGGGCGAGTACAAGTCGGCCGCCGAGCCCTACGTGCTCGACGCCGCCTCGCCCGAGGCGCGCGAGGCCGACCTGTACTGGATGAGCGACGTCTGGAACCGCTTCGTCGCCGACATCGCCAAGGCGCGCGGCATCGAGCAGTCCGAACTCGAGGCCATGATCAACGAACTGCCGGCGCGCGTGCAGGCGGCCGGCGGCGACCTGGGCAAGCTGGCGCTGGACGAGAAGCTGGTGGACGGCCTCAAGACCCACTACGAACTCGAGCAGATGCTGGTCGAGCGCGGCGCGCTGGACGAGGACGAGCACACCTTCCGCCAGATCGAGCTGCGCGGTTACCTGACCCAGATGGGCCTGCACCAGCTGCCGATGGATTCGCGTCCGCAGGTGGCGGTGGTGGTGGCCCAGGGCGAAATCACCGATGGCGAGCAGCCGCCGGGCACGGTGGGTGGCGAGTCCACGTCGCTGCTGCTGCGCCAGGCGCGCGAGGACGAAAACGTCAAGGCCGTGCTGCTGCGCGTGGATTCCCCGGGCGGCGGCGTGTTCCCGTCCGAGCAGATCCGCCGCGAGGTGGAGCTGACCCAGGCGGCCGGCAAGCCGGTGGTGGTGTCGATGGGCAACGTGGCGGCTTCCGGCGGCTACTGGATCTCGATGAATGCCGACAAGATCTACGCCGACGAATCCACCATCACCGGGTCCATCGGCATCTTCGGCCTGTGGATGACCGCGCCGCGCGTGCTCGACAAGCTGGGCATCAACACCGACGGCGTCGGCACCACGCCGCTGGCGGGCGCCTTCGACCCGACCCGGCCGCTCGACCCGAACGTGGGCATCGTCATCCAGTCGGTGATCAACAAGGGTTACGCCGATTTCATCGGCAAGGTGGCCGAGGCGCGCGAGAGCACGCCCGAGCAGATCGACGTGCACGCCCGCGGCCGCGTCTGGTCCGGCGCGCAGGCCAAGGAGCGCGGCCTGGTGGACGCGCTCGGCGGCCTGCAGGCGGCGCTGGCCGAGGCCGCGAAGCTGGCCGGGCTGGAGGAGGGCAAGTACGGCGTGAGCTACGTCGAGAAGCCGCTCAGCCCCTTCGAGAAGTTCGTGGTGGACATGGGTGGCCAGGCCCGCCTGCAGGGCCTGGTGCGCCTGCTGGCGCCGACGCCGCTGCTGCTGGACCGCGAGACGATGGCCCGGGTGGAAGGCGAACTGCGCTGGCTCGAAAGCAAGGGCCGCACGCCCTACAGCGCGGTCGCGCACTGCCTGTGCGCCTACTGACCGGCGGCCCGTCCGCCAGGCAGTGAAAACGCCCGGGCCTGCCCGGGCGTTTTGTTTTCAGCCGCCGGCGTCTTCCAGGGCCTGGTCGCGGTCGGCGTCGCGCTGCTCCTGTTCGGCTTCCACCGCGCGGGCCTTGTCCAGCGGCGCCTGCATGGCATCGCGCAGTTCGGTGTGTTCTTCCGCGGCCGCGGCGGCCTGCGGCTCCGGCGGCGGCGCTTCCTCGTTGGGCGGCGGGTCGCTGCAGGCGCACAGCGCCAGGCAGAGGCTGGCCAGAAGGACGTTTCTCATCGCGGTTTCCTCCACGTGGTCGCAGGCCGCTATCCTAAGCCCGGGCGACGAGGAGCAGGCAATGGACGCGAACCGCTGGCGACTGGACGGGCAGGTGGCGCTGGTGACCGGCGCGAGCGTGGGCATCGGCCGCGCCATCGCCGCCGAACTGCTGGGGCTGGGCGCCGACGTGATGATCGTCGCGCGCGACCAGGCCCAGCTCGACGCCACCCGCGACGAGCTCGAGGACGAATTCCCCGACGCCGAGGTGCGCGCCTTCGCCGCCGACGTCTCCGACCCCGAGCAGCGCCGCGAGATCTTCGACTGGGTCGAGGACCTGGGCACGGGCCTGCAGCTGCTGGTGAACAACGCCGGCACCAATGCCAGCAAGCCCACCATGGACTACGCCGACGCCGAGTGGCGCGACATCTTCGAGACCAACCTGTTCTCGGCCTTCGAGCTGTGCCGCTTCGCCTTCCCGCTGCTCAGCCAGCACGCCAGCGCCAGCATCGTGAACGTGGGTTCGGTGTCGGGGCTCACGCACGTGCGCACCGGTTCGCCCTACGGCATGAGCAAGGCGGCGCTGCACCAGATGACCAGGAACCTGGCTTGCGAATGGGCCGAGGACGGGGTGCGCGTGAACGCGGTGGCGCCCTGGTACATCCGCACCCGCCGCACCTCGGGCAAGCTGGCCGACCCCGATTACCTGGACGAGGTGCTCGACCGCACGCCCATGGGCCGCATCGGCGAGCCCGAGGAAGTGGCGGCGGCGGTGGCCTTCCTGTGCCTGCCGGCCTCGAGCTACGTCACCGGCGAATGCATCGCCGTCGACGGCGGTTTCCTGCGCTACGGCTTCTGATCAGCGGCAGCTGTCGTCGAGGATCTGGCGCAGGCGGATGACCTCCGACTTGCGGTAGGCGGCGGTGTCGCTGAAGGCGTGCAGGGCGTCCGATTCGGCCTGCTCGAATTTTTCGGCGTACACCCGGCAGGCCGAGGCGTCGTCCAGGCGCACGCAGGAGTCTTCCACCCAGCGGCAGGTGGCGCCCCAGGGGCCGGCGTCGTAACCGAGCACGGCCAGCGGGATGCAGCGCGGGTTCGGGTCGTAGTTTTCGCTGTAGCGCACCGCGCCGTCGTAGGCGGTGCACTGGTAGAGCGTGGGCGGCGAGGGACGCGGCGGCGGGGCGGGTTCCGGCGCGGCTGCCGGCGGCGTGGTTTCCGGTGCCGCGGCCGGCGGCGCGGCGGGCTTCGGCGGCGGGTCCTGCGGGCGCTGCATGCGGCGCGTGCCTTGCACGGTGCCGGCCGGGCAGGGTTCGTCCTGGAGCGTGACGCGGCCTTGCGCGTCCTGGCAGCGGTAGACCGTGATCTCCTGCGCGGCCGGCGGGCCAACGGGGATCAGCAAAATGGCTAAGCTTGGCCACCAGCGCAGGCGCATGCCGGCATTGTCCGCCCGCGCCGCCGCCACTTCCAGCCCGGGACCCGCCATGACTCGACTGCTTGCCCTCATCTCCCTGCTGCTCGCGCCGGTGGCGCAGGCGGCCATCCCCGCCGCGCCGGACCGCGACGAGGGCGAGGGCCCGTATCCGCAGCTGGTCCTGCGCGGCGCCACCGTCATCACCGGCACCGGCGCGCCGGCGTACGGGCCGGTGGACATCGTCATCGAGGGCAACCGCATCGTGCAGGTGGCCATCGTCGGCAGCGCCAATGCGCCGATCGACCCGAAGAACCGCCCGGCGCTCAAGCCCGGCGGCCGCGAGCTCGACCTCACGGGCCAGTACGTGATGCCCGGCCTCGTGGACATGCACGGGCACATCGGCGGCGACGAGCAGGGCGTCACCGCCGAGTACGTGTACAAGCTGTGGCTGGCGCACGGCATCACCAGCGTGCGCGACCCGGGCTGCGGCAACGGCATCGAGTGGTGCGCCTCGGAAGCGCGCCGCAGCGCCGCCAACGCCATCACCGCGCCGCGCCTGTTCCCCTACGCCTTCTTCGGCATGGGCCACGAAGGCCCCATCACCACGACCGATCAGGCCCGCCGGTGGGTGCGCGACATGAAGGCCAAGGGCGCGCTGGGCATGAAGTGCTTCGGCTACCGCCCGGAGATCCTGGCGGCCGCCTTCGACGAACTGCGCAAGCAGGGCATGGGCAGCGCCTGCCACCACGCCCAGCTCGACGTGGCGCGGGTGAACGTGCTCACCACCGCGCGCTGGGGCCTGACCACCATGGAGCACTGGTACGGCCTGCCCGAGGCGCTGTTCGATGGCCAGACCGTGCAGCAGTACCCGGCCGGCTACAACTACATGGACGAGCAGCACCGCTTCGGCGAGGCCGGCAGGCTGTGGGCGCAGGCCAGCGAAAAGGGCAGCGAGCGCTACGAGGCGGTGATCACCGAGCTGCTGGAACTGGGCTTCACGCTCGACCCCACCTTCACCATCTACCAGGCCACGCGCGACCTGATGCGCGCGCGCACCGCCGAATACCACGACGAATACACCCACCCCGCGCTGTGGAATTTCTTCACCCCAAGCCGCGACAACCACGGCAGCTTCTTCTTCGACTGGGGCAGCGAGGAGGAGGCCGCCTGGAAGGATAACTACCGGCGCTGGATGGCCTTCGTGAACGACTACAAGAACCGCGGCGGCCGCGTCACCGTGGGCAGCGATTCGGGCTACATCTACAAGACCTACGGCTTCGGCACCATCGAGGAGCTCGAGTTGCTGCGCGAGGCCGGCTTCCACCCGCTGGAAGTGCTGCGCGCGGCCACGCTCTCGGGCGCCGAGGCGCTGGGCGCGCAGGACCGCATCGGTTCCATCGAGCCCGGCAAGCTGGCCGACCTGGTGGTGCTGGGCGAAAACCCGCTGGCCAACCTGAAGGTGCTCTACGCCACCGGCCACATCCGCCTGGGCGCCGACGGCCAGCCGCGCCGCGTGGGCGGCGTGCGCTACACCATCAAGGACGGCATCGTGTACGACGCGCCGGCGCTGCTCGAAGACGTGCGCCGCATCGTGGCCGACGAGAAGGCCAAGCGCGGCATCACCCGTTACGCCCAGCCGGGCCGCTGAAATACGCAGCCGCCTACAACTTCTGCAGCGAAATGCTGCGGGTGGCGCCGTTCACCGTGAAGGTCACGTTGGCGGTGGTGTTCGAGGTGAAGGCGAGCGTGGCGTTGCCGGCGACGGTGAACTGACGGTTGGCCGGGTTGTAGGCCGGGCCCCAGGGTCCGGCGGTGGATTGCAGCAGGTTGCCGCTGCGCACGTCGGTGGCGGTCCACGAACCCTCGAGTTCGAGCCATTGCGCCTGGCCGGCCTGGTCGTAGATGAAGAACATCGCGAACAGGTTGTGCTGGGGCTGCGGGTACTGGTGCAGGGTGAGGCCCCAGCCCGGCTCCTCCGGGCTGTACCAGGCGCCCGTGTAGTTCCGGGTCGGGCGTGGTCCAAGGAGCTCCGGGTCCAGAAATGCCTTCACGTAGGGCCAGGCTGCGTCGAAGCGGGAGAAATGACTGAGGTTCTCGTTGTGGGAGAGGTCACCCGAGTTGGCGCAGCTGGCGAATGAATCCACCAGCCCCCCACGCAGTTGGTAACCCTCCTCGCCGAGAGTGAACAGACCTGCGCCCCGGTCCTCCCAGACGGCCGTGCCGCTCGCCCAGCCCACCATGTAATGGTGGTCGCCGGGGAATCTCATCTGCCCCAGTGAGCTCTTCTTCAGGTCGGCGAACGGGTGCTGGATGGACACCACGCTGTCGCCCCGGGCAAGGGAAGCGGTATTCCAGCCGGCATAGTAGGCGCCGGCAGGCGGGTGTTCGTTCAGGCGCAGTATCGCGGATTCGGTGCTAAAGGGGCCGGGCTGCCTGTACTCGTCGACGAATACGATCTCCGCCCCGCCGCCAAGCACGACATGCTCTGCCGCAACGCCGCTGCCGCAGGCCGTGGCCTCGAACCCCCAGTAGGACACCAGCGTATTGGCCGCCGCCTGGAATCGGGGGCAGTAGTGGGTCGTCCAAACATACGGGATCTGGGTATCGGGATCCGTATCGTTGAGCAGGGTGCCGGCGCACCCGAAGGAGCCGCGTTCCGTGAACACCAGGAGCGTGACGGCGTTCTTGGCGTTGATGAAGTCCTGGCCCAGCGCCTCTTCGCGGCATCGTGTGTCCACGTTGCAGGGGGCCGACATGCCAATGGCCTTGGCCAGCGAGAAGCGTTCCTGTGCATTGGTGAGCAGGTGCGAGATTTCCGGCGCCGCCAGGGCCAGGCCGGCGATCTCGGTGCCTGCCGGCACGAACACCTCGATCACCTGGGTGGCGCCGTCGGTAGGCGGCGACCAGTAGAGGCCTTCGGCAAGCAGCGTGCGAGCCTTCGCCACCGGGACGCGGGTGATGCGGCCAGGCGCGAGGTCGCCGGCGAAGCGCAGCTCGGCGGCGCCGGGAAGCATCGAGAGGTCGAGGCCAACGCGCATGCCCAGCGCGTCTGGAGAAGTGACTTGCAGGCGCGCGACGAATCCACGGCCCACGGGCATCCACTGCAATGCAGGCAGTGGCGCCGTCACGGTGCGGTTGATGCCGAGCTGCACGGGTGCATTGCCGCGGCGCGCATTGCGCTCCTGTACCTCGAGGATGCGCTTGGGATCCATCGGCGCAAGCCTGTGCGTCGCGATCCGGTCTTGCGGGAATGAGGCCATGGCCCAAGTGACTGCGGGCTCGGCCTTGGGGGTGAGGGCGGGCTCGCCGCCGATCGCCATTGGCGCGGACGTGGCAAGCGCATTCGCGGCGCAGAGCGCCGAAGCCAGGAAAAGGATTGCTGCGAAAGGAGTGCCTGGTTTCATCGCGGGCCCAGCGGGTTGTGGCGGAATGCCCGCCGGACAAAAAAAGCCCCGGCGCGTTGCGCGCACCGGGGCCTCGGGTCGGATTCGTTGCTTAGAGCTTCTGCAGCGCGATGGTCCTGGTGGCGCCATTCACCGTGAAGGTCACGTTCGCCGTGGTGGCCGAGGTGAAGGTGAGCGTGGCGTTGCCGGCGACGGTGAACTGGCGGTTGGCCGGGTTGTAGGTCGGGCCCCAGGGGGCGGCGGTGGACTGCAGCAGGTTGCCGCTGCGCACGTCGGTGGCGGTCCAGGTGGCGTCCATCTCGAACCACTGCGCCTTGCCGGTCTGGTCGTAGATGAAGAACATCACGAACGTGTTGTAGGCCGGGCCGGCGTACTGGTAGACGGTGAGGCCCCAGCCGGATTCGTTCGGGTTGTACCAGGCGCCGGTGTAATCACGGCCCGGCGTGGGGCCGAAGCTCTGCGGCGTGGGCGCCAGGTAGGGCTGCACCTGCGGCCACACCACGTCCAGGCGCGAGTAGTAGTCGCGGTTGCTGGTATTGGCCAGGCTGCCGGAGTTGGCGCAGCTGGCGCTGCCGCCGTAAAGGCCGCCGCGCAACTGGTAGCCGTTGCCCAGGGTGAACAGGCCCGAGCCGCTGCTGCCGCCTTCGGTGGTGCCGCTGGTCCAGCCTACCGCGATGTTGTAGCTGTCCTGGCTCACCTGGTTGCCGAGCGAGCTCTTCTTGAGGTCGCCGGCGGGGTGGTGGATGGCCAGGACGTTGGCATTGGCCGGCACCTGGTTGGCGTCCCAGCCCGCGTAATAGGCGCCCGCCGGCGGGGTGTCGTTGAGACGGAGCAGGGCGGCGTCGGTGTTGGCTTCGGAATAGAGGTAGGCGGCGCCGCCGCTGCGCGCGGTATTGGCGGCGGGGGTGCTGCCGCCGCAGACGGTGGCCTCGAAGCCCCAGTAGGTGATCAGGGTGCTGGCGACCGTCTGGTTGTCGATGCAGTGGTTGGCGGTCCAGAAATACGGCACCTGGGTGGTGTTGTCGGTGTCGTTGAGCAGGGTGCCGGTGCAGGTGAACGTGCCGCTGTCGGTGTAGACCATGCGTGCCACGGCATTCTTGGCGTTGATGAAGTTCTGGCCCAGGGCGGCCTCGCGGCACTTGGTGTCCACGTTGCAGGCGCCGGAATCGCCGATGGCCTTGGCCAGCGAGAACTGCTCGATGGTGTTGGTGAGCAGGTGGGAGACCTGCGGGGCAGCCAGCTTCAGGCCCGCGGTGGGCGTGCCGGCCGGCGCGAACACCTCGATGACCTGGGTGGCGCCGTCGGTCATCGGCGACCAGTACACGCCATTGGCCAGCTGCGACTTGGCCTGCTCCACCGGCACGCGGGTGATGCGGTCGGGCAGCAGGTCGCCGGCGAAACGCAGCTCGACGCCGGCCGGCAGGCCGGAGAGGTCCAGGCCGACGCGCATGCCCAGCGCGTCGGGCGACGTGATTTCGACGCGTGCGACCGAACCGCCCGGTGCCGCCACCCACTTCAGCGCCTGCAGCGGCGACTGGACCGCGCGGTTCACGCCGATCTGGGTCGGCACGTTGCCACCGCGCGCGTTGTGGGCCTGCACTTCGAGGATGCGCTTCGGGTCGAGCCCTTCCATGACATGCGTGGCGGCCATGCCCTGCGGGAACTCCGCCATGGCCCAGGTGACCACCGGTTCGGCCTTGGTGGCGATGGCCGGCTCGCCGCCCATTGCGGTCGGCGGGCTGGCGGCGAAAGCGCCACCCGCCCCCAGGCCAAGGGCCAGCAGCAGGGCGGCGGAAAGGGCAGTACGTGCGTTCATGGTCGGCTCCGTGGAATCGGTAGGCCGCCAGTGTAATCCCAGAGAGCCGGCGCGGAAGAGCCGCGCCGCCCGGGATGGTTCAGGCGGTTTTCGCCGCCTTCTTCACGGCCTTCTTCGCCGCCTTTTTCGCGGCTTTCTTGGCCGGGGCCTTCTTCGTGGCTTTCTTCACGGCCTTCTTGGCCGCCTTTTTCGCCGGCGCCTCGGCGCCCTCTGCCGCCTTTTTCGCGGCGGCCTTCTTCGCCGGGGCCTTCTTGGCCGCCACCTTCTTGCCGAAGCGGCCGCCCTTGCGCACCGGCTTGCCCTCGGCCAGCAGGGCCTCGCACTCGGCCTGGGTCAGGCTGGCGGGGTCGCGGTCCTTGGGGATCTTGCCGTTCTTCTCGCCGTCGGTGATGTACGGGCCGTAGCGGCCATTGAGCACCTGGATGTCGGTGCCCGGGAAGGTCTTGATGGTGCGGTTGGCGATCATCTCCTCCTTGGCGCGCACCAGTTCCACGGCGCGCTCGAAGGTGATGGTGTACGGGTCGTCTTCCTTGCCCAGCGAGGCATAGGTGTCGCCCAGCTTGGCGAAGGGGCCGAAGCGGCCGATCGCCACCGTCACGGTCTTGCCGTCCACCTCGCCCAGGGTGCGCGGCAGGTTGAACAGCGGCAGCGCGTCCTCCAGCGTGATGGTGTGCATGCTGGTGCCGGGGCGCAGCGAGGCGTACTTGGGCTTTTCCTCGTCGTCCATGCTGCCGATCTGGGCGTAGGGCCCGTAGCGGCCCAGGCGCACCGACACCGGCTTGCCGGTCTTGGGGTCGGTGCCCAGCAGGCGCGCGCCGGTGGCTTCGGAGCGGTCCACGGACTCGCTCTTTTCCTCGACGGTAGCCTTGAACGGGCGCCAGAACCGCTCCATCAGCGGCACCCAGGCGGCTTCGCCGGCGGCCACGGCGTCGAGTTCGTCCTCGAGCTTGGCGGTGAAGTCGTAGTCCACGTACTGCATGAAGTGGCCGGTGAGGAACTTCGCCACCGCGCGGCCTACGTCGCTGGGACGGAAGCGGCGGTTGTCGAGGTAGACGTACTCGCGGCTCTGCAGCACCTGGATGATGCTGGCGTAGGTGGACGGGCGGCCGATGCCGTATTCCTCCAGCGCCTTCACCAGCGAGGCTTCCGAGAAGCGCGGCGGCGGCTCGGTGAAGTGCTGGTCGGTGTGGATGCTGCCCAGCGGCACCGACATGCCGGGCTTCATGGGCGGCAGCTTGCGGCCCTCGTCCTCGTCCTCGGCGGTCTTGGCGTCCTTGCCTTCCTCGTACACGGCCAGGAAGCCCGGGTCGATGATGGTGGTGCCGCTGGCGCGGAAGCTGTGTTCGCTGCCGGCGGCCAGTTCGACCGACACGGTGTTCATGGTGGCCGGCACCATCTGCGAGGCGACGGTGCGCTTCCACACCAGCTCGTACAGGCGGCGCGCGTCGTCGTCGAGGTACTTCGCCACCGAGGCCGGCGTGCGCAGCGCCGACGTGGGGCGGATGGCTTCGTGCGCTTCCTGCGCGTTCTTGGACTTGGACTTGTATTCGTTGGGCTTGTCCGGCACGGCGCCGGTGCCGAAGTCGCGGGCGATGACGTCGCGGATCTCCTTCACCGCGTCCACCGACAGGTTCACCGAGTCGGTACGCATGTAGCTGATCAGGCCGACGGTGCCTTCTTCGCCGATCGCCACGCCTTCGTACAGCTTCTGCGCCACGCGCATGGTGCGCGAGGTGGTGAAGCCGAGCTTGCGCGCGGCTTCCTGCTGCAGCGTGGAGGTGATGAACGGCGGCGACGGGCGGCGCTTGCGCTCCTTGCTGGCCACGTCGGTGACGCGCAGGGCGTCGCCGGCGGCCTTCGCCAGGCGCGCGCGCGCGGCCTCGGCGTCCTTCGAGTTGGTGAGCGTGAACTGCTCGAACTTCTGGCCGTCGAGCTTGACCAGGCGGGCGGTGAAGGCCTGCTGCGGATGGTTGAGCTCGGCCTCGACGCTCCAGTACTCGCGCGGCACGAAGGCTTCGATCTCCTCCTCGCGCTCGACGATCATGCGCAGCGCCGGCGACTGCACGCGGCCGGCGGACAGGCCGCGCTGCACCTTGCGCCACAGCACCGGCGAAAGATTGAAGCCCACCAGGTAGTCCAGGGCGCGGCGGGCCTGCTGCGCGTCCACCAGGTCGGTGGCGACCTGGCGCGGGTGTTCCACCGCCTCGCGGATGGCGCGCGGCGTGATTTCGGTGAACACCACGCGATGCAGGTCCTTGCCCTTGAGCAGGCCGCGCTCCTTGAGGATCTCGGAGATGTGCCAGCTGATCGCCTCGCCTTCGCGGTCCGGGTCGGTGGCCAGGTAGATGGCTTCGGCGCCCTTGGCGGCCTTGGCGATGGCGTCCACGTGCTTCTCGTTCTTCTCGATCAGCTCGTAGCGCATGGCGAAGCCGTGTTCCGGGTCCACCGCGCCTTCCTTGGGCACGAGGTCGCGGACGTGGCCGTACGAGGCAAGGACGTGGAAGTCCTTGCCCAGGTACTTGTTGATCGTCTTGGCCTTGGCGGGCGATTCGACGATGAGTAGGTTCTTGGCCATGCCGGGGGATGCTCCAGGGCGCCGCGTTCGGGGCGCCCAGATGACGCGGCCCGCGAGGTGCGCGGGCCGGGGGGTTCTTTTTTCATTAAGGCACCAGTCCGGCCGGGCCTGTCAAGCAAGGGCCCCGGCCCGGGGGTCAGCGGCAGTCCGAGGGCACCTGCCGGTCCGGGATCCCGCTGGCTTCGCAGGTCCAGCCCCCCTGGCCGTCCAGGCGAAGGCGCAGGCTGCCGCCCGAGGCCTCGCCCAGGCTGTCGGACTCGCCCAGTTCCACGGCCACCACGCAGCGGCCCACGGCGTCCTCGAACAGCCGGAAGGACTTGATGTCCGGCGGGGCCGAATCCGGGTGGCCGAGCTCCTCCGGGTCACGGGGGCAGCGGTCGGTATTGCGCCGGAAGTCGTCCACCTGGGTGGCCAGCTGGCGCGCCCGGGCCATCGGGCCGGACAGTTCCGACCGGGTCACGTAGTCCTGGTAGGCGGGGATCGCGATGGCCGCCAGCACGCCGACCACGAACAGGGCCAGCAGCAGGAAACCGCCGACCACCGCCGCCACCAGGCATCCCGAGGGTTCGCGCTGCTGGCGCGCGGGCTGGTCGGTGTAGGCCCACTGGTCCACCACGTAAGTGCTGGCCACCAGGTCGTGCAGGGCCTGCTTGCGCGCGGTGAAGCCCGCCATGATGAAGCCGATGTAGAAGGTGAGGTAGGACAGCGCGCTGGCCAGCCATCGTCCGGCCGCGTGGCCGAAGCCGATGCGCTGGCCGCGCTCGTCCACGACCTTGATGCCGAGCGCCATCTTGCCCAGCGTGGCCTGCTTGGCCGAGCTCTCCATGCCGGCGAAGTAGGCGAGGCTCAGCAGCGGGTAGAGCAGGCTGAACAGCAGTACGCCCGCCACCATCGTGGCCTCGTCCGGCTCGCCGCCGCCGGCCGCGGCCAGCACGAGCACGACGAAGCCGAACAGGTAGAGGCCATAGAACACCGTGCTGACGATCAGCGAATCGATGAGGAAGGCGGCGAAGCGGCGCAGGAAGCCGGCGTCCACCACTTCCCCGGGTCCGGTGGTCGCGGTGGCGGCGGACGGCGCGGGCGTGGACATCGTGGCGTCGCTGCCGGCGGGCGGCGGGGGCGGCAGGTGCTGCGGCTGCGGCTGCGGCGTGTCCAGGCCGAGTTCGGCCAGGTGCTCGCCCAACGGTTCCCACTGCGCCAGGCCGTCGCGCCAGACCAGGCTCGCGCGCGTCACCTTGCCCTGGCGCAAGGCCAGCGCCAGCGCCTCGGCCGGCACCGGCCCCTGGCGGTCCTGATGGCGATCCACGTAGTACCACTGCTGCATGCCTGCTCCCCTGCCGCGCGTGGCGCGCGCTTCCCCAAACGACGACGCCCGGCCGGAGCCGGGCGTCCACAGCGTAGCCGTGAAGGCGGGTTCAGTGAACCGGTTCGGGTTCGTCCTCGAACATCTGGCTCTCCATCCAGGCATAGGCCGCTTCCGAGCCCGGCTGGTTGAACAGCACCATCAGCACGACCCACTTGAGGTCATCCACGTCCACTTCGTCCTGGTCGAGCGCCATGACGCGGTCCAGCACCAGCTCGCGCTGGTCGCCGTCGATCACGCCGCTCTGTTCGAGGAACATCAGGAAGCCGCGGCAGTCCATGTCCAGGCGGTCGAGTTCGGGCTCGGAGTAGACGCGCACGGGGGTCTGCAGCCGGGGCGCGGCCACGGCCGGGCGCTGGCGGGCGAGTTCGTCCAGCCAGTCGAAGGCCTTGTGGATTTCCGCGGGGCTGAAACCGGCCTGGATCAGGCCATTCTGGAGCGAATCGCGATCCCGGACGGCGTCGGGGTCGTCGTAGAAATAATGTTCGAACAGGTACAGCAGCACATCCAGAATGGTCTCTTTCATTACCCTCAGCCTGCGCCAGCCGGCGCGATGGGAAGGTCAGGGGTGCCGGGCGTAGCGGCCATTGTCGGCGACCACCCGCCCATCCAACTCCATGAGCAGCAGCATGGAGGACAGGGCGGCCACCGTCAATCCTGTCCGGCGGGCGAGTTCATCCATGCCGGTGGGGTCGTGGCCCAGTGCCGACCACAAGCGCTTGTGGTCTTCGTCCCCCTGCGGCTGTCCCGCGGCTGAGTGGGTGGAGGGGCCTGCCAACCCCGTTCCGAGCCGCCCGCGCAGCTGTTCGGCCAGGCCGGCGGCGACCGGCCCGAGTGCCGCCACCACGTCGTCCGGGCCTTCGACCAGGGCCGCCCCTTCCCGGATCAGCCGGTGGCAGCCGCGCGCCAGCGGGTTGTCCACCGAGCCCGGCACGGCGAACACCTCGCGCCCGGCTTCCGAGGCCAGCCGCGCGCTGATGAGCGCGCCCGAGCGTTGTGCCGCCTCCACCACCACGGTGCCCAGCGACAACCCGGCGACGATGCGGTTGCGGCTGGGGAAGTGGCTGGCGATGGCCGGCGTGCCGGGCGGGTGTTCCGAGACCACGACGCCTTCGGCGGCGACGCGGGCCATCAGCCCGGCGTTCTTTTCCGGATAACAGCGATCGAGCCCGGTGCCGACCACGGCCACGGTGCGGCCGGCCGACAGCGCCCCCTCGTGCGCGGCGGTGTCGATGCCCTCGGCCAGGCCGCTGGTCACCGCCCAACCGGCGCCGGCCAGCGTGCGGGCGAAGGCGTGCGCACGCTGGCGCCCCGCCGGGCTGGGGCGCCGGCTGCCGACGATGGCCACCTGCGGGTGCCAGAGCAGCGCCGGATCGCCGGCCAGGAACAGCAGTGGCGGTGGCGACGGCGATCGTCGCAGCAGGGCGGGGTAATCCGGGTCGTGCCAGCCGAGCAGGTGGTGCCCGGGCGCGGCCAGCCAGGCCAGGTCGGCGGCCAGCGGGCCCGGCGGCGGGCGGCGCAGGGACGCCTGGCATTCGGCGGGCAGTTTCAGGCCGGCGCCGTGGCGGGCCGCGGCCAGCGCGGGCTCGGGCGCACCGTGCGTTTCCAGCAGGTGGCGGAGCACCGCGTCGGGTAGGCCGGCGCGGGCGAGGACGAGCAGGGCGTGGTGGCTTTCCATGGCCCAGAAAGCATCGCGGCGCCCGAAGGCGCCGTGATGTAGGAAAACCGACGGAAAGCGGGTGTTACTCGCTCGCGTCCGGGTGCTTGAGCAGGTCGCCGTGGTGCACCGGGCGGATGCCGTCCATCACCAGCGCGTAGCTGACCTTGTCGAAGGTGCGGAACACCATCAGGCGGCCGACGAACTCGTCCGGCAGGTCCACCCGGTCGGCCTTGGCGGCCATGGCGTTGCGGTTCTTGACGATGTCCGCCGGGCGGCTGCCGTCGTTCCAGATGGACATGACGTGGCCGTTGCGGATGCCGTCGCGGGCGCCGGCCGAGATGGCCACCACCAGGTGCGGACCCGACTGCATGCCATCGGCCACCGCCAGGATGCGGGCATTGGCCGGGATGCTTTCCGGCGCGCGCGGCGTGAACTGCAGGTCGTAGGGCTGGGCTTCGGAGGGCAGCACGCGGTCGCCGACGCGGATCTCGCGGCCTTCCTCGCGCAACACCACCGAGGCGATCTCGCCCTGGATGTTGGTGACCTCGCCGGTGGCATGGATCTGCAGCTCGTAGCCGAGCTTCTCGCCGGTGGCCTCGCCGTAACCCTTCGGCACGCCCCAGTGGGTGTGCTGGCGGTCGGCGCGGAAGTCGAGCGGGCTGAAACCGGGGATGTTGCCGCGGTTGCCGGCGCCGAACAGGTTCACCGGGCGGGCGAAGTCCACCACCATGCCGGGCTGGGCGTTGGCCAGGCCGCGCACGTAGACCAGCTGGCCGGCCGTGCTGTAGATGCGGTCGTCTTCGGTGCCCACCACGTAGGGCAGGGACTCGGGGTCCTCGACCACCGTGAACTGCTTGAGCAGGGCCTCGACCTCGGACAGCGGGATCGTGTCCACGGCCGGTTCGGCGCGCGGGCCGGCCTCCGCGCGGACCTGCGGCTGGCCGTCGATGTAGACGAGGCTGAGCACGTCACCCGGGTAGATCAGGTGCGGGTTCTTGACCTGCGGGTTGGCCTGCCAGATTTCCGGCCAGAGCCAGGGCTTCTCGAGGAAGCGCCCCGCGATGTCCCAAAGGGTGTCGCCCTTCTTGACCACGTAGGTCGTGGGATGGTCCTCGCGCAAATCGGCCGCGATGACCGCGCCGGCGAGGGTGAGCAACATGGCAGCTGTAACTGCAAGAAGCCGTTTAAGCATGGCGGCTATCCACCTGATTTCCCCGGACAGGTTGGGCGACTATAGCCCAAATCCGGCCCCGGATTGCAAGCCCGCCGGGGGTATACTGTAATGCCGGCCCCTTGAGGTCCGGGCCCGTCTTCCCCATCTTTCCGTCCATGGCCAAGCTCCCCATCCTGGAATTCCCCGATCCCCGCCTCCGGACCGTCGCAAAGCCGGTCGGGCAGGTGGACGATGCCCTTCGGACCCTGGTCGACGACATGTTCGAGACCATGTACGCCGCCCCCGGCATCGGGCTGGCCGCGACGCAGGTGGATGTCCACGTGCGCCTTCTGGTACTGGACGTAAGCGAGGACAAAAGCCGGCCAATGGTCTTCATCAACCCGGAGATCCTGTCGGCCGACGGCCACCAGGTCTACCAGGAAGGTTGCCTGTCGGTGCCGGGCATCTATGCCGACGTCAAGCGCGCGAACCAGGTCCGCGTGCGCGCGCTCGACCGCAACGGCGAGGTGTTCGAGCTCGACGCCGACGGCCTGCTGGCGGTCTGCATCCAGCACGAGATGGACCACCTCGCCGGCAAGGTGTTCGTGGACTACCTCTCGCCGCTCAAGCGCGAGCAGGTGAAGAAGAAGCTCGCCAAGCAGCAGCGCTCCGAAGCCGCCGCCTGAGATGGCGCTGCGCATCGTCTTCGCCGGCACGCCCGGTTTCGCGGTGCCCTGCCTGCGCGCCGCCGCCGAACGCGGCGAGGTCGTCGGCGTCTACACCCAGCCCGATCGTCCCGCCGGCCGCGGCCGGCAGCTGGCGCCGTCGCCGGTGAAGGTCGAGGCGCTGGCGCGCGGCCTGCCGGTGTTCCAGCCGGAGAATTTCCGTTCGAAGGAGGCGCGCGAAGCACTTCGCGCGCTCCAGCCCGACCTGATGGTGGTGGTGGCCTACGGCCTGATCCTGCCGCAGTCGGTGCTCGACATCCCGCGGTTCGGCTGCTGGAACGTGCACGCCTCGCTGCTGCCGCGCTGGCGCGGTGCGGCGCCGATCCAGCGCGCGCTTGAAGCGGGCGACAAGGAAACCGGCGTCTGCCTGATGCAGATGGAAAAGGGCCTCGACACCGGCCCCGTGCTGCTCTCGCTCGCCACGCCCATCACCGCTGATGACACCGGCGGCAGCCTGCACGACCGCCTCGCCGCGCTCGGCGCCGAAGTGCTGGCCGACGGCCTGAAGCTGCTGCGCGCCGGCATGCGCCCGGTGCCGCAGCCGCAGCCCGACGAAGGCGTGACGTACGCGCACAAGCTCGACAAGGCCGAAGCCCGTCTGGACTGGTCGCGCCCCGCCCCCGAACTGGCGAACCGCGTGCGCGCCTTCAACCCCTGGCCGGTGGCCGAAGCCGAACTCGCCGGCGAACGCCTGCGCATCCATGCCGCGCGCGCGCTGGACCTTGCCCACGGCCAGCCGCCGGGCACCGTGCTGGCCGCCAACCGCGACGGCCTCGACGTCGCCTGCGGCGAAGGCGCGCTGCGCCTGCTGCAGGTGCAGCGCGAAGGCGGCCGCGCCATGGCCGTCGCCGACTACCTCAACGCCCGCCCCGCGCTGGCCGGCCGATGAGCGCCGTCGCCGGTTCGGCGCTGCGTGCACGCGCCGCCAGGGTGCTGGTGGCGGTGCTCGACGAAGGCCGTTCGCTCAAGGCCATGCTGGCCCAGGCGATGCCCAACGTGCCCGATCCGCGCGACCGCGCCCTGCTCGAGGCGATCTGCTTCGACGCCCTGCGCCACCGCCGCCGCTACGAATTCGCGCTGTCGAAGTGGCTGATCAAGCCGCTGCCGCCGCGCGATGGTGCCATCCACGCGCTGCTGCTGGCGGGCCTGGCCCAACTCAAGGGCCTGGGCCTGCCGCCGCATGCCGCGGTGGGCGCCAGCGCCGAAGCCGCGCGCGAACTCGGTCGCCCGGCGCTGGTGGGGCTGGTGAACGCGCTGCTGCGTCGAGCCAGCCGCGAGCCGTTGCCGGAGAGCGACGATCCCGCCGTGGCCAGCAGCCACCCCGACTGGCTGGTGGCCGCGCTGCGCGCCGACTGGCCCGGGCAGGCCGAGGCCGTGCTCGCTGCCAACAACGTGCCGGCGCCGCTGTGGCTGCGCGCCAATCCCCGTCACGGCGACGCCGCGCGCCTGGCCGCCATGCTGCGCGGAGCGGGCATGGAGGCCGTGCTTCCCGACACCGTGCCCGGCGCCGTGGTGCTGCCCACGCCCGTGCCGGTGGAGCGCCTGCCCGGCTGGGCCGACGGCGCGATGAGCGTGCAGGACGGCGCCGCCCAGCTGGCCGTGCAGGCGCTGGAACTGCAGCCCGGCGAGCGCGTGCTCGACGCCTGCGCCGCACCCGGCGGCAAGGCCGCGCAAGTGGCCGAACGCCTCGGCGACGGCGAGCTGCTGGCGCTGGACGTGGACGCTCGCCGCCTGGAGAAGGTGCGGCAGTGGCTGTCGCGGCTCAAGCTCGACACCCCGAACGTGGCCGTGCGCGTCGCCGACGCCGCCACCCCCGGCGCCTGGTGGGACGGCCGCCCCTTCGACGCCATCCTGCTCGATGCGCCGTGTTCGGCCACCGGCATCATCCGCCGCCAGCCCGACATCAAGTGGCACCGCCGCGCCGCCGACATCCCGGCGCTGGTGGCCACGCAGGCGCGCCTGCTCGACGCGCTCTGGCCGCTGCTGCGGCCCGGCGGCCGGCTGCTCTACGCCACCTGTTCGGTGCTGCGCGACGAGAACGAGCGCCAGGCCATGGCCTTCCTGGCCCGCCACGCAGACGCCGAGCCGGTGGAGCTGCCGGCGCGCTTCGGCCACTTCAGCGGCCCCGGGCGCCAGCGCCTGCCCGGCGAAGAGGGCATGGACGGTTTCTTCTACGCGCTGCTGCGCAAGGCCGGCGCCTAGGCCGCGTCGCGCAGCAGGCGGTACTTCAGGCGCGCATAGCGGGCCTGGATCAGGTGGAAACGCAGGCCGGGGCGGCCGTCCACCACGCCCAGGCGCAGCAACAGGTGCTTGAGCAGGTAGGCGGTGGCCGCCAGCGTGCCGCGGCCCGGCAGCGCCACGCGGCCGCGGTCGGCCTGGTCGTCGGCCCACAGGCGTGCGTGGCCCTGCAGCTTGCGCCAGTGTTCGTCGCCGCTGCGGGCGATCTCGTGCTCGATGCCGATGCCGGAGATCGCCACGCGCTGGCCGCGCGTGTCCAGGCGTTCGTGCACCGGGCGGATCTCGTGGCGCAGGTGGCGGCGGAACAGCCGCGGCACCGGTTCGCGCGCGAAGCCGCCGCCGCGCATGCGGTGGCCCAGGAAATGCGCGCGCCGGCGCAGCAGCCAGGCGTCGGCGGCGTCCACCGCGCCGCTTTCGAACAGCGCGCGCAGGGCCTGCTGTGCCGGCGCCTCGAGCCATTCGTCGGCGTCGAGCAGCAGCACCCAGGGCTGGCTGGCGCGCGAGATGGCGATGTTCTTCTGGCTGGCGTATCCCAGCCATTCCTGGTGCTCGACCTGCGCGCCCAGCGAACGGGCGATCGCCACCGTGTCGTCGGTGGAGCCGGAATCGAGCACGATCACTTCCTTGCACAGCGCCAGCATCGGCCGCAGGCAGCGGGCGATGCGGTCGCCCTCGTCGCGGGTGACCACGACGCCGGTCAGGGGCAGGGGCTGGGCCATGGCGGGGGAGGAGCGCTCTGGGGGGCGGCGCCATTATAGTTGCGCCCACATGACGACCACCGACACCGACCGCCGCCACGCCCTGGTTTTTTTCGCCCTGGCCCTGGTGGTGCTGGCCGTGGGCTACGGCCTGCGCGACCCCTGGCCCGCCGACGAGCCGCGGTTCGTGCTGGTGGCCAAGCAGATGGTGGAGGCGGGGGAATTCCTGTTCCCGCACCGCGGCGTCGAGCTCTACCCTGACAAGCCCCCGTTCTACTTCTGGCTGCTGTCCCTGGCCTACGGGCTGATCGGCAGCTGGCGCTGGAGTTTCCTGCTGCCCTCGCTGGTGTCGGCCATGGGCACCCTGGTGCTGACCTGGGACCTGGGCCGCCGGCTGTGGTCGCCGCGCGCGGGGCTGTGGGCGGCGACGGCGGTGCTGGTGAGCCTGCAGTTCGTGTACCAGGCCAAGCGCGCGCAGATCGACCCGACCCTGGTGTTCCTGACCACGCTGTCCCTTTACGGGTTGTGCCGGCACCTGTTGCTGGGGCCGCATTGGCGGTGGTTCCTGGCGGGCTGTTTCGCCGCGGGCCTGGGCGTGATCACCAAGGGCGTGGGCTTCCTGCCGCTGCTGGCGCTGCTGCCCTTCGGGCTGATGGCGCGCGCCCGCTGGCAGGGTCTGGCGCCGCTGGGCAGCGGCAACGGCTGGCGCTGGAGCGCCGGCGGGCTGGCTTTCCTGGCGGCCATCGCGGTGTGGCTGGTGCCGGTGCTGGCGGTGGGCCTCACCAGCGGCAACCCCGAACACGCCGAGTACCTCGACAACATCCTGTTCAAGCAGACCGCCCGGCGTTACGCCGACCCCTGGCACCACGTGGAGCCCTTCTGGTACTTCGGCGAAGTGGTGCTGTTCTTCTGGCTGCCGTTTTCGCTGGCCCTGCCGTGGCTGGTGAAGCCGTGGGCGCAGGCCTGGCGCCAGCGCGACGCGCGCGTCTGGCTGCCGCTGGCCTGGGTGGGCCTGGTGCTGCTGTTCTTCAGCGCCAGCGCGGGCAAGCGCGACATGTACATCCTGCCGGCGCTGCCGGGCCTGGCGCTGGCCGCCGCGCCGTTCCTGGACGACATCGCCCGCCGCGCCGGCTTCCGCCGCGCGGTGCTGGGCTTCGCGCTGGCGCTGTCGGCGGCACTGCTGGCCGGTGGCCTGGCGGCCTTGTCCGGCGATCCGGGCTTCGAACGCAAGCTGGTGGCCGAACGCGGCCTGGGCGCCGAGGCGCGCTGGCTGTGGCTGATGCTGGCTTCGGTGGGCGGCGTGTCGCTGCTGGTGGCGCTGTGGGGCCGCACCGCCGGCGCGCTGCGCAGCGGCGCGCTGCTGCTGGGGCTGCTGTGGAGTGGTTACGGCCTGGTCGTGCACCCGCTGCTCGACGAGGAGAATTCCGCCCGCGGCATCATGCGCCAGGCGCGCGCGCTGGCCGGCGAAGGCATCGAGATCGGGCTGGTGGACTGGAAGGAGCAGAACCTGCTGCAGGCCGTCGGGCCGGTGGTTGAATTCGGGTTCCGCACGCCGCCCCCGACCCAGCTCGAGCGGGGCCGCGCCTGGCTGGAAAGCGCGCCGTCACGGCGCCGCCTGCTGGTCCAGCGCAGCGAGGCGCTGGCCTGCATCGACGTCGAGGCCCATGGCCAGCGCATCGGCAGCGCCAACCGTCGCGAATGGTGGCTGGTGGGTCCCGAAGCCCTGGCCGGGTGCCCACGCCCGACGAACTGACACGTAAATCGCGAACCATGCCGACGCGCCCACACCACACCCGCGACCTGGTCTGGCTGCTGCTGGCCGCTTTCGTGGTGATCGCCGCCGGCCTGGGCCTGCGCGACCCCTGGCCCGCCGACGAACCGCGCTTCGCGCTGGTCACGCGCTACTTCCTCGACGGTGGCGATTGGCTGTTCCCGCGTCGCGGCGACGAGCTGTATTCCGACAAGTCGCCGGTGTTCATGTGGGTGCAGGCCGCGGCCATCAGCTTCGCCGGCGGCAGCCTGCGCCTTGGGTTCCTGCTGCCTTCGCTGCTGGCCAGCCTGGGCACGCTGTGGCTGGTATACGACCTCGGCCGGCGGCTGTGGACGCACCGCGTGGGGCTGGCCGCGGCGTGGCTGCTGCTGTTCGCGCTGCAGTTCACCTTCCAGGCCAAGCGCGCGCAGATCGACCCGCTGCTGCTGTTCTTCGTCACGCTGGCCAACTACGGCGTCCTGCGGCAGTTGCTGCTTGGCCCCGACCCGCGGGCCTGGGGCCTGGGCGGTTTCGCCGCGGGCCTGGGCACCATCACCAAGGCGGTGGGCGCGCTGTCGCTCCTGATGGCGCTGCCGGCGGCGTGGGCAGCCTGGCGCGGCTGGCCGCGGGTGGCGATGCCGCGTGCGCGGACCTGGGGGTTGGGCGCGGTGATGTTCGCGCTGGCCACGCTGGCGTGGTTCGGGCCGCTGTTCTGGACCGTGGCGCGCAATGGCGAAGCCTGGCAGCAGGACTACCTGCATACGCTGCTTTTCCACCAGACGGTCAACCGGTACACCGCCTCGTGGGACCACCACGAACCCTTCTGGTACCAGTTCGGCGTGGTCGCCACGCTGTGGCTGCCCGCGGCCCTCGCCTTGCCCTGGGCGGTGCCGGCGTGGTGGCGGCGGCTGCGCCGGCGCGACGCGCGCTACCTGCTGCCGCTGGGCTGGATGGGCTTGGTGCTGCTGTTCTTCTCGGTGCCGGAAGGCAAGCGCGACGTGTACATCATGCCGGCGCTGCCCATGTTCTGCCTGGCGCTGGCGCCGCTGCTGCCCGGGCTGCTGCGCAAGGCCGGCCCGCGGCGCCTGCTGCTGGCGTTCGCGCTGGGCCTGGGCGGCGTATTGCTGGTGGCTGGCCTGGCCATGTTGCTGGGTGACCCCGGCTTCGAACACCGCCTGCTGGGCCGGCGCGGATACGCACCCGGGGACATCCAGTGGCTGGCCGGCCTGCTGGTGGTGATCGGCGCCTGGATGCTGGGCTGCGCCGCCGTCCTGCGCGCGCGCCCCGCGGCGGCGGTGGCCTGGGCGCTGGGCGGCCTGTGGGTCATCTATTCCTTCGGCGCCTTCCCGGTGCTCGACCGCTACCTGTCGGCGCGCGGGGTGATGGCCGAAGTGGCCAGCCACGTGGGGCCCGGTGCCGAACTGGGCGGCGTGGCCTGGCGCGAGCAGCACCTGCTGGTGGCCGACCGGCCGGTGGCCACCTTCGGCTTCGGGCCCAGCGGCGCCGAGCCCGGGGCCAGCTGGCCGGAGCAGTGGCGCCGGGCCACGGCCTGGCAGGCGGAAAAACCGGGGGTGCGCTGGATCTTCACGCTCGAGGAGGCGATGCCGGCCTGCGTGGACCGTGACGCGGCGCACTTCGCCGGCGCCACCTCGCGCCGGCGCTGGTGGCTGCTGCCGGCCGCGGCGTTGCCGCCGGGCTGCGCGGCGGGGGCAGCCGCGACGCCTTCCGGCTAGACTAGCGCCACCTGCGAGGGGACACGCAGCCAAGGACAACCGGGAAACATGAAAATCCTCATCCTCGGCGCGGGCCAGGTCGGCACTTCGGTGGCCTCCTCGCTGGCCTCCGAGAACAACGACATCACCGTGGTCGACACCGACCACCAGCGCCTGCGCGACCTGGCCGAAAAGCTCGACATCCGCACCGTGGTGGGCCATGCCTCGCTGCCCAGCGTGCTGTCGCAGGCCGGCGCGGAAGAGGCCGAGCTGCTGGTGGCGGTCACCTCCAGCGACGAAGTGAACCTGATCGCCTGCCAGGTGGCCCAGCAGCAGTTCCGCACGCCCACCCGCGTGGCCCGCCTGCGCGAGGCGCAGTACCTGGAAGTGGCCGCGCTGGCCGACCCGGAACATTCCGCCGTGAGCGCCGCCATCAGCCCCGAGCAGCTGGTCTGCCGCCACGTCGAGCGCCTGATCGAATACCCCGGCGCGCTGCAGGTGCTGGACTTCGCCGAAGGCCGCGTGCAGCTGGTGGCCGTGCGCGCGGTGCCCGGCGGCGCACTGGTGGGGCACGAGATCCGCGAGCTGCGCGAGCACCTGCCCACCGGCGTGGACGCGCGCGTCGCCGCCATCTTCCGCAACGGCAAGCCGGTGAAGCCCGAGGGCAACACGGTGATCGAGGTGGACGACGAGGTGTTCTTCCTCGCCGACCGCAAGGACATCCTGACCGTGATGAGCGAGCTGCGGCGCGTGGACGCGCGCCCGGCGCGGCGCCTGCTGATCGCCGGCGGCGGCAACATCGGCCGCAACCTGGCGCGCAGCCTCGAGAGCCGCTATTCGGTGAAGGTGCTGGAGCGCTCGCGCGAACGCGCCCGCGGCATCGCCGAGGACCTGCTCAACTCCATCGTGCTGGTCGGCGACTGCGCCGACGAGGACCTGCTGCGCGAGGAGAACATCGACCAGACCGACGTGTACTGCGCGATGACCAACGACGACGAGGCCAATATCCTCTCGGCGATGCTGGCCAAGCGCATGGGCTGCCCGCGCGTGATCTCGCTGATCAACCGCCCCAGCTACGCCGAGCTGGTGGAAGGCGGCACCATCGACATCGCGGTCAGCCCGCAGCTGGTGACGCTGGGCGCGCTGCTGGCGCACATCCGCGAAGGCGCGCCGGCGCGGGTGTATTCGCTGCGCCGCGGCGCCGCCGAGGCGATCGAGGCGGTGGTGCGCGGCGACGCCCGCACCTCGCGCGTCATCGGCCGCGCGCTCGACGAGCTGGAACTGCCCGAGGCCACCACCATCGGCGGCATCGTGCGCGGCGACAAGCTGCTGATCGCCCACCACGACGTGGTGATCGAACCGGGCGACCACGTGATCCTGTTCGTGATGGACAAGCGCGAGATGGCCAAGGTGAGCGCCCTGTTCCAGACCGGGGCGACCTGGCTGTGACCCAACGCTTCCGCGCCATCCAGCGCATCCTGGGCGTGATCATCGTCCTGTCCTCGCTGTCGAAGCTGCCCCCCGCGCTGCTGGCGCTGGCCTGGGGCGAGAAGGGCACGCCTTCGGTGTTCTTCGGCAGTTTCCTGGTCAGCTTCGTCGTGGGCGCGGTGCTGTGGGCCACGGCGCGCAACGTCATCTACGACCTGCGCCTGCGCGACGGCTTCCTCATCGTCACCCTCACCTGGGTGTTCGCCAGCCTGGTGTCGGCGCTGCCCTTCGTGCACGGCCCGCCCTACCTGAGCTACGCCGATGCGATCTTCGAGGCGACGTCGGGACTGACCACCACCGGCGCCACCGTCATCACCGGCCTCGACGAGCTCCCGCGCAGCGTGCTGTTCTATCGCCAGCTGCTGCAGTTCCTGGGCGGCATGGGCATCGTCATCCTGGCGGTGGCGATCCTGCCGATGCTCAAGATCGGCGGCACCCAGCTGTTCCGCGCCGAGAGCACCGGCCCCACCAAGGACACCAAGCTCACCCCGCGCATCGCCGAGACGGCCAAGGCGCTGTGGGGCGTTTACTTCGGCCTCACCCTGCTGTGCGCGGCCTCGTTCTGGGTGGCCGGCATGGACCTGTTCGACGCGATCGGCCACGCCATGTCCACCGTGTCCACCGGCGGCTTTTCCACCTACGACGCCGGCTTCCAGCAGTGGGACAGCCCGGTGCTGGAATGGATTGCCATCGCCTTCATGCTGCTCGGCGGCATCAACTTCGGCCTGCACTTCGTGGCCTGGCGACGCGCTTCGCTGGACGTCTATTCCAGCGACTCGGAGCTGCGCGCCTTCCTGCGCATCGTGCTGGGCTTCAGCCTGCTGGTGAGCCTGACGCTGTGGCTGGGCGGCGATTTCGCCGCGCTGGGCGAATCGGTGCGCATGGCCACCTTCCAGGTGGTGTCCAACATCACCACCACCGGTTTCGTGATGCCGGGCTTCGACCAGTGGACCGGCCCGGCGCCGGTGATCCTGGTCACCATCGCGGCCATCGGCGGCTGCTCCGGCTCCACCGTCGGCGGCATCAAGGTGGCGCGCGTGGTGATGGTGGTGCGCCAGGGCTGGCGCGAGATCAAGCAGCTGGTGCACCCGAAGGCGCAGTTCCTGGTGAAGATGGGCGGTCGCCGCGTGTCCGAGAGCGTGGTGCTGTCGGTGAGCGGCTTCATCGCGATCTGGATGCTGGTGTTCATGGCCCTGCTGGTGGGCATGAGCGCCAGTGGCCTGGACCTGGAATCGGCCTACGGCGCCACCATGGCCACGCTGGCCAATTCCGGCCCGGGCCTCGGCGAAACCGCCTACAGCTTCTCGACCGTGAACGACGTGGCGATCTGGCTGGGCACCCTGGGCATGATCCTCGGGCGCCTCGAGGTGTTCTCGCTGCTCGTGTTGCTTACGCCGCAGTTCTGGCGCGAATAGCCGCGCCGCCCAGGTTCGCGGCCAGGCGGTCGTGCAGGGCACGCGCCTCGGCTTCGGGCAGGTAGCGGATGCGCAGCGGCGGCTCGAAGGGGCTGGCGCCCACCGTGTCCATCAGCAGCGTGGCCATGCCGTGGTGGCGGTCGAAAGGCGACTGCGCCAGCACCAGCGACTGGATCTTGCGCACCTCGGCGAAGCGCCAGTGTTTGTCCAGCCAGCCCTCGCGCACGGCGATCACGCCGGCCTCCTCGCTGTAGCCGGCGTGCCGGGCCCAGACCCGGGCGCGCAGCAGGAACAGCGGCAGCAGCCCGAGCGCGGCCAGGCCCCAGGGGCCCTGCTGCCAGGCCAGCATCGCCGCCAGCACCAGCGCGAACAGCGCAGGCAGCGTGAACTGCCGGCGCCAGGCGCGCGGGTGCAGCGGGCGCCAGGCCTGCATCGGCCAGTGGCCGCCGGGCAGCAGGTGGCGGATCAGCGCGTCCATGGTTTCGGGCGTGGCCAGCGGCGCCAGGTCGCGCAGCGAGCGCTGGTCGTTGGCGGCCTCGACCGACGCGCTGTCCACGCGCAGGCTGCGGCGGTGGAACCAGCGGTGCACCAGGCCTTCGCGCAGGCTCCAGGCCTGGATGCGCGCGCGCGGCATGTTCGCGCGCAGGCGCGTGAGCAGCCCGCGCTGCGCGCTCAGGCGCCGGCCCGTTTCCACCAGCGTGAAGCCGTGGAACTGCAGCAGCGCCAGCGCCACCGACAGCAGCCGCAGCGCCACCACCGCGAACGCCACCAGGCTCAGCACGCCCAGGGTCCAGCCCAGCCAGCCCAGGTGCAGTTCCTTGCCCAGGCCCATGGCGCCCTGCACCCAGCCGGTGAGCACGCTGCCCACCAGCTTGGAATCGGTCTGCGCCAGCACGCCGAAACCCGCGGCCACCAGCAGCATGCCGCGGTTGGAGATGAGCCCCAGCCGCACTACCTCGCCGGTGTCCAGCGCCAGCAGTTCGCGGCTTTCCGGCGGCATCGCCGCGGCTTCGCCGGTGTCCGCGGGCGCGGCGCCGTGGCCGTGGGCGCGCACCAGTTCCTCCAGCGCGTGGGCGTCGGCCAGCGACAGCACGCGCATTTCCGCCTCGGGCTTCATGCCGCCGGCTGATTCGAGCCGCACCTCGGCCACGCCCGCCAGGCGGTGCAGCAGCGACTGGTGCAGGGCCACGTTGTGCACGCGGTGGAAGGGGATGTGGCGCAGGCTCTTCTGCAGCAGGCCGCTGCGGATCACCAGCCCGTCGCGCTCCACGCGGAAGCGGAAGGTGAAGTACTGCGCCAGCGACACCAGCACCAGCACGCCCGCGCCGGCCAGGCCCCACAGTTCCCAGGAGTTGCCGCGGCCGGTGAACAGCAGCACCAGCAGCGGCAGCGCGAAGCTCTTGAGCTGCAGCAGCAGCACGAACAGCCACGACAGCGGGTGCAGCCGGCGCTCGGCGCCGCCGGCGAGTTCGTCAGAGGCTGTCGTCATGGCGGTCGGCCTCGGGCAGCAGGGCGTCGCGCAGGGCCACGGCGTCGGCGTCGAAGAAGCCCGACTGGCGCAGCGCGTGCATGCGGGTGCCGGCGGTGTGCACCACCAGGGTGGCCAGGCCGAAGTGGCGTTCGATGGGGCCGCGTTCGAGGTCCAGGTGCTGCACGCGGCTGCGCGGCACCAGCACTTCCTTGCGCCAGAACACGCCGCGGCGCACCTGCAGGCCGCGTTCGTCCAGCCGCCAGGAGGTGCGGCGCCAGCGCACGCGCGCCCAGGCCAGGGCCAGCACCGGCAAGGCCAGCCACAGCACTGCGCCCAGCGCGAGCTTCAGGGCCAGGCCGGCGTCCACGGCCACGGCCACGGGCACCGCCACCAGCGTGCCGACCACCAGCCCCGCGATCGCCCCGGTGATGCCGGCCACGCGCCGCGCCGCCGGCGGCAGCGACTGCCAGCCGTCGTCGGCGAGTGGGGCGGGAGCGGACAGGGGGTCGTTCATCGCGGCGTTCTCCGGCGGCGTTCGTAGGGGTTTTCTTCACCCGAGCCCGGTGGCCGGATCGTGAAGCGCTTGTAGGTCCACTGGTACTGACGGAAGTCACGTCGTGCGACCGCTTCGACCGCCGAATTCATCGCGGCGGTGGCGGCCACCACGTCGTCGGAGGCGATGGCCGCCGGCGCCGGCTCGAAACGCACCACGTAATCGCCGTCGGCGCCGCGTTCGGCGTAACCCACGAGCACCGCCGCGCCGGTGCGCGCGGCCAGCTTGGGGATCAGGCTCAGGGTCAGCGCCGCGTGGCCGAAGAAGGGCGCGAACTCGCCGCCGCCGAGCTTGGGCTGCTGGTCGGGCGTGATGCCCACCACTTCGCCGGCCTGCAGCGCGCGCCACAGCGGGCGCATCGCGGTGGCCTCGGCCGGCACCAGGCGGATGTTCTCGCCGCCGCGGGCCAGGCGCAGGAAGCCATCGCCGGCGGCCGTTTCCGGCACCCGGTAGACCAGGCTGAAGGGGCCGCGCGCGGCCATGAATTCCACCAGCAGCTCCCAGCTGCCGTAGTGCGGCGCGGCGATGATGACGCCGCGGCCGGCGGCCTCGGCCTGTTCCAGCAGGGCCAGCCCCTCGGTGCCGCGCACCAGGCGCAGGTTGTCGGCGCGCGGGCGGGTCCAGATGCGCAGGGTTTCGAGCGCGTTGCGGCCGGTCTCGCGCATGACTTCGCGCACCATCGCCTCGCGTTCGGCGGCGGCCATCTGCGGCGCCACCAGCTCGAGGTTGCGGCGGGCCACCTTCGGCTCGCGGCCGTTGGCGCGCCAGGCCAGGTCGCCCAGGGCCGCGCCCAGCGCGCGCTGCAGGCCCAGCGGCAGCCGGCCCGCGAGCCAGGCGGCGGCGAACATCAGTCGGCTGGCGAAGGGAACGGCGGGCATCGCCGGAGTGTAAGGGATGGCCCCGGCCACGCCGATGGCGTTGACCGCCGCGCGCGGCCGCGGCGACCATGCCGCCATGATCGCCCTCATCCAGCGCGTCACCGAAGCCAGCGTCCGCGTCGACGGCGACGTCGTGGGCGCCATCGGCCCCGGCCTGCTGGCCCTGGTGGCGGTGGAGCCCGGCGACGACGAGGCCCGCATCGAAAAAATGGCCAGCCGGCTGCTGGCCTACCGGGTGTTCGGCGACGAGGCCGGGCGCATGAACCGTTCGCTGGCCGACATCGGCGGCGGGCTGCTGCTGGTCAGCCAGTTCACGCTGGCCGCCGACACCCGCAGCGGGCTGCGCCCCAGCTTCACCAGCGCCGCCGACCCCGAGGCCGGCCGCCGCGGCTTCGACCGCCTGGTGGCCCTGTGCCGGGAACGCCACCCCCGGGTTGAAACCGGCCGCTTCGGCGCCCACATGATGGTCAGCCTGGTCAATGATGGCCCGGTCACCTTCCGGCTGCAGTCCTAGCCCCTAAAAACCCCTTTTCTGTCAAACAGATAGCTAGGCGGGGCGGGCTCCTGTATACTGCGCGGTTCCATTTTCCCAGTCTCGGGACAGTTTTCATGGCCAACGATCGTCCGGCTCAGCAGTCCGAAATCAAGCAGCTGATCAGCAAGGGCCTCGAGCAGGGTTACCTGACCTATGCCGAGGTCAACGATCACCTGCCCGACGACATCGTCGATCCGGAGCAGATCGAAGACATCATCGGCATGATCAACGGCATGGGCATCGAGGTGCACGAAGTCGCGCCCGACGCCGAGACCCTGCTGCTGTCCGATTCCTCGTCCACCCGCGACTCCGACGACACCGCCGCCGAAGAAGCCGCCGCCGCGCTGACCGCGCTCGACACCGAGGGTGGCCGCACCACCGACCCGGTGCGCATGTACATGCGCGAAATGGGCTCGGTCGAGCTGCTCACCCGCGAGGGCGAGATCGCCATCGCCAAGCGCATCGAGGAAGGCCTGAACCAGGTCCACGCCTCGCTGGCCAGCTTCCCCTGGTCGATCCAGCTGCTGCTCGAGGACTACGACCAGCACCTCGAGGGCAAGAAGCGCCTGAACGAGGTCGTGGTCGGCTTCCTCGACGTCGAGGAGCCCGAGGAAGTCATCCCCGAGGCCGTGATCGACGAAGACGCGGAGATCGAGGAAGACGAGGAGCCCGCGGGCGAGGACGGCGAGGAAACCGCCGCCGTCGACACCGGTCCGGACCCGGCCGAGGTCGGCCGCCGCATGGACGCGCTCAAGGCGCTCTACACCAAGTTCCAGAAGACGCACGCCAAGTACGGCGCGGCCGACAAGAAGACCATCAAGGCCCGCGAGGAAATGGCGGCCGAGTTCCTGCGCCTCAAGCTCCCGCTGGCGCTGATGGACGCCTTCGTGCGCAAGCTGCGCGAAGTGGTCAACGCCATCAAGGAGCACGAGCGCAAGATCCTCGACATCTGCGTGCGCAGCGCCAAGATGCCGCGCAAGGACTTCCTGCGCGCCTGGCCGGGCAACGAGATCAACCTCGACTGGGCCGACGACGTCATCCGCCGCAAGCAGAAGTGGTCGTCCGGCATGCGCGAGTTCAAGGACGAGATCGTCGCCGAGCAGCAGAAGCTGGTCGGCATCGAGGACTCGCTGTTCCTGTCGCTGCCCGACATCAAGGAAATCAACCGCGCGATGGCCTACGGCGAGGCCAAGGCCCGCAAGGCCAAGAAGGAAATGGTCGAGGCCAACCTGCGCCTCGTGATTTCCATCGCCAAGAAGTACACCAACCGCGGCCTGCAGTTCCTCGACCTGATCCAGGAAGGCAACATCGGCCTGATGAAGGCCGTGGACAAGTTCGAATACCGCCGCGGCTACAAGTTCTCCACGTACGCCACCTGGTGGATCCGCCAGGCCATCACCCGCTCGATCGCCGACCAGGCGCGCACCATCCGCATCCCGGTGCACATGATCGAGACCATCAACAAGCTCAACCGCATTTCCCGCCAGATGCTGCAGGAAATGGGCCGCGAACCGACCCCGGAAGAGCTGGCCAAGAAAATGGAGATGCCCGAGGACAAGATCCGCAAGGTGCTCAAGATCGCCAAGGAACCCATTTCGATGGAGACCCCGATCGGCGACGACGAGGACAGCCACCTGGGCGACTTCATCGAGGACACCAGCATCGAGTCCCCGATCGAGGCCACCACCAACCTCGGCCTGATGGAGACCGTGCGCGACGTGCTGGCCGGCCTCACCCCGCGCGAGGCCAAGGTGCTGCGCATGCGCTTCGGCATCGACATGAACACCGACCACACCCTCGAGGAAGTGGGCAAGCAGTTCGACGTCACCCGCGAGCGCATCCGCCAGATCGAGGCCAAGGCCCTGCGCAAGCTGCGCCACCCGACCCGGTCCGAGCAGCTGCGGTCCTTCCTCGACCTCGAGTAAGCCGCGGCCGGTGGTAGCATTCAGGGGCCCCGCATCCGCGGGGCCCTTTCGTTTGGGGAGCGCTGGGGATGGCAAGCGGCAACAAGCTCACGTGGTGGATCCTGGCCGGCCTGGTACTGGGCGTGGTCGCCGGCACCACCCTCAATTTCACGGTCGAGGACACCGCGCCCTGGGTATCGGGCTTCGGCGTCGTCACCACCACCTTCCTGCGCCTGATCAAGATGATCATCGGCCCGCTGGTGTTCGCCACCCTGGCGGTGGGCATCGCCAAGATGGGCGACCTGGGCACGGTGGGGCGGGTGGGCATCAAGTCGCTGGCCTGGTTCATGGGCGCCTCGCTGGTGTCGCTGGGCCTGGGCCTGCTGCTGGTGAACCTGCTCCAGCCCGGCGTGAACCTCGGCATCGAGCTGCCCGACGTGGCCGCGCGCAGCGACATCGCCGTGACCGGCCTGAGCCTGGCGGAGTTCGTCACGCGCCTGGTGCCCACCAGCATCGCCGACGCGATGGCGCGCAACGAGATCCTGCAGATCGTGGTGTTCTCGGTGTTCTTCGGCGTGGCCGCCTCGGCGGTGGGCGAGAAGGGCAAGGTGCTGGTGGACGCGCTCGAGGGCCTGTCCTACGTGATGCTCAAGGTCACTATGTTCGTGATGTGGGCGGCGCCGTTCGCGGTGTTCGCCGCGGTCTCCGCCGCCATCGCCAAGAGCGGCCTCGGCGTGCTGGCGGTGTACGGCAAGTTCATGGGCCAGTTCTACCTGGGCATCATCATCCTGTGGGGCGTGCTGTTCCTGGCGGCCTGGGCGCTGCTGGGCCGGCGCGCGGTGGGCCTGTTCCGCGCCGTGCGCGAACCGACCCTGCTGGCCTTCGCCACCGCCTCGTCCGAAGCGGCCTACCCGAAGACGCTGGCGCAGCTGGAGAAGTTCGGCTGCAGCAACCGCGTGGCGTCCTTCGTCCTGCCGCTGGGTTATTCCTTCAACCTCGACGGCTCGATGATGTACTGCACCTTCGCGGTGATGTTCATCGCCCAGGCCTACGGCATCGACCTGAGCCTGGGCCAGCAGCTGGCCATGCTGCTGGTGCTGATGGTCACCTCGAAGGGCATCGCCGGCGTGCCGCGCGCGTCGCTTGTGGTGATCGCGGCCACGCTGGTGCAGTTCAACCTGCCCGAGGCCGGCCTGCTGCTCCTGCTGGGCATCGACCATTTCCTGGACATGGCGCGCTCGGCCACCAATGTCATCGGCAACAGCGTCGCCACCGCCGCGGTGTCGAAGTGGGAAGGGCAGCTGCGGCCGGAGGGGGCGCCTGTGCCCGAGGACCTGGCGCATGCGACGGAGCCGGTGACTTCATCCGATCTCCATCGCTAGGAGGGCGAGATGGGGGTAGTGCGCTTCCGCGTGGCAGTTGGCACAAAGCAGGTCGCACTTGAGGATTTCAGCTTCGATGGCCGCAGTGCCGCGATTGGACAGCGCCCTCAGGTCTAGCTGGAAGGACTTCTTGCCGGGAACCCGGTGGTGCCAGTTGAGCGCGGCGAGGTTCCTCCGGTAGCCACACGCCGAGCAGCTTCCGCCAAATCTCGCCACCAGCTCGGTCTTGCGTTCAATGCCGCGCTTCATCTGGGAGAGGTAACTCTGATGGCGATGGTTGGTGTCGGCGTTCTTGCATCGCCGCGAGCAGAAGACAGTCTGTCGGCCTGAGAGTTGCGTCAGGCAGGTCTTGCAGAGGACGGCATCCATGCCTGGACCGTAGCAGGGCAGGCGGAACACTGGCGTAGTACAACGCCTCGGCCATATGATGAGGTTGTCGCAAAGGGCCTATAGCTCAATGGTTAGAGCAGGGGACTCATCGAAAGGTGCCGCCGCTCCGTAAGGGGCGGACGGGAACGGGATGAATTCAGGGAAACCTCAGCGGTTCGGCCGGTGGTAACCCTGAGCCAAGCCGGCGGTACACCGCCGGAAGGTGCAGAGACTACCTGGGGGCTACAGTGCCCTTGATCACAGGCTCGAGCGTCCCGCACCCCACCCGCGCAAGCGGAGGGTGAAGAGATAGTCCGCGCCGGGGGGAAATTCCCGGGATACGCGAATCCCTTGGTTCCAGGTTCGAGTCCTGGTGGGCCCAGATCTGTGCCGCAGCATTCCCGCAGCAATCCCGTCACGCGCGCTGCCTAGGCTTGTCGCTCTTCGCGAAGGAGAACGACATGCGCCCGTTGCGCCCGCTGCTGTGCCTGCCCGTGTTGCTGCTGCTGTCGGCCTGCGCCGGCGAATCGTCGCCGGATGCTGCTGCTCCGGCCGCCACCGCCGCGGCACCGGTCGAGGCCGCGCCCGCACCTGCCGCGCCCACCGACGAAGCCGGCCTGCGCGCCGCCGCCGCGTCCGCATTGTCCGAGCAGCGCCTGTATTCGCCCGTGGGCGACAACGCCATCGAGCATTACCTGGCGCTGCGCGCGCTGGTGCCGGGCGATGCGAACATCGAAACCGCGCTGGTCGAACTGCTGCCCTACGCACTGATCGGCAGCGAGCAGGCCATCGCCCGCGGCGACTTCACCGAGGCGCGGCGCCTGGTGGGCCTGGTCGAACGCGCGGATGCCGAACTTCCGGCGCTCTCGCGCCTGCGCGACAGCCTGGTGGCGGCCGAAGCCGAAGCCGAAGCCGAAGCCGAGGCGGCGGCGCTGGCTGCCGAGCAGGAGGCCGCCCGCCGCGAAGAGGCCGAAAAGCTGGCCGCCAGCGCGGAAGCCGAAGCGCGCCTGCGTGCCGCCGCGGCCACGCCCGCCAGCG
>NZ_AVCH01000085.1 GCF_000747075.1 Arenimonas malthae CC-JY-1
CCGGAGAAGCCGGGGCGATTCAGCTGAGACGCCCGCGGCTCCGGCCACCTCAGCTTGCGTGAGCTGAAGACGCTGACGCTCCCCAGCCAATCGGCGACCGAAATCCTTCTGTTCTTCTTTTGTCATGTTTATTGACGTTTTGTAAGTTCCCTTATAGATTGCAACATACACCCTGGGAACCGGGCATGTCACTACATCGGACCGTCGAAGAGGCTCGGGAATGGTTTGAGGTCACCGGCCAGACCGTTACCCAGTGGGCCCAGGACCACGGGTTCCCAGCTTCGGTGGTCTATGCCCTTCTTTCCGGACGGACGCGCGGCCGACGCGGCAAAGCGCATCGGGCCGCTGTGGCCTTGGGGCTGAAACCCGACATTCGAACCGTTGAGGCTCCGGGCATCGGACGCCAACTCACATCCTCCTCTCGCCTGGAGAGTGGCTCATGACCTGACGCCGACATAGACAGGCGCCAAAAGCGCAACGGCCCAACACAGTTCTCAGGCTGTGCTGGGCCGCTGGAGGTATCGCATGGTGGAACGGTTCGCGCCCCCATTATGCACCTAGCGCTCCCCGGTTCAAGGGGGGACGGCCTCCTGCGCCCCAACATTGAATTGCGCGTGAAACGCGCCGAGCAGGGCTGCTAGAGAGGGTGAGCATGGGCAACAAGCCGGGTGAGCGTCTGAAGCGCTACTACGATCGACAGGGCGTACCCGCCTGGGGAAGGGACTATAGGCCTGCAATCAGGGCAACCCCCCAAGAAGCACCCAGGGTCAGCCGCCCGACGACCCTCTACTCCGCCCTCTTGGGACGAGATGTCCACCTGCTGTCCCAACCGGAAGCGAAGGCCGCCTATCTGGCACTCCACAACCCTGCGCTTTTCGATCTCCATGAACAGCGGATGCTGTCGCCCGCCCCCGCTCCGCACCCCCTCCAGGGCAGCCCCGCCGGAGCCGGCCTTCGCTTCGATCCACTACCCGGGACGGTCGCGGTCGCGGAATCCTTCGGGGCCATCAAGCGCCATCCCAAGGTGTACTACGACTTCGGGGGCGGAGAGTGCGAATGGGTACCGCTCCCCTATATCGGCGACCTGCTGCTATTCCTTCGCGATGATCAGGGGCCCTACTGCGTCAACTGGAACATCAAGCTGACCGAAGCGGACTATCTTCGGCGCGGACCAACAGCATTGGGTCGGGTTAGACGGCGTCCACTCGACCCAGGCGCTGAACTTCGCCACCTCATCGAAGAAAAATACTACGCGGCGGCATCTATCCGGACAGTGCGCGTCACTGCCTCTCAGCTGGATGCGGACCTTATCTCAAACCTGCGCGACCTCTACGGGTGGCACTCCAGGGAGATGATCGCGTCAGAGACGCAACGCCACGCCGTCATTGAAATGATGCGCGAACGCCTGGATGACGAGCGTCCGGCCTACCTTCTTGTGAAGGAGACCGCCAAAGCAACATCCCTGTCGGACTATGACGTTCACGTCGTTCTATACCAAGCCATCTGGCGTCGCGAACTGCGCATTGACCTTTTCTCGCCACTTCTCATGACGAAGCGATTGTCGTCCGAGCGCGAGGATCCGTTCGAGCGCTACGCCTCTTGGTTTGAGCGCTGACCTATGCACATCGGCTGCCAGTTTACTGCGCCCGAGGGTTGTGGTCCGCTCGTCTCGTCAACCACCTATTACCTTCTATGCAATAGATCTGACCTCGACGCGATGACCTTTGCGTGGTTCGCTCGCCAAAAGCACGAGTGGAGAGTTCACCTGATTCGACTTCCGCGTGACAACGTTGAAGCCGCCCTGCGTACGGGACGACTCATAGAATCGCCCACGCAATCCTCTGTCCCGCCTTGGCTCAAAGCTATTGAAGGCGTCTCGATCGACGAATTGGAAACAGGCCGAATAGAATCCGTAAAGTCTTATAGGGAGTACGCCCAGTCTCGACTGGCGACCATTACACCTTTTCTCAACCCGGAATTCGAACTCGCATTCGATGGCGCTGCCAGACCGGAGAGGCTGTTCAAGAAGACCCTCGCTGCGGTATGGGAACCCCAACGCGACGACAATCCGCCTGATACGACAGCTGAGTCGCCTGAATTGACCCAACCGCATAACCCGCCGAACGCTCTTCGAACGCTACTGTGGTACTGCGCATTTAGACTGTTTGGCTGCCAAATTGAATCTTTGATCCCCGCGTTTTCTGGGATAGGCAACTGGTCCAGGGAGAAATGGGTTGGCGACGGCAAACGCCTTGGCCGACCCAACAAGAGTTCGGGGTCGCTCCATGGTCACTCGGCAGTAGCTATAGCCGACAGGATCCAGAACGCCTACGTCCGCAATGTCGACCTAGGCAAGACCATGGTGGCCATTCACGAGAAGGCCTTGCGCGATGAATTTGGCTGCAAAGTCCAGACACTCAGCAACGGACGCAAATCCTGGTTTCATCCTGAAGGCCTAGCGTTTCCTACTTATCAGCAGTTCCGCTACTGGGTGCTGAAGACGTTCAGCCTAGAGGATGTACAAAGAAATCGCTGGGGCGACGCTCGATTCCGTTCGCGCATGGCCGCCACGGTGGGGTCATTTTCGCAAGACAGCGCAAACTACTTGGAAACCGCAGAAGCAGACGTCTACTACATTCCCGAACTTCCGCGACAGGTCCTTTCGCGTGAGCCTGCGCCAGCCCTGCTCGTCTGTCGATTGACAGACATGGTGACCGGAAACATATTTGGCGTTGGATTCTCTTCAGGCGGTGAGAAGGCGGAAGCCTATTCTCTTGCGCAGTTCTGCGCTGTGGTGCCGCGCAACTTGATGGGCCGTATCTTCGGAATCCATCTCACAGATGATGACTGGGTCGGCCGAGGACTTCCATCACGAGGTATCTATGACAGAGGCGCCGGATCCTCCCCCAAAGCCAACGGCGTTGGGCAGGCGGCGTCTCCCATCAAGGAGCTAGCTCCCTCCTGGTCAGGCCAATCAAAAGCAACCGTGGAGTCTTCACATCCGCGCCACACAAATCTAGAAGGTGAGCCGACATGAATCGCCCCGGCTTCTCCGG
>NZ_AVCH01000086.1 GCF_000747075.1 Arenimonas malthae CC-JY-1
TGTGCGGATTTCGGTGAACGTGACCGAGCGTTTCGCTAATACGTGACCGGTGCTTCCACCCCGGTTGCGCGGGTTCTGGATTGTAATCGCATCGGTCACGATGCGGCTTGTTCCTCGGCTTTTTTTCGGCGCAGCGACTCGCCTTTCATCGTCAGTCGGTAGGCGTTGTGCACCAGGCGGTCGAGGATGGCATCGGCCAGGGTCGGGTCGTTGATCCAGCCGTGCCAGTGCTCGATGGGCAGTTGGCTCGTCAGGATGGTGGAGCGGCTGCCAGCGCGGTCGTCGATCACCTCCAGCAGGTCATGCCGGGCTCCTTCCTCCAGCGGGGCTAGCGCCCAGTCGTCCAGCACCAGGACGTCGACCTTTGCCAGCTGTTGCAGGGTACGGCCGAAGCTGCCGTCGCCATGAGCGATGCGCAGTTGTTCCAGCAGGCGCGGGGTGCGCAGGTACAGGGTGCTATAGCCCTGGCGGCAGGCCTGGTTGCCCAGGGCGCAGGCCAGCCAGGTTTTGCCGGCACCGGTCGGGCCGGTCAGCAGCAGGTTGTGCTGCTGGCGGATCCAGTCGCCACTGGCCAGGGTGGCGATCAGACGCTCGTCCAGGGCGCGTCCGGAGCGGCGGTCGAGATCTTCCAGGCAGGCGTTGGCGTACTTGAGCTTGGCCTTCTTGCGCAGCCGTACCAGGCGCTGGTTGTCACGCCAGGCCAGTTCGCGGTCGAGCAGTAGGCCGAGGCGTTCATCGAAGCTCAGGCTGTGGCTGGCCGGCAGCGTCCATTGCTCTTCCAGGGCGCGGGCCATGCCGTCCAGGCGTAGCTGGTGCAGTTGATTCAGGGTGTGTTGCGGCATCATCGAACAGCTCCTGTTGCGGGGGTTGGTAGTAGTCGGCGCCACGGACGTTCTCGTGGTCGCCGGGTAAGGTCGTTTCGGCGGCACGCTGGGGCAGCGGCTGTTGATCCAGGCCTTGCTGGAGCAGGTTGCGCACGCTGCGCCCGGTGAAGGCGCGCAGGTGTACGGCACGTTCGGCAGCGGCTTCCAGGCGTGCATTGCCATAGCGCCGGGCCAGCGAGAGCAGGCCGAGGCAGGCGCGGTAGCCCATCTCCGGGTGCGGCTTGTGGGTCAGTTGGTGATCGATCAGTTGGCGCGTGTAGGGGCCGATCCGCTCGCCCCAGTCGAGCAGGCGTTGCGGCGTCCACTCACGATGCGCCTGGTGCGCTGCGGGCATGTGTTCGCGCTGGGTACTGTAAGCGCCGCGTCGCCCCAGCAGCAGGTGGCTGGCCACCCGCCGGTTGCCATGCAGCACTTCCAGGGTGTGTGCCGTCAGTCGCACGTCCACGTTCTGCCGGGCCAGGGCGGAGGGCACGCTGTAGAAGCTGCCATTGACCTCGATGTGGTAGTCGATGCTGACCTTGCAGCGCTTGAAGGTGGCGACCTCGTAGGGATGCACCGGCAGCGCTCGCAAGGCCGGGCGATCCAGACGCTCGAACCAGTCGCGCCGGCAGCCATCGAGCCGCTTGAACGGGCGCCGATTCAGATCCTCCAGCAGCTCGGCGATGGCCTGGTTAAGCGCATGCAGGCTGAAGAACTGCCGATGGCGCAGCCGCGCCATGATCCAGCGCTCGACCACCTGCACCGCCACCTCGGCCTTGGCCTTGTCCTGAGGCTTGCGTGGCCGTGCCGGCAGGATCACCGTCTGGTAATGACGCGCGCACTCCAGCGTGGCCCGGTTCAGGCCCGGCTCGTAGCGATCCGGCTGGGCGACCAGGGCGCGCGGATTGTCCGGCACAACCATTTCCGGCACGCCGCCAAAGTAGGTCAGAGCCTGGCCCAGCGAGGTCAGCCAGTCCACCTGGGTTTCGCCTGGCGTCGCGCAGGCATAGGTGTAATTCGAGGCGCCCAGGGCGGCGACGAAGATGTGCGCCCGGCGCACTTCGCCGGTGGCCGGGTCGACCACCGGCAGCGTCGGCCCGGCATAGTCGATGAATAGCTTCTCGCCCGCACGGTGCAGCTGACGCATCGAACGTTTGAGCGTCTGGGCGTAGCGCCGGTAGTGCTCGACGAACTGGGTGTAGCGGTAGGTCGGCTGGCCCGCATGCGCGGCGAGATATTCCTCCCACAGCAGCTGCAAGGTCACGCCCTTGCGTCGCAACTCGCGGTGGATGCTCAGCACATCGGGCAGCACTCGCTCACCGCGCGGCTTGTTCGTCGACGTCGGTGCAAACAAGGCGGCCGCCAGCGCGGCCTCGTCCATGGCCACCAGCGCCGGCCAGTCCAGCCCGGCCACCCGCGCCGCCGCGATGTACTTGCTAACCACGCCCTTGGACAGCTGCAAGGCACGGGCAATCTTCTCGTGGGACAAGCCGGCCTCAAACTTGAGGCGCAGACATTCTTTGATGTTTCGCATGGCTACTCGCGGCGCCGCCATCTTCCTCTCCCGAAATCGGTCGAGGATGGCGGCGCATCAGGTCATGCGCAACGAAGGGGAAGGCTTTCGCTAAGTCGTGACCGGCGATTTCGGTAAGCCGTGACCACCTGTTTCGGAACAGGCGGAGAATCGGTCACGTTGCTACCGAAATGAGCGGTCACGCGTTAGCGAAATGAGCGGTCACGATCAACCGAAACGGCCGGTCACGGTGCTCCGAAATCCGCA
>NZ_AVCH01000087.1 GCF_000747075.1 Arenimonas malthae CC-JY-1
TAGACCGCGGCGGCGATGGACTGGCCGACTATGGCCTTGCCGAAAGACTGTACCGCGGGCCTTACCGAAAGCGCTTGATGCGTGGTGCCAGGCGAAGCGGAGTTGCGTGGCGCGCCACGAGCGATCCGCGCTTGACCCACGACACTCCCCACTTCCAACGCGGGCTAACGCCTGAGTTAAGCCGCGCCGAAGGCGTCGGCTTGAATGATTAGTTAGGCCGATAAGACCAGCGCCTCTCAGCAACCGCAAGTGCCAAGGCCAGAATCCCAGAAATTGACAGAAGCAGGGTGGCAGTCCAGGCCAAGAGGCCAGGAAGTATGTTGATGCCCGAGAGGCCCTGCGCATTGAATGCGAATAGCGCAAGAGGGGCGCTCAGGGTGATTGGCCATGAGATACCAAAAGGATGAGCTGATCTGACCTGCGCAGCCGCCCCCATGTAGCCAGACCAAGTCAAGAGTCGACGGAAGTGAACGGCGGATTGAAGAAGAACAGCGGCCAGAGCAAGACCTGCGCCCATCAGAAGGCTGCGAGACGTAGCGATGAACTCAGCAGTCAGTAGCGCCAAGGATCCGAAAGCGAGGCCGATTGCCGCACCTATTCTCAGCTGGCTGGAAATTCCAATAAGCACTGGCCTAACAACTAGTAGTGGTTTCTAGTCGAGCATAGCGCCAGACATCGGCCTGCGCATTCAGGTGAGGGAGACAAATTCTCACTCCTGATCAATCGTTTGGCGGACGGCGGACGGCCCTCGCGGCGTCCATCGTCGCTTCGTATGGAGAACAAACGCCGGCGTAGCGCGGAACTGCCCTCAAATGACGGTGTAGCGCGGGAAGGCGCCGGGCCGGCACGTCCCGGCTTGTTGCAGGTTGTTCGCGACCGTATCCGCGCCAAACACTACAGCTTGCGCACCGAGGCGGCGTATCTCGGGTGGGTGCGGCGGTTTATACAGGCGCACCGGGGGCGGCATCCGCGCGAGTTGGGTGGGCGGGAAGTGGCGGCGTTTCTTACGCGGCTGGCGGTGCAGGGAAACGTGGCGGCCAGTACGCAGAACCAGGCCTTGTCGGCGCTGCTGTTCCTTTACCGGGAGGTGCTCGAGCTCAAGCTGCCGTGGATGGACGACGTGGTGCGCGCCAAGCGGCCTCGGCGCTTGCCGTCGGTGCTGTCGGCCGACGAGGTGCGCAGTCTTCTCGAACTGATGCAGGGCCGGCCGCGCGTACTGGCATCCCTGCTCTACGGCACCGGCATGCGGCTGATGGAAGGGCTGCGCCTGCGCATCAAGGACGTGGACTTCGACCGCCAGGAAATCCTGGTGCGCGACGGCAAGGGCGGCAAGGACCGCCGCACGATGCTGCCCGCCTCGTTGCAGCAGCCGCTGCGCGAGGCCATCGCCCGCGCCCGCCGCCTGCACGCGGCCGACCTGGCCGCCGGCCACGGCCGGGTGTGGCTGCCGCACGCGCTGGCGCGCAAATACCCGAACGCCGCCACCGAGCCGGGCTGGCAGTACGTGTTCCCGTCCGACACGCTGTCGGAAGACCCGAAGAGCGGAATCACGCGCCGCCACCACGTGGGCGAAGAAGCGCTGTCACGCCACCTCAAGCTCGCGGCCAGGCGCCTGGGCCTGGACAAGCCGGTCAGCGCGCACACGCTGCGCCACAGCTTCGCCACCCACCTGCTCGAATCGGGTTACGACATCCGCACGGTGCAGGCGCTGCTGGGCCACAAGGACCTGGCCACCACGCAGATCTACACGCACGTGCTGGGCCGCGGCGCCAACGCCGTGCGCAGCCCGCTCGACGCGGTGCGTTGAATCCGCTCAGCGCCCGGTTTCGAGCACTTCCACCAGCACCCACTTGCGCTGGCCGTCGTCGCCGCTGGTTTCGCGCACGCGCAGCACGGCGTCCACGCCCGATTCCCAGGCGAAGCCTTCGATGTCGCCGTAATACGGCTCCCAGGCCGCGCCCGGCTGCGTGCGTACCTGCAGGCACAGGCCGCCGGCGCAGGGCGCGCGGTGGCCGGCCACCTGCACCACCATCGGTTCGCCGGCGGCTTCGGTGGTGGCGGCGCGGCGGTCGAAGCGCCAGCTCGCGCCGTCGGCGGCCACCAGGCTCAGGAAGGGGCCTTCGAACACGGCCCGCACCGGCTGGCGCAGCGCCGAGAGCAGCGCCGATTCGCGCGCCATCAGTTCGCCGGGGCACATCATCTTCGTGCTGATGATGGCGCCGTTTTCGCCGCCGAAACGCAGTTCGTTGCCGCTGCGCGCGAAGGCGCCGCCGTGCTGGTTGCAGGGGCCGGTGAGCGAAAAGCGCTCGCCGTCCACGCGCAGCACCGCGGAACCGGCGCCGCGGGTGGGCACGCTGCGTTCGCTGGTGGTGGCCACCAGCCGCCAGTCGATGCCTTCGATAGGAGTCTCGGCCACGGGTCGCACCTCGGGGTCGGAGGCGCAGCCGGCGAGCAGCAGCACGGCGGCCAGCGCGGAAAGGCGGGGGAAACGGGGCATGCGCACGCTCCTGGGCGGGTCGGTCCGCCCGAGTCTATCGCTCAGCGCCGGCGCAGGGGGATGCGGTCGGCCGGGAAGGTGGCCAGGTCGGCGCCGCCTTCGCGGCGCGGCGCGCCCGGCGCCGGCCCCCAGGCCTGGGCGGTCAGCACTTCCCAGGTGCTGGGCAGCGCGCCGTCGCGGCGGTGGGCTTCGTAGGCCGCGGTCACGCGCTGCAGCCGCCCTC
>NZ_AVCH01000088.1 GCF_000747075.1 Arenimonas malthae CC-JY-1
CGCTGCGCGGACCCCGTTCGCCGCGGCCACCGCCGCCCGGGCGGCCACCGTCGCGACCGCCGCGACCGCCGGAACGGCTGCCGCCGCGGCGTTCGTCTTCGGCGGCCTTGGCCTCGCGCACCTCGCGGAAGATGGCGCTCACGCTCTCGCCCTCTTCCTCGCCCTCGACCCGCTCGCGCGGCGCGCGCGGCACCGGCACCAGCAGCTCCTTCTCGACCTGCGCCACCGGCAGCTTCTGCTCGATGTAGGCCTCAATGTCGGGCAGCGACATGGCGTAGCGCTCGCAGGCGAAGCTGATGGCGTCGCCCTCGGCGCCCAGGCGCGCGGTGCGGCCGATGCGGTGCACGTAGTCCTCGGCGTCGAAGGGCAGGTCGTAGTTGTAGACGTGCGACACGCCGTCGATGTGCAGGCCGCGCGCGGCCACGTCGGTGGCCACCAGGATGTCGAGCTGGCCCTTCTGGAAGCGCGCCAGCAGGGTTTCGCGCTTCTTCTGCGGCACGTCGCCCGAGAGCACGCCGACGCGGAAGCCGGCGCGCTCGAGCGCCTTGGCCACGCGCTCCACCCACACCTTGGTGTTCACGAACACCATGGTGCGGTGGCCCTCGCTGCGGGTCAGCAGGCCGATCAGCAGCGGGATCTTCTCCTCGTCCGAGGGGAAGTAGACCTTCTGGCGCACCTTGGCGGCGGTGATGAACTCGGTCTCGACCACGAGCTTCTCGGGCTCGTTCATGTGCTCGTAGGCCAGCTCGAGCACGCGGTGGCTGAGGGTGGCGCTGAACAACAGGGTCTGGCGCTCGGTGCGGATCGGCATGCGCCGCAGCAGGAAGCGGATGTCCTTGATGAAGCCCAGGTCGAACATGCGGTCGGCCTCGTCGAGCACGCAGACCTCGCAGGCGTGCAGCGAGACGACCTTGTGCTGCTTGACGTAGTCGATCAGGCGGCCCGGGGTGGCGATGATCACGTCCACGCCCTGCTGCAGCAGCTCGCGCTGCTTGTCGTAGTCGACGCCGCCGTAGACCAGGGCGAAGCGCAGGCCCAGGTCGGAGCCGAACTTCACCGCGTCCTTGTGGATCTGGATGGCCAGCTCGCGGGTGGGCGCCAGGATGAGCGCGCGCGGGTCCTCGGGCTTGCGCTCGGCCAGGGCCGGGCGGGTCAGCAGCCGGTTCATCAGCGCGACCAGGAAGGCCAGGGTCTTGCCGGTGCCGGTCTGTGCCTGGCCGGCGACGTCGCGCCCGGCGAGGGCGATGGGCAGGGTCAGGGCCTGGATGGGGGTGCAGCGGGTGAAGCCGGCGGATTCAAGGCCGGCCTGCAGCGCCGGATGCAGCTCGAAGTTGGAAAAAGCGATGTCGGTCAGCGGTTTATCGGACATGGGACTCTCTGGGTGCGCGTCTCTGCGCTTGCGCGGCCAGCCCGGTGGGTCGCAAACTGCCCTCAACCCGGGGCCGCCAAGGGGCGGTTGAATTAACGTCTTGAACGCCCCAGTTTAACCCAACGACGGCCGGGACCGGCCGCGACCCCCAAGAAAATCAGGAGTTTGACGCATGAGCGACCAGGTGCTCCATGTGGGTGACACCGACTTCGAGGCCCAGGTGCTCAAGTCCGACACCCCGGTGCTGGTGGATTTCTGGGCCGAGTGGTGCGGCCCCTGCAAGATGATCGGCCCGATGGTCGACGAGCTGGCCGGCACCTACGCCGGCAAGGTCAAGGTGGTGAAGCTCAACATCGACCACAACCCCATGACCCCGCGCCAGTACGCCGTGCGCGGCATCCCGACCCTGATGCTGTTCAAGGACGGCAAGGTGCATGCCACCCAGGTCGGCGCGGTGGGCAAGGCCCAGCTCGCGCAGTTCGTCGACAAGGCGCTCTGAGCGCCCGCGGCCCCGGCCAGCCCGGGGCCAGCGCGGGGCGGCGGCTTGTGGGGCCGCCCCCGCCGGTGTTAGTTTGTAGGTCATTCGGGCGCCCCTGGCGCCGATCTTCTGCATTACCCCCTTCCTCCCCCACGCTCGCGTTCGCGAGGTGAATCCTGTGTCCGAAAACGAAACCGACTCCGGCGCCAGCGCCGAGAAGCGCCCGCGCAAGCCGCGTGCCGCCAACCCCAGCAACGATGCCGTAGCCAGCGCCCCGGCGCCGACGCCCGTGTCCGCCCCCGCGCCCGAACGCGCCCCGGCCGAACCGCCCGCCCATGGCGGCGGCGAGCGCCAGG
>NZ_AVCH01000089.1 GCF_000747075.1 Arenimonas malthae CC-JY-1
GGGCGCGGGCCAGGCGGCTGCCGTTGGCGGGGCCTTCGATGCGCAGCGATTCCACGGCGGCCAGGGCGTCGGGCGCGCAGTCGGGCGCGAGCGCCGGGATGGCCGAGGCTCGGCGCTCCTGCGCCGGCAGCCACGGGTAGGCCAGGCTGGGCCAGCGCGCGATCTCCACGCGCTGGCGCGCGTGCCGCGCCGTGCAGGACGCCGACAGGCGTTGGCCGCTGCGTTCATCCACGTCCAGCGACAATTTTCCCGCGCTCCACAGCCGCGCCTCGCGCTCCGGCAGCGTCGGCGGCAGCTGCCCGGCCAGCACGAAGGCATCGCGGCGGCGATGGCACAGGCCCGGCGCGGCGGGATCCGGCGGCAGGCCCAGCGGCCAGCAAACCTCGCGTTTTTCCACCGTGTCCGGCATGGCCGTGCGGCCCGTGTCGCCCGCCGCGCGCGGCAGGCTGTCCACCACTTCGAACAGCAGCGGCAGCGCGGTGATGGCGCCGTACTGACCGGGCAGCGGCGTGCCGTCGGGGCGGCCCACCCACACGCCCACCGTAAACCGCGCCGTGCCGCCGATCGCCCAGGCGTCGCGGAATCCGAAGCTGGTGCCGGTTTTCCAGGCCACGCGCTGGCGCCGGCTGGTGTCCACCAGTCCCTCGCGCTGGCCCGGACGCCCGTGCGACTCGAGGATTTCGCGCACGATCCAGGCCGCGCCCGGCGACAGCAGGCGGCGCTCCTGCAACGGCGCATCGGGCGTGTAGCGCACCTGTCCGGCCAGGCCGCCGCGGTTGAGCGCGGCATAGGCGCCCACCAGTTCCTCCAGCCGCGTGCCGGTGCCGCCGAGGATGATCGACAGGTTCGGGCGGGCGCCGCGCGGCAGCTGCAGGTCCAGGCCCGCGTGCGCGAGCCGCGCGGTGAAACGTTCCGGGCCGATGCGGTCGAGCAGGTCCACCGCCGGCACGTTCAGCGACAACCGCAGCGCCTCGGCCACCGACACCGGCCCGTTGAAGGCCGGGTCGAAGTTCACCGGCCGGTAGTCGCCGAAGGCCTGCGGCGCGTCCACCAGCAGGCTTTCCGAATGCACCAGGCCGTCGTCCAGCGCCAGGCCGTACAGGAAGGGCTTGAGCGTGGAGCCGGGCGAACGCACCGCGCGCACCATGTCCACGTGGCCGAGCCGGCGCGCGTCGCCGAAGGCCAGCGAGCCAACGTAGGCCCGCGCTTCCAGCGTGGCGTTGTCCACCACCAGCAGCGCCGCCGAGCTGCGTTCGGGCAGCTGGGCGAAATAGGCGGCGAGGCGTGCTTCGAGCGTGCGCTGCAGGTTGGCGTCGAGCGTGCTGGTGATGCGCGACTGGCCCGGATTCGCGGCGCGCAGGCGCTGGGCCAGCAGCGCCGCCGACACCGGCGGCTGCAGCCGGCGCGCGACCACCGGTTCGATGCGCGCGGCATCGACGTCCTCGTTGCTCCACGTGCCCTGCCCCGCCAGGCGCGCCAGCACCTTGTCGCGGGCGGCGCGCGCGGCGTCCGGGTGGCGGTCGGGGCGAAGCCGGCTGGGCGCCTGCGGCAGCACCGCCAGCAGTGCCGCCTCGGCCTGCGACAGCTCGCGCGCGGGTTTGCCCAGGTAGGCCCAGCTGGCCGCCTCCACGCCTTCCACGGTGCCGCCGAAGGGCGCGTGGTTGAGGTAAAGCGTCAGGATTTCCTGCTTGTCTAGCCGCCACTCCAGCTGCAGCGCGCGCAGCGCCTGGCGCAGCTTGCCGCCGGCGCTGCGCGGCTGCGGGTCGAGGATGCGCGCCACCTGCATGGTGAGCGTCGAGCCACCGGACACCACGCGGCCGTTCGCCGCCCACTGCCAGGCGGCGCGCGCCAGCGCCAGCGGGTTCACGCCGGGGTGGCGGTGGAACCAGCGGTCTTCGTAGCCCAGCAGCGCCTCGAGGTAATACGGCGACACCTGCCCGGGCGTGACCGGATAGCGCCAGACGCCGTCGCGGTCGGCGAAGGCGCGCAGCGGCGTGCCGTCGGCGGCCAGCACCACGGTGGCGCCGCCCGCACCGGGCAGCGGCGGCGGGAACAGCCGGTCGAGCGCGAACAGCGCCAGCAGCGCGAGCGCCAG
>NZ_AVCH01000090.1 GCF_000747075.1 Arenimonas malthae CC-JY-1
GCCGCGCCCACAGCGCCGGGTCGTCGTAGACGCGTTGCACCGCGTCGGCGAAACCGGCGGCGTCGTCGGCCACCAGCACGTCCTCGCCTTCGCGCAGGTGCATGCCTTCCACCGCGCAGGTGGTGGCCACCACGGGCAGGCCGTGCGCCAGCGCCTGGTTCACCTTGCCCTTCACGCCGGCGCCGTAGCGCAGCGGCGCCAGCGCCACGCGCGCGCCGCGCAGCAGCGGGTCGAGGTCGGGCACGTAGCCGTGGAAGCGGATGCCCTCGCGCTGGCCCAGGGCTTCGATTTCCGGCGGTGCGTCGCCGCCGACCAGGTTCAGCACCAGCCCGGGCGCGCGTTCGCGCAGGCGCGGCAGGATGTCGTCGGCCAGCCACAGCGCCGCGTCCACGTTCGGCGGGTGGCGGTAGCTGCCGACGAAGAGCAGGCCCTCGCGCGCGTCGAAGCCGGGGCCGGCGCCGCCGGTTTCGTGGATGTTCGACACCACGTCCACGCGCGCCAACGGCATTTCGCTGGCCAGCAGCGCCTGCTCGGCATGGCTCACCACCCAGGTCAGGTCGCTCTGGGCGATCAGCTCCAGCTCCACCTTGCGGGTGCGCGCCGCGGCGCGCAGGCGCGAGGCGTCGCCGGAAAGTTCGGCCTCGCGCTGCTCGCGCAGGTGGTGCAGGTCCACGGTGTCGAACACCACGGTGGCGCGCGGTGCGTGCGAGCGCAGCAGCGGCAAGGCCGGCGCCAGCACGTAGTGGCGGCTGCCGATGACCAGGTCGAAGCGCGCGCCGTGCTGCGCCAGCCATTTCGGCACGTCCGACACCCAGGGGTGCCACCAGGCTTCCACGCCCAGCTGCTGCAGGTCGCGGGTGTAGCGGCCGTCGTGGGCGCGGTTCTCGGGGAAAAACACCACCGAGCAGCCCTCCTCGCGCAGCAGGCGCATCAGCGCCAGCATGCGCACCGAGCCGGAATCGCGGTCGGGCGTGGGCGTGCAGGCGTCGAGCACCAGCACGCGGTGGCGGCGGCCGCGCTCGCTGGCGGTTTGCGGGTCGGTGCCGGCGGGCAGGTGCTCGCGCGCCAGCACCTCGCGCCAGCGCGCCAGGAATTTCTTCTGGTTGGCGACCTGGTAGGCCTTCACGCCGCTGGACAGGTCGGTGCCCGAGGTCGCGCCCTCGTGGTGCACCACCACCGACGCCGGCTGGTAGCGCACCTTCAGGCCCTCCTGGCGCACGCGCATGGCCAGGTCGGTGTCTTCGTAGTAGGCCGGCGCGTACAGCGGGTCGAAGCCGCCGAGCCGGTCGAACAGCCCGCGGCGGATCGCGATGGCCGCGCCCGAGCAGTAGTCCACCTCGCGCACGAAGTTGTAGCGCGGGTGCGCGGGGTCGTCGAAGCGGCCGTAGTTCCAGCCCGAGCCGTCGGCGAAGACGATGCCGCCGGCTTCCTGCAGCCGGCCATCGGGATAGACCAGCTTGCTGCCGGCCAGGCCCGTGTCGGGGTGGCGGTCGAAGGTGTCCAGCAGCGCGTCGAGCCAGCCGGGCTGCACCGTGGTGTCGTTGTTGAGGAAGACCAGGAACTCGCCTTTCGCCAGCGCCGCGCCGGCGTTGCAGGCGCCGATGAAGCCGAGGTTCTTCGGATTGCGGTGGAAACGCAGGCCCGACACCGAGGGCAACAGGTTGGGCGTGTCGTCGCTGGAACCGTCGTCGACGACGATGACCTCGAAGCCGGCGGCGTCGCCGCAGTCGGCCAGCGCGCGCAGGCAGGCCAGGCTCAGCGCCAGCTGGTTGTAGACCGGCACGATGACGCTGGCGCGCGGCGCGGCCGGGCGCGGCAGCCGCAGCGCGATGTCGCCCGCGCCGGGCAGCG
>NZ_AVCH01000091.1 GCF_000747075.1 Arenimonas malthae CC-JY-1
CCGGAACTGCTGGCCGCCGCCGCGCGCTCGCAGGCGCCCGACGCCGCGCTGCCGCGCGGCCTGGCGCTGCTGCAGGCGGTCACACGCCGCACCAGTTACCTGGCCCTGCTCGAAGAGCAGCCCGCGGCGCTGGCCCGGCTGGTGGACGTGACCGCGCGCAGCGCGCTGCTGTCCGAGCGGCTGGCCGCGCACCCGCTGCTGCTCGACGAACTGCTCG
>NZ_AVCH01000092.1 GCF_000747075.1 Arenimonas malthae CC-JY-1
CACCCGCGCCGCCGGCCCGGTGCCCGACGCCGAAGAAATCGCCGCGCTGGTGGACGAGGCCGTGCAGCGGCTGCCGCCCGACGACATCGAGGCCGGGCTCACCGCGCTCAACGAAGTGCGCCAGGCCATCGGCTTCCGGCTGGCGCTGGCCACCATGGGCCTGCGCGTGGCGCCGGTGGACGCCGCCGCGCGCCTGGCCGCGCTGGCCGAGGCCCTGCTGCGCGCGCTGCTGCGCCTGGCCGAAGACGACCTGGCGCGCCAGCACGGCCGCGTGCCCGGCGCGGGCCTGGCGGTGCTGGGTTACGGCAGCCTGGGCGGGCGCGAGCTGGGCTTCGGTTCCGACCTCGACCTGGTGTTCCTGCACGACGCCGCCGCCGACGCCAGCTCCGACGGCGCCCGCCCGCTCGACGCCGGCCGCTGGTTCGCGCGGCTGGCGCAGCGGCTGGTGAGCCTGCTGGGCGCGGTCACCGGCGCCGGCAAGCTCTATGACGTGGACGTGCGCCTGCGCCCGGACGGCGCCAAGGGCATGCTGGTGTCGAGCCTGGAGAGTTTCGCCGACTACCAGCGCCAACGCGCCTGGACCTGGGAGCGACAGGCGCTGGTGAGGGCGCGGCCGATCGCCGGCGCGCCGGCGGTGTTCGCGGCCTTCGAACGCATCCGCGCGGAAACCCTGCAGGCCCCGCGCGAACCGGCGGCGCTGCGCGAGGACGTGGTGGCGATGCGCCGGCGCATGCGTGCCGAACTCGACCGCAGCGGCCCGGGCCGCTTCGACCTCAAGCAGGGCGAGGGCGGCCTGGTGGACCTGGAGTTCCTGGTGCAGGCGCTGGTGCTCCAGCACGCCGGCGCGCACCCGTCGCTGTGCACGCCGCGCGACACGCCCGGCCTGCTGCGCGCCCTCGCGGACGCCGGCGCATTGCCGGCAGCCCACCTCGAACCGCTGCTCGCCGCGCACGCGCTGATGCTCGACCTGGGCCTCGACTGCACCCTCGACCAGCGCCCGCGCATCGTGCCGCCCGACGACACGCTCGACGCCGCCCGCGCCGCCGTCCGCAGCGCCTGCGCCGAGCGTGGTTTGGTTTTCTAGCCGCCGGCAAAAAGCCTTTCCCTCACGATCGCGGCGATTCGCGGCGTTTCGCGCAGGGGTTCGGCGGGCGCGTCGTGCGGGAGCTTGGACTGGGGCTGGATGCGGCCGCGGGCGAGCAGGGCGTCGAGGTAGCGGCGGACGCGGCCGGTGGCGCGGCCGGGTTCGGCCACGTACACGGGCGCGGCGGTGGCGCAGGCTTCGGACACCATGTTCACCGAGTCGGGCGACACCACGATGCGCTCGGCCCAGGCCAGCGCGCCTTCGTAAGGATTGGCGCCGTCTTCCGGGCCGAACCAGCGTTGGCCCGGCGTGTCGGCCCAGTAGCTGCGCGCCAGCGCCGCCAGCTTCGGCGGCGTGCGGCGCGAGCCCAGCACCAGCAGGCTGCCGCCGCCCATCGCCAGCCAGTGTTCGAGCTTCGAGGCCATCACTTCGAAGGCGCCGCGGTCGAAGCGGACCGCGGGCGTCGGCCCGCCCAGCAGCACCAGCGTGCGCGGCGAGGGCAGCCGGGCAAAGGCGGGGAAGGCGGCGCGCGCGCGCGCGAGCCAGGCGTCGTCCACGGGGTTGAGGCTGCCGCAGAGCGTGATGACGTTCGGGCCGGCCAGCCCGTCGTGTTCGGGCGCGACGACCAGGTCCCAGTGCGCGGTATCGATGCGCGGGTGCAGCACCTGCACCGCGCGGGCGCCGCGTTCGCGCAGCAGGCGCGTGGCCAGCGCGGCGCGGCG
>NZ_AVCH01000093.1 GCF_000747075.1 Arenimonas malthae CC-JY-1
GGCCGGGGCGCAGGTCGCGCGGCACGTGCCGCGCGTCGATCGCCGAGATCACGGCCGCGGCATCGGCGAACCGCCGCGCCGGTGCCGGCTGGAGCAGCCGGTCGACCAGCCGGGCGACCCAGGCGGGCACGTCGGCGCGCACCTTGTCCAGCCGCGGCGGCGTGCGCAGCAACCGCTGGCTCAGCGACTCGGCCGGCGTGCCGCCGGAAAACGCCGGCTGCCCGGCAAGCATCTCGTAGAGGATCAGGCCCAGCGCGTACAGGTCGCTGCGGGCGTCCACGGGCGCCGCGCGGGCTTGCTCGGGCGACAGGTAGTCGGGCGTGCCGACGATGGTGCCGGACTGGGTCAGCCCGCTGGTTCCCAGCGAACGGGCCACGCCGAAGTCGCTGATCAGGGCCTTGCCCTGGCCATCGAGCAGGACGTTGGAAGGCTTGAGGTCGCGATGCACGATGCCGTTGGCGTGCGCCACCGCCAGGCCGCCGGCCAGTTGCCGGGTGATGGCGAGCGCCTCCTCCACGGGCAGCGGGCCCTCGCGGGCGAGCCGGCGGTCAAGGGATTCGCCGTCGACGAAGTCCATGCTGATGAACCAGCGGTCCTCGTGGCGCGCGAGGTCGTGGATGCGGACCACCTGCGGGCTCGATACCTGCCGGGCAAGCAGGATCTCCTGCCGGAAGCGTTCGAAGGCCTCCGGCCGCGAGGCCAGCTCGGGACGCAGCAGCTTCAGGGCGACCGGCACGCCCAGGTCCTGGTCGTGGGCCAGGTAGACGACGCCCATGCCGCCGATGCCGAGCAACTTGCGGATTTCGAAGCGGCCGCCGAGCACCGTGCCCGGCGTGAGTTCGGCGCCGGCGAACTGCCCGGTCAGGGTGGCGGCGTAACCGCTGCGGTCGGTGCCGGTCACCGGCCGTCCCCGCGGGGCGCCGGCGTGAGCCGCGGCCAGGCGGCGCGCGACGCATCGGCGAGCTGCAGCTCGCTTCGACGCGCGGCGAGCCAGAGGGCGGCGCGTTCCGCGAAGGCCGACAGCAGGGCGAGGTCCAGCGCGGTGATGGCGCGGCCGGGCTCGCGACTGTCGGCGTAAACCAGGCCCAGCACTTCGTCGCCCACCGCAAGCGGCAGGCACGCCAGCGCACGGATCCCGCCGGCCAGCACGGAAGCGCGGGCACCCAGGCAGGCATCCTGGCTGGCGTCGTTGAGCACCACGGCACGCCGTTCGCGCAGGGCCTGTTCCACGGCCCCGGCGCTGCCCGCGAAGGCCGGCGCGGCCAGGACCGAGGCATCCAGACCCTGCCAGGCGCGGACTTCCGGGCCCTCGGGGCCCATGACCAGCAGGAAGCCGCGTTCGCAGCCCGCCAGCTCGACCACGGCCGCCAGCGTGCCGCGCAGCAGGTCGGGTAGTGCGCGCGACTGTTCGAGCTTGCGCTGGTGCACGGCGGAGGCGTGCTGCCGGCTGCCCTGTTCCTGCCGGGCACGCGCGAGCGCCGCGTCGTCGAGCAGCCGGAATTCGCAGGTGACGTCACCGAACCGCAGCCACGCATGTTCCCCCAGCGGCTCGTCCGTGGGCAGCCCGCCGTTCGCGGTGCTGCCGTTCTTGCTGCCCAGGTCGCGCAGGCGCCACGAAGCCGCCACCGGCTCGAGGCGGGCATGCGCGCGCGATACCGACGGATGCCCGAGCACGATGTCGTTTTCGGGCGTGCGCCCGACCCGCGCCTGCTCCCCCGTGGCGAGGTAGAACTCGGCCGCGGCTTGCTCCGGCAGGTAAGCGGTCAGGCGTGCAGGCATGACCCATCTTAGCCCCCGCACACGCCAGCGGGGGCAGGGGCGGCGCGGTCGGCTCAGCGCGGCGTGCGGCGCCGCCCGCCCCTCATGGGCCGTAGTCGCGCAGGTAGCCGATGCTGAAGGCCAGGGTGTCGAGGCCCGACAGCAGTTCGCCTGCGATGTTGGCGAGGTCGCGCGTCGCCCGCCACTGTTCGGGGATGTGCAGGCCGGCGCGCGCCGACACGCGTGCGCGCAGCGCGTCCACGCCGGCCATCGCGTCCGCGAATTGACCGTCGGCGACGGCCACTTCCACCTCGTCGATCAGGGCGTGAAGCGGTTCCGCTTCGGTGGCGGCCAACAGGTCGGCCTGGGCGCGCAGGTAGTCGAGCTTCTCCGCCACCACCGCGTCGGTGGGGCGAAGGTCGAGCACGACCACGAACTGGGAGAAACCGCCGGTGGTGCCGCGGGTGCGCACGCTGCCGGGTTCGACGGCGGAGGTCACGTCCCGGAACGCGCCGCCCAACGGCGCCTTGAACAGGCGGAACCGGGAGCCGGCGGTGTAGGGCAGGGCATGGGTGTGCAGCTCGACGTGCACGCGGCGTTCGAACGCAAGGCCGCCCAGCGCGGGCGGTTCGACGGCCACCATGGCCGGCAGTTCGGCCGGCACCGTGACCAGCCCGGAAGGCAGGCGGGCGAGCAGCGCCGGCGAATTCACGGCAACCAGGTCCGCGGCGACGCCCAGCGAGGCCGGCGAAAGGCCCTGGGCATCGTCGAAATCGAGCTGGACTTCCGCCAGCGGCGCCGTCGGGTTGCCAACCACCACCGTGGCGGTGTCGCCAGCGGCGGTCACGGCCACCGGAAGGGACTGGGACTGGGCGACCGGGGCCGCCAGCAGCATGGCCAATGCGAAGGTGCGGGACAACGTGCTCATCGGGAACCCCCTGGAACCGCGCGTCCGATGCGCTGCAAGTAAGAAGGATGCGCCGGCCCGCGGTTTCCTGGCCCCGGGGCCTTTGGCTTTGACTCTAGCGCAGGGTAGGGAGGATTCAAGCCCCTGTCTGTAGGTGATTTCCCCCAGTTCCCCTGGGGGCTCTGCCGGATGGGACGGGCCCGCCGCCGGGCGGAGGCTCTGCGGACCTTCACTGCGTCCGCCTTGGACGCGCCCTTCCCGGAGAGTCGCCATGTCATCCCGCACGTCCCGCCGCTTCCGTGTCTCCGCGCTCGCCGTTGGCCTGCTGGCCAGTGGCGTCGCCCTGGCCGAGGCCCGCCTCGACCCGCAGCTGGTGGACCAGCTGTCCTCGGCCCTGCCCACCGACGAACTGCAGATCGTCGTCACCTACGGCCAGTCCGGCCCGGTCAGCGCCGAGCAGGTCCGCGCGCTGGAGGCCATCGGCATCGAGAAGGGCGTGACCATGCACACGCTCCCGATCGCCGGCGCGCTTGCCACCCCGGTCGAGATCGAGGCGCTGCGCCGTCGCGACGACGTGGTTTCGATCTACGCCAACGCACCGCTCCGCTTCTTCAACAAGGAGCAGCGCGAGATCTCGGGCGCGGCCCGCGTGGTCGAGCGCCCGGGCGATTTCGGCCGCGCGATTCCCTACAGCGGCCGCGGCGTGACGGTCGTCGTCAACGACTCCGGCATCGACGCCACCCACGAGGACCTGAAGTTCGGCGAGAACGTGGTCGAGAACGTGCTCGCGCCGCAGAACATCCTGGCCGAGCTGGCGGACATCGCCGCGCCCGGCTTCGTGCCGATGACCTACCTCGAGGGCCAGCCCAATACCGACCTGGGCTCCGGCCACGGCACCCATTGCGCCGGCACCATCGGCGGCACCGGCGAGCGTTCCAACGGCCTGTACCGCGGCGTCGCCCCCGGCGCCGACATGGTCGGCTACGGTTCCGGCGGCGTGCTGCTGATCCTCGACGCCGTGGGTGGCCTTGATTACGCCGCCACCCACCAGTTCACCTTCGATTCGCCGATCCGCGTGACCAGCAACTCCTGGGGCAGCTCGGGCAAGTTCGACCCGCTCAACCCGGTGAACGTGGCCACCTACGAGCTCTACAAGCGCGGCATCGTCAGCGTGTTCGCCGCCGGCAACGACGGCCCGGGCGAGGACACCCACAACCCGTATGCCCAGGCCCCGTGGGTGGTTTCCGTCGGTGCCGGCGAGAAGGACGGCGTGCTGACCTCGTTCTCCTCGCGCGGCAAGCGCGGCGAATCCGGCACCTTCACCATGCCCGACGGCCGCGAGTGGACCTACTTCAACGAACCGACGATCGTCGCCACCGGCGTGGACATCGTGTCCACCCGCGCGCTGACCGGTGCGCTGCCGCCGCTGGCGGCCGAGCAGGACGCGGCCAACCTCGCGCCCGAGCACCTGCCGTTCTATTCGCACATGAGCGGCACCTCGATGGCGACGCCGCACGTCGCCGGCATCGTCGCCCTGATGCTCGAGGCCAACCCGGGCCTGACGCCGGCGCAAGTGAAGGCCATCCTCGAGCAGACCGCGACCAACATGACCGGCCGGCTGGCCTGGGAGGCCGGCGCCGGCCACGTCAACGCCTATGCCGCCGTGGCCATGGCGCAGGGCCTGCGCGACGACTACGGCCGCACCGTCAACCTGCTGCGCGAGTTCAACGCGAATGCCCTGCTTTCCCCGGGCGGCGAGCCGGTGCCGTTCTCGGTGTTCTTCTCGCCGGTCGGCGAAGTCGAGAGCCAGAGCTTCGAAGTCGGCGAGGACGTGGCCTGGGTCGCCGCCCGCGCCCAGGTGGATGCCAACACCATCGCCGTGGTGCTGACCGACCCGGATGGCGTGCGTTACGGCTCGTCGATCACCCTGCCGGTGCTGGGCGACACGGCGGTGACCGGTGCGCCCGGCAAGCCCGGCACCTGGACGGTGACCGTGCGCGGCATCGGTTCGGTGTCCGGCGTGGCGCTGGATCCGGCCGGGGCGACCAATGGTTACGCCGCGCCGGGTACCGTCAACGGCGAGATCAGCTTCCTGCGCAGCGCCGGTTACACCGGCCTGGACGACATCGGCCGCCACCCGGCCCGGCAGGCGATCGAGTTCGCCGTCGCCAACCGCCTGGTGGACGGCTATTCGGACCGCAAGTTCCGTCCCGACCAGGCGATCAACCGCGCCGAGCTGGCCCAGTACCTGCTGATGGGCGCCAGCGTGCGGCAGTCGCTGCCGCTCGATGGGGGCCGCGCCGTCAGCGACGTCAGCGTCGACTCGCCGTTCTATGCCTACGCCGAGGCCGCGGTCGCCAAGGGTGCGCCGCTGCGTGACCGCGCCTGGAACCAGGACGGCGTGATGCGACTGGTGAACGGGGCTTTCAAGCCGAGCGCCGGCGTCAACCGCGCCGACCTCGCCTACGCCCTGGTGCAGGCGCAGGGCCTGCAGGACCAGGCCCGGGCCTTCAGCGGCGACGTGACCGCCTTCTACGACGGCCGCCGCGTCCCGGTGCTCGACGCCGCGGACATCCCGGCCGGCTTGCGCGGTTATGCCCAGCTGGCGCTGGACACCGGCGTGCTCAACGCCCGCTTCGCCATCGTGCAGGGCCCGTTCGACCTGCAGCCGCAGGTGGTGGCCTACTTCGATCCCGGCAAGCCGGTGACCCGGGCCGCCTATGCCGTGGCCGCCGGCCGCTACCAGGCGCAGTTCCAGGCCGCCGAGGACTGACGACCCCCTTCAGTCCCCGTGCCTGCACTGGGCGGCCCGCTCCGGCGGGCCGCCCTTCTTTCAGGGCTTGGGCGGATTGACCACCACGAGGTCGCCAAGGTCGTAACCCATCGAACGGGCGCGGGCCTTGAGCGACTCGAAGGTGGCGGCGTCCACGGTGGGTTCGCGGGTGAGGAACCACAGGTAGTCGCGGTCGGGTTCGCCGACGATGGCCCACTGGTAGTCGCGGTCCAGGGCGATCACCCAGTAGTCGGCCCAGACGAAGGGCAGGAAGGACAGCCAGGCCGGGGCGAAGCGCACTTCCAGCTCGGCGGCGCGTTCGCCGCTTCGGCGGGCGATGCCGTCCACCGACTGGCGGCTGCCGTCGGCCTTGCGGCAGGCGTTCACCACGCGGATGCGGCCGTCTTCGAGCGGCGTGTAGGTGGCGGTGATGTCGCCGGCGCACATGTTTTCGAAGCGGTTGGGCAGGCGGGCGATTTCGTGCCAGGTGCCGGCGTAGCGCTGCACGTCCAGCTCGGGCACGGCCTTGAGCGCCTGCGCCGAGGCGGCGGACGTGGCCAGCAGGCCGGCGATCAGGAAGAGGGTGCGGACCATGGCGTGCTCCTGGGGAAACCTGCCCCGAGGCTACGCCCGCGCCCGGCGTCGGGCCGTGAACGCGGCGCGATCAGTCGCCCGGCGTTGCCGGCGCGTTCATTTCCGCGGCCAGCTTTTCCTGGAAAGCGTCGAAGTCCAGGCCCTGCGCGGCGGCTTCCTGGTGCGCCGCGGCGCGCAGCGTGGCGGAGAACACCAGCGTGGCCTCGCGGCCTTCGGCACGGGCCAGCGCGGCGGCGCGCTTGAGGATGGCCAGCACGTGCGCGGCGCTGTGCGATTCGCCCACGATGCGGCCGTCCAGGCCCAGCACCCACTGGCCGTCCTTGAACACGATGCCGCCGAGCAGCTTGCCCTGCGCGTCGCGCAGCTGGGCGTGCGGTTCGCCGAGTTTGTCGGCCGGGATGGCCATGGGCTTTCCTTTCACCAGATGAGGTCGTCGGGCACCTTGAACTGCGCGTAGTACGCGTCGTCCTCGGAACTCGTGGGGGTGGTCTCGCTGGCCTGGCCGTGGTCGAGCACCACCAGGCTGGCGTCGCGCTCGCGCACCTTTTCGCCGGCGGCGCGCGGCAGCAGTTCGTAGCGGTCGCCGAAGCGCACGATGACCACGCTGCCGGCGGCCAGCTTCCGGCGCTGGTCGTCGTCCACCAGCACGGTGCGGATGGCGCCGTCGGCGGGGAAGCGGTACTCGCTCTCGCCGGTGCGCGGCAATTTCTTGTCCTGGATGATTTGCCGGGCCTGGGCGGCCAGTTCGCCGGCGCGGGCCCTGGCGCGGCGTTCGGCTTCCAGGGCGCGGTCGCGTTCCACCTTCTCCAGGCGCACGCGCTCGGCCTCGCGCTGGATCTCCGCCGCATCGGACGGCGCCTTGCCCAGCCGCGCCTTCTGCTGCTCGCGGGCGACTTCGGCCACCTTGGACTTCTTGGCCAGGCCTGCCTTGAGCAGCTGTTCCTGGAGGGGGTTGGGCTTGGCCATCGTGCTGTCTTGCCGGGGAATTCCGCGACATCATAGCCTCCGCCCGCCGCCCACGCCCTTTCCCCGCCGCCGATGACCGCCCTGAAGTACCTCGCCGGCTACCCCGAACCCCTGCAGGCGAAGGTGCGCGAAATGCTGGGGCAGGGCCGCCTGGGCCCGATGCTGGCGGAGAAATACCCGCAGGCGCACGCGGTGCGCAGCGACCGCCAGCTCTACGAGTACGTGCAGGAACTCAAGGACCGCCACCTGCGCCAGTCGGTGCCGCTGGCCCGGGTGGCCTACGACGGCAAGCTGCAGGTGATGAAACACGCACTGGGCACCCACACCGCCGTTTCCCGCGTCCAGGGCAGCCGGCTCAAGGCCAGCCGCGAGATCCGCATCGCCACCGTGTTCCGCGACGCGCCGGCCGAGTTCCTGAAGATGATCGTGGTGCACGAACTGGCGCACCTGAAGGAAGCCGAGCACAACAAGGCCTTCTACGCGCTGTGCACCCACATGGCCGCCGACTACCACCAGCTCGAATTCGACCTGCGACTGTGGCTGACGCAGCGGGAGCAGGGCGGGGCCTGAGCTTTCCGCGGCGCAAAAACAAAGGCCTGCGTTTGCACGCAGGCCTTTGTTTGGATGATGGTGGCCGAGGACGGAATCGAACCGCCGACACGGGGATTTTCAATCCCCTGCTCTACCAACTGAGCTACTCGGCCAGGAGTCTGGCGACGCGCGGGGCAGGGCCCGGGCGAGCGCGAGATCATAGCCGAGGCAGGCGGGCCGAGGCAAGCCGGGGGAGGCCGTAAATGCGTACTGAATGCCCCGCCGGCGGCGTATGGGCGCTTCACGCGGGCGGGAGTAGGGTTGGGTGCATGGCCCTGCACGGCCATCGCCCAAGGAGACCCGCCATGAACGCCCGCCTCGCCCTGACTTCGCTTGCCTTCGCCCTTTCGCTCGGCCTGGCCCTGCCGGCCCTGGCCGTGGAGCCGCCGACCGAACCCGCCACCCGCGCCGCCCCGGCCAGCAAGGCCGAGAAGCGCCTGGAACTGCTGCGCGCCAACGCCGGCGAATCCGTGGAACGCGTGCGCTTCCTGCGCCCGATGCACGGTTACGAAGTGGTCGGCCCGCTCGAACTGCTGGTCTGGGAGACCCCGTTCAAGGCCTGGCTGGTCACCGTGCGCGACTCCCCGGCCTGCAACCGCCTGGAACGCGAGTGGAAGCTGGGCTTCGACGTGCTCAACGACACGCTCAACACCGCCAACGGCTACGTGGTGGGCGACAACGGCCTGCGCTGCCGCATCGACGACCTGCGCGAGGTGGACGTCAAGGCCTGGCGCCAGGCCGAGCGCGACGCCGGCATCGCCGAGTAAGCGCCTCAGCCCGCCGGCGGCACGTAGCCGGCGGGCTTTTCGGCGCCATCGCCGAATAGGAATTTTTCCATCTCCGCCTCCAGGAAGGCCCGGTGCTTGGGGTCCATGGGCGACAGGCGGTTCTCGTTGATCAGCATGGTCTGGTGCGCCAGCCACTGCTGCCAGGCCTCGCGGCCGATGTTCTCGAACACGCGCTTGCCCAGCGGGCCGGGCCAGGGCACGAAGGCCAGGCCCTCGGCCTCGGCCTGGGTCTTGAGGCAGAACACGGTGCGGCTCATGGCAGGTTTCCCAGCAGTTTCTTGACGGGGGCCGGCAGGCCCAGTTCGTGCAGCCGCTCGCGCGGCTGCCAGCGCAGGTCGTTATTGTCGCCGGTTTCCGCGGCGGTGTCGGCCACGCGCCAGCGCAGCGGTTCGATGTGCAGGCGGTAGTGGCTGAAGACGTGTTCGATCAGCGGCAGCGCCTCGCCGGCGTCGAAGGCCGCGGGCGCGTGCCGCGACAGGAATTCGCGCGCCTCGTCGTGGCTTTCGGCCTCGGGCAGCGACCACAGGCCCGACCACACGCCCTTGGCCGGTCGCCGCGCCAGCAGGATGCGGTCGCCGGCGTCGTGCACCAGCAGCATCAGCGTGCGCCGTTCGGGCAGGGGCTTGCCGGGCTTGGCCTCGGGCAGTTGTTCCACGCGGCCCTCGCGGCGCGCCACGCAGTCGTCCTGCAGCGGGCAGAGCATGCAGGCCGGGTCGTGGCGCGTGCAGAGCGTGGCGCCGAAATCCATGATGGCCTGGGTGTAGTCGGCCAGCCGGGTATCGGGCAGGTGGTTCTCGGCCAGCGTCCACATCGCCTTTTCCACCGCCGAACCGCCGGGCCAGCCGTCGATGCCGTGGAAACGCGCCAGCGTGCGCTTCACGTTGCCGTCGAGGATGGGGAAACGCTGGCCGTGCGCCTGCGCCAGGATGGCGCCGGCGGTGCTGCGGCCGATGCCGGGCAGGGCGGCGAGTTTTTCGAAATCGGCGGGCAAATCGCCGCCGTGCTCGGCCACGCAAACCTGCGCGGCCTTGTGCAGGTTGCGGGCGCGGGCGTAGTAGCCCAGGCCGGCCCACAGCGCCAGCACGCGGTCGGTGTCGGCGGCGGCTAGGTCGGGCAGGGTGGGCAGCGCGTCCAGGAAACGCGCGTAGTAGGGAATCACCGTCTGCACCTGGGTCTGCTGCAGCATGATTTCCGACAGCCACACCCGGTAGGGCGTGCGCGGGTGCTGCCAGGGCAGGTCGTGGCGGCCGTCGCGGTCGAACCACTGCAGCAGGCGTTGCGCGAACTCGCTCATTCTTCGGTCGGGGTGTCTTCGGCGGGCTCGCCCAGCCGCACTTCTACGCCTTCCAGCGTGAAGCCCTCGACGACCAGCGAAGGCGTGGAAAGCGTGCCCTGCAGCGGCGGCAGCGGGTTGCCGCCGTCGTCTTCCAGCCAGGCGAGCAGTCCGGTGAGCGAGAAGCGCGAATCCAGCCGCGTTTCCTCGCGCGACACCACCAGGGTGAGCGGCGTGGAGAAGTCGGTGGCGCCGTCGTAGGCGAGCTCGTAATCGAGCGGCATCGGCGTCGAGGCGAAGGGCTCGGGCAGCGGCGGCCAGCCTTCCGGCCAATTCGCCAGCTGGCCCGCGAGCGCCAGCGCCAGCGTGTCGCCCAGCGCCAGGCGGCCCTTGCTGGTGAGCTCCGGCAGCGGCGATTCGCCCTTGAACTCCAGCGCGGCGATGTCGAGCACGCTGCTGGCGCCGGTGAGGTCCAGGCGGCCGTCGAGCGTGGCCGACCAGCGCGCGTCGAGCTCGCCGCTGCGCAGCTTGCCGCCACCCTCGAAGCGTAGCGGCGAAGCGAGCCCCGCGGTTTCCAGCGCCAGCGGGCCGGTGAAGAGCAGGGTGGTGTCGCCCTGCACGAACTCGCCGGCCACGTCGGCCTTGGCGGGCTTGCCGGGCGACAGCGCGGGCAGGTCCACCGACAGTGACTGCAGGCGCCAGCCGTCGCCCTGCACGGTGCCGGCCGTGAGTTGGAGACCGCGGGTGAGCGTGGGCACTTCGACGGGGCCGGTGTCGGGGCGCGTGGCCAGCCAGGCGTCGAGTGCGGCCAGGTCGAGCGCGGGCCGCGCCAGTTCGATGCGGGTGACCACCACCGGGCCTTCGCCCAGCACGGTGTCCCAGGGCAGGGAAACCTCGGCGCGCGCGGCGGTGAGCAGCGGCGCGGCGGCGCCGGGCTGGCGAACCACCAGGCCTTCCAGCAGCAGGCGCGGTTCGGGGCGCAGCGCGTATTCGGGCGTGCCGGTGAAGCTGATCTCCAGGCCCTGTGATTCACCTACGCTGGCCAGCACGGTGGCGGCCAGGCGTTGCGGTTCCAGCGCGCGGTTCACCCACCAGGCGCCCAGCAGCAGCGCCACGGCCAGCACCGCGAGATAGACCGGCCAGCGGCGCTTGCGCGGCGCCGTGACCATTCAGGCCCCGAGCGTGCCGGGCAGCAGCGCGTCGACGAAACCTTCCGGGTCGAACACGCGCAGGTCCTCGGGTTTTTCGCCCAGGCCGATGAAGCGGATCGGCAGGCCGAACTCGCGCGCCAGCGCGAACACCACGCCGCCCTTGGCGGTGCCGTCGAGCTTGGTCACCACCAGGCCGGTCACGCGCACGGCGGCGTGGAACTGGCGCAGCTGGTTGAGTGCGTTCTGGCCGGTGGTGCCGTCGATGACCAGCAGCACTTCGTGCGGCGCGCGTTCGTCGAGCTTGGCCAGCACGCGGCGGATCTTGCCCAGTTCGGCCATCAGGCCCTGCTGGGTGTGCAGGCGGCCGGCGGTGTCGGCGATCAGGATGTCCATGCCGCGGGCCTTGGCGGCCTGCAGGCCATCGAAGGCCACCGAGGCCGGGTCGGCGTCCTGGCCCTGGGCAATGACGGCCACGTGGTTGCGTTCGCCCCAGATCTTGAGCTGCTCCACCGCGGCGGCACGGAAGGTGTCGCCGGCGGCCAGCATCAGGCTGTGGCCGTCGAGCTGGAAACGCCGCGCCAGCTTGCCGATGGTGGTGGTCTTGCCGACGCCGTTCACGCCCACGGTGAGGATGACGAAGGGCTTGGCGGCCGGGTCGATTTCCAGCGGCTTGGCCACCGGGCGCAGCATGGCCAGCAGGTCGTTGCGCAGGGCGGTGAGCAGGGCCTGGGCGTCGGCGAAGTCGCGGGCCTTCATGCGCTTGCGCATGCGCTCGACGATCTCGGTGGTGGCGGTGACGCCCACGTCGGCGCCGATCAGGGCGGTTTCGATCTCGTCGAGCAGGTCCTCGTCGAGCTTGGGGTTGCGGGAGAAGAGCCCGCCCAGGCTGCGCGCGAACAGGCTGCCGCCCAGCACGCCCTTCATGGCCTCGCGGCCTTCGGCGCGCTCGGCTTCGGCGCGGGCGGCCTTTTCCTCCTGGTGCACGGTGAAGGCGCGGGCCAGGTCGTCGGGGCTGAAACCGGCGCGCGCGGGTGCCGCGGCGGGCTTGGCCGGCTCGGGTTTCTCGGGCTTTTTCTTCAGGAAATCGAACATCGCGCTGCTTTCGCGGACAATGGCCGGAATCTTACCACCCGGCTTCCTGCCCCTCCGATGAACCCGCGTCCCCCGGGCACCGTCCGAATCATCGCCGGCCAGCTGCGCGGCTCGAAGCTGCCCGTGCCCGACCGGCCGGGCCTGCGCCCCACCTCGGACCGGGTGCGCGAAACCCTGTTCAACTGGCTGCAGCCGAAGCTGGCCGGGGCGCGGGTGCTGGACCTGTTCGCGGGCACCGGCGCGCTGGGTTTCGAGTCCGCCTCGCGCGGGGCGGCGGCGGTGCGGCTGGTGGAACGCGACCCCGGCCTGGCCCAGGCCCTCCGCGACAGCGCCGCCCGGCTCAAGGCCGCCAGCGTGGCCGTGGACACCGCCGACGCGCTGGCCTGGCTGCGGCGCGCCCCCGACCAGGCCTTCGACCTGGTGTTCCTGGACCCGCCCTTCGAGGCCGGCCTGTGGGAGTCGGCGGCGGCGCTGCTGGGCCCGTGGCTGGCGCCGGGGGCGTGGATCTACGTCGAATCGCCGCAGAACGTGTCGCCTTCGCTGCCGCCGGGCTGGCTGCCGCACCGCGAGGGCCGCACCCGCGAGGTGCGATATGCGCTGTTGCGGTCGGAAGGGCGGCCGGCGCCGGATTCCGCTGCTACACTTCAGGCCGAATCCACCCCGCAGGGCGACTGATCGGCATGAGCCTGGCCCGAACCCGCGTCGCGGTTTATCCCGGCACGTTCGATCCCATCACCAACGGACACATCGACCTGGTCGCCCGGGCCTCGCCGCTGTTCGACAAGGTGATCGTGGGCATCGCCGAAAGCCCCGGCAAGGGCCCGGCCCTGCCGCTGGAGCAGCGGGTCGACCTGGCCCGCATCGCCCTGGCCGGCCACGCCAACGTCGAAGTCGTGGGCTTCCACTCGCTGCTGGCCCACTTCGTGCACGACATGGGCGCCGGCGTGCTGCTGCGCGGCCTGCGCGCGGTGTCGGACTTCGAATACGAATTCCAGATGGCCAGCATGAACCGCCACCTGATCCCGGACGTCGAAACGCTGTTCCTGACGCCCGCCGAACAACACAGTTTCATTTCTTCCAGCCTGGTGCGCGAGGTTGCGCGGCTCGGCGGCGACGTCTCCGGGTTCGTGCACCCGGCCGTCGCGCAGGCCCTGGCCGCCCGGTGGAAGCGTTCCTAAGCCCAACACACAAAAGAGGTACCGCCATGACCCGCGCTCTCGCTCCCGTCGCCCTGCTGCTCTCCGCCCTGCTGCTTTCCGCCTGCCAGAAGGCCGAGGAAGCCCCGTCCAACGAACCCGCCGCCCTGGTCGCGCCGGCCGGCACCGACGACATGGCCTGGAAGGAATACCTGGGCCAGGTGGTGGGCCAGAACCAGGCCGGCGTCACCGACCGCGTCTTCCCGTACTACCTGCCGATGAACGCCGCCACCCCGGCCGAAGGCGACCAGGACGGCAAGACCATGTACGACCGCCAGCTCGAGAACGTCGCCGCCGTCGTGCAGCGCACGGTGCTGCCGGGCAACATGCTGGCCTTCGGTTCGCCGGACAGCGCCAAGATGGCCGACCTGATCGTCACCGCCTTCACCGGCGCCGAGCCGACCGCCCTCAAGGGTTCGCAGGTGCTGTTCATCGGCAACGCCGCCGACAACGAGCGGGTGAAGGCCGCCGTCGAAGCCGCCGGCGCCAAGTACATCTTCGTCGAGGCCAAGTAAGCCTGGCCCGCCGGGAACCCGCCCGCGCGGCGGGTTCCCGCACACGGCCGGGACGACCCCCATGTCCCTGCTGATCAACCAGCTCTGCATCAACTGCGACGTCTGCGCCCCGGCCTGTCCGAACACCGCGATCAGCCAGGGCGAGACCATCTACGAAATCGACCCGAACCTGTGCACCGAGTGCGTGGGTCATTTCGACGAACCCCAGTGCGTGGTCGTCTGCCCGGTGGAGTGCATCGAACTCGACGCCGGCAACCCGGAGACGCGCGAGCAGCTGCTCGCCAAGTACCACGCGCTCACCCGAGGACAATCCGCCGCATGACCCGCCTGCTGTTGATCGGCCTGCTGCTGCTCGCGCCGCTGGCCCACGCCGACGCGCCCGCGCGCGCCGACCGCCCGTCCCAGGCCGGCATCGCCAGCGCCAACGCCTACGCCACCGACGCCGGCATGGAAGTGCTGGCCATGGGCGGCAACGCCTTCGACGCCGCCATCGCGGTCAGCGCCACGCTGGGCCTGGTGGAGCCGGAGAGCTCGGGCCTGGGCGGCGGCGGTTTCCTGCTGCTGCACGTGGCGAAGGATGGCCGCGACGTGTTCGTGGACGCCCGCGAACGCGCGCCGCTGGCCGCCAGCCGCGACATGTACCTCGACGCCGCCGGCAACGCCGACCGCGACAAATCGGTGAACGGCGCCCTGGCCGCGGCCATCCCCGGCATGCCCGCCGCGCTCGACCACCTGGCCGCGAAGTACGGCCGCCTGCCGCTGTCGAAGTCGCTGGCGCCGGCGATCCGCCTGGCCCGCGTAGGCTGGCGCTTCGGCCCCAAGAACGCCGCCATGCTCGGCTGGCGCCGCGACGTGCTGGCGCGCAGCCCGGCCGCGGCGAAGCTGTTCCTGCGCAACGGCCAGGTGCCCGCCGAGGGCACGCTGATGCGCAACGAGGACTACGCCCGCACGCTGGAGCTGTTGGCCTCGAAGGGCGCGCGCGGTTTCTACCACGGCGCGTACGCGCGCAAGCTGGCGAAGGGCGTGCGCGCCGCCGGCGGCATCTGGAGCGAGCGCGACCTGGCCGGATACGCCGTGGTCGAGCGCGAACCCATCCGCCTGCGCCACCGCGGCCACGACATCGTCACCGCGCCGCCGCCGTCCTCGGGTGGCGTGGCCCTGGCCACCATCCTCAACGTGCTCGAAGGCTACGACTACCCGCGCCTGGGCAAGGTCGAGCGAACGCACCTCACGGTGGAGGCCATGCGCCGCGCCTACCGCGACCGCGCGCTGTACCTGGGCGACCCGGACTTCGTGCAGGCGCCGGTGGCCATGCTCACCGGCAAGGACTACGCCGCCGGCCTGCGCGCTTCGATCCACCCGGAAAAGGCCACGCCCAGCGACCTGCTGCCCGGCGTCAACGCCACGCCGCTGCGCCCGGACACCACGCATTTCTCCATCGTCGACGCCGAAGGCAACCTGGCCGCCGTCACCCAGACCGTGAACCTGCCCTACGGCAACGCGGTGGTGGTGCCGGGCACGGGCTTCCTGCTCAACAACGAAATGGACGACTTCTCGGTGAAGCCGGGCGTGCCCAATGCCTTCGGCCTGGTGGGCGAGGACGCCAACGCCATCGCGCCGGGCAAGCGCCCGCTGTCGTCCATGACGCCCACCTTCGTCATCGGCCCGGAGCGCACCGCCGTGCTGGGCACGCCGGGCGGCAGCCGCATCACCACCATGGTGCTGCTGGGCGTGCTGGAACTGCTCGACGGCAAGGGCGCGCAGGCCACCGCCGACGCGCCGCGTTACCACCACCAGTACCTGCCGGACGCGATCTCGGTCGAGCCCGGCGCCTTCACCGAGGCGGAAATCGCGGCGCTCAAGGCCCGCGGCCACGCCATCGACGCCCGCGACAGCACCTGGGGCAACATGCAGGTGGTGCTGTGGAACCGCGCCACCGGTGCCGTGGAAGCCGGCACCGACCCGCGCTGGAAGGGCGTGGGCAAGGGCTCGTCCAGCGAAGCCTCGGTCTACCGATAAGGAGCCCGCCATGAAACTCTGGTCCATCCTGGGCAACTCGCAGCGCCTCGACGGCGGCGCGATGTTCGGCAACGCGCCGCGCGCGATGTGGGCGCAGTGGTCGCCGCCCGACGACGCCAACCGCATCGACCTGGCCTGCCGCGCGCTGCTGGCCAGCCCGCTCAATGGCAAGACCGTGTTGTTCGAAACCGGCATCGGCGCCTTCTTCGAGCCGAAGCTGCGCGAGCGCTACGGCGTGGTGGAGGAGCGGCACGTGCTGCTCGATTCGCTGGCCGAAGCCGGTTTCTCGCACGAGGACGTGGACGTGGTGGTGCTCAGCCACTTGCACTTCGACCACGCCGGCGGCCTGCTGGCGCCCTGGCGCGAAGGCCACGCACCCGGACTGCTGTTCCCGAACGCCACCTTCGTGGTGGGCGCCGAACATTGGCAGCGCGCGCTCAACCCGCACCCGCGCGACCGCGCCAGCTTCATCCCCGAACTCACCGGCCTGCTCGAAGCCAGCGGCCGGCTGGAGCTGGTGTCGGGCGAGCACTGCGCGGCGCTGGGCGACAGCGTGCGTTTCCACTTCAGCCAGGGCCACACGCCGGGCCTGATGCTCGCCGAGATCTGCGGCGCCCCCGGCGCCGACGGCCGGCCGCACGGCGGCCTGGTGTTCTGCGCCGACCTGGTCCCCGGCCGGCCCTGGGTGCACGTGCCCATCACCATGGGTTACGACCGCTTCCCGGAAATGCTGGTCGACGAAAAGCGCGCCTTCCTGGAAGACAAGCTGGCGCGCAACGTGCACCTGTACTTCACCCACGACCCCGGCTGCGCCCTGGCCCAGCTGGCGAAGGACGCGAAGGGCAAGTTCACCACCACCCACGAGGTCGCCGCGCTGGCGGCCCGCCCCCTGGCCGCCTGAGGACCCAAGACGATGCGCCTGCTGCTTCCGACCCTGCTGTTCCTGAGCCCGGTGGCCCTGGCCGCCAACTACGGCGAGCCGATGCCGGAAGGCGAGGCCGTGGCCATCGCCACCGCCGCCGCGAACCCGTCGCAGTACGCCGGCAAGCCGGGCAAGTTCAGCGGCCGCATCACCGAGGTCTGCCAGAAGCAGGGCTGCTGGGTGGTGATGGAGCAGGACGGCCATAGCGCCCGCGTGATGGCCAGGGACCACGGCTTCGCGGTGCCCAAGGACGCCAGCGGCCCGGCCGTGGCCTACGGCGTGCTGGAGGAAGAGCCCATCAGCGAGGAACACGCCCGCCACCTGGTCGAGGACGACGGCGCCAAGGCGCCGGCCGCGCGCGAGCTGCGCATCGTCGCCACCGCCATCAGCCTGCCCGACGCCGCACCGTCACAGCAGTGATACAGGCGCCTGCTGTAATCAGCGGTCGTCCATGCCAGGCAAGACCATGAGCTTTCACGACGACACGCCGCTGATTTCCCGCCGCCGCCTGCTGCAGGGCGGCCTTGGCCTGGGCGCCGCCGCGCTGGGCCTGGGCCCCGTGGGCAGGCTGCTCGCGCAGGCGGGCCACACCTCGCTGGTGCACCCGGGCTACGGCCCGTTGGCGCCGGTGAAGGACCGGGCCACCGGGCTGCCGCTGCTGCAGCTGCCGCAGGGCTTCAGCTACACCACGTTTGGCTGGGAAGGCGAAGAGATCGCGCCCGGCCAGGCCTGTCCGGGCAAACACGACGGCATGGGCGTGGTGGTCGCCGACGGCGACGTCGTGACGCTGGTGCGCAACCATGAGATCACCGCGGATCCGGGCGGGAGTTTCGCGCCCGCCGAGGCCACCTACGACCCCGACTGCCGCGGCGGCACCGTCACCCTGCGCTTCGACACCACCCGCGGCCGTTTCGTGGACGCGCGGCCCTCGCTCTCGGGCACGCTGGTGAACTGCGCCGGCGGCACCACGCCCTGGGGAAGCTGGCTGTCCTGCGAGGAGATCGTGCTCGACCAGGGACAGCGCGTCCGCGTCACGCCCGAGTACACGCACGAGATGAAGCGAAGCCATGGCTTCGTTTTCGAAGTGCCGGGGCGGGGCCTGTCGCGCGCAGAGCCGCTGGTCGGCCTGGGCCAGATGAAGCACGAGGCCGCCGCCGTGGATCCGCGCGACGGCATCGTCTACCTCACCGAGGACCACAAGCCCGTGGCCGGCTTCTATCGCTTCATCCCGCGCGTGGCCGGCGAACTGGTGCGGGGCGGCCGGCTTCAGATGCTGCGGGCCGAGGGTGCGGCCGACCTGCGCACGGGCCGGCGCCCCGGCGACGTGTTCAAGGTGCGCTGGGTCGACATCGAGCATCCCGATCGCGGCCTCGCCGAAGACGGCGACGAGGGCGGCCTGGTGCGCCAGGGCGTGGCCAACGGCGGCTCGGTGTTCACCCGGCTGGAAGGCGTGATCGTCGGCGAAGGCAAGGTCTACTTCACTTCCACCAACGGCGGCGACGCCGGCTGCGGCCAGCTCTGGGTCTACCGCCCGGCCGAAGGCCTGCTGGAGCTCGCGTTCGAGTCGCCTTCGCCGGAGGTGCTCGACTACCCCGACAACATCATCCTCAGCCCGCGCGGCGGCCTGGTGATCTGCGAGGATTCCGAGCAGCCGGTGCAGCGCCTGTACGGCATGACCGGCGACGGCGGCCTGTTCGAGTTCTGCCGCAACAACGTGGTGCTCGACGGCTTCCGCGGTTTCAGCGGCGACTTCCGCGAGGAGGAGTGGGCTGGCGCCTGCTTCTCGCCCGACGGAAAATGGCTGTTCGCCAACATCTACGAGCCGGGTTTCACCGTGGCCATCACCGGCCCCTGGAAACCCGGCCTCATCTGAGGACGCCCGATGATCACCCTGTTCTATGCCGCGCTCTGCACCCTGCTGGTCCTGTTCCTCGCGGGTCGCGTCATGGCTTACCGGGTGAAGTTCAAGGTGGGCCTGGGGGACGGCGGCCACGGCGAGCTCAACCGCCGCGTCCGCGTGCACGCCAATGCGGTGGAATACCTGCCACTGGCGCTGCTGCTGCTCGGCGGCATGGAGCTCAACGGTTATCCCGACGCGGCCATCCACGGCTTCGGCGCCACCCTGCTGGTGTCGCGCCTGCTGCACGCCTGGGGCCTGAGCCGCAGCGCCGGCAGCAGCCCGGGCCGTTTCCTCGGCACCCTGCTGACGCTGCTGCTGATGATCGCGATGGCCGTGTTCGCCATCATCGGCTACCTGCAGTCCCTGCCAGCCGCCTGATTACCATGCAGGAGCGGCTTCAGCCACGACCGCTTTTCGCGAAGAGCGGTCGCGGCTGAAGCCGCTCCTACAAAAGCCACGCCTCAGCGGCGCGGTGGGGCGAGCAGTTCGGTGCGGCTCAGGTAGCCGTCGCCGTCGGCGTCCTGGCGCTGGAACTGGGCGCCGAAGCGCTCGTGGTGCTGGGCCAGGGTGAGGGTGCCAGCGTCGGGCAGGTGCTGTTCGTGCGGCTCGAGCACGTCGTTGCCGTTGGCGTCCATCTGCCGGAACGCGAAGCTCATGCGCTCGAGGAATTCATGCCGCGACACGCGGCCGTCGCCGTCGAGGTCGACGCGCGCGAAATAATCGCCGTCCTGTGCCGCCGACAGGCCCGGGGCCAGCAGCAGCGCGAGCAGGCTAGCCCGCATAGACCGTGATTTCCTCGCGGTCGTGGTAGAGCTGCTTGGCGCGCAGCGTGAGCGGCCGGCCGGCGTGGTCGACGAAGTGCTGCAGGCAGTCGCGGGTTTCGTCCCAGCGCTTCTTCATCGGCAGCTTGAGGTTGAAGATGGCGCGCTTGCACCAGCCCTCGCGGAACCAGGTAGCCATGCGGTCGGCCACCTTGGCCGGCGACTCGACCATGTCGCAGACCATCCAGTCCAGCGGCTTGGGAGGCTGCCAGCGGAAGCCGTCGGCGCGGATGTGTTCGATCACGCCGGTGTCGAGCGCGCTCTGCGCCAGCGGGCCATTGTCGATGGCGGCGACGCGGATGTGCCGGCGCGCCAGCACCCAGCTCCAGCCGCCCGGCGCCGCGCCGAGGTCGGCGGCGTTCATGCCGGGCTTGAGGAATTCCTCGCGCTCCTTGTCGGTGAGCAGGCACATCAGCGCCTCCTCGAGCTTGAGCGCGGAGCGGCTGGGCGCATCGGCGTGCGCGCGCAGGCGCGGCACGCCCAGCGGCCAGGGCGAGGCGTCCTTCGGGTCGGCGCTGCCGAGCAGGGCGTGGTTGCCCGCCAGCATCAGCACGTGCAGTCGCGGCAGGCGCGGGTCGTCCTTGTCGGTCACCAGGCCGCGCTGGCGCAGCGCCGGGCGCAGGGCATTGCCCAGCGCGCGGGCCAGGCCGGCGAGCTGCTTGCCTTCGTCGGAATCGGGGTGCTCCACCCAGACCTCGCCATGGCGGCCGCGGCCGCCGAGCGCGTCCATGATCGGCGCGATCCGGTCCTTCGGGTCCATGTCGGGCAGGTCGGCGAACAGGCGCAGCTTCTGCCGCGCGAAGATGAGCGTGGACCAGGGCAGGGCGCGCGACAGCGCGGCGCCGTCCTCCACGCCCAGGAACTGCACGTAGCCGGTGTTGCGTTCGGCGCGCGCGTAGCCGTGGAAACCCGCGGCCGCGGCGCGTTCGCCCAGCTCGGCGGCCAGTTCGGGCTCGAAGCCCGGGCGGCAGTAGGCCAGCAGGCCTTCAGTAGACAATGCCGCTCTCCCCGTAGTCGCGCAGCACGTCGCGCGCGTGGTCCCGCATCAGGTCGGTGTGCACGGCGATGCCGCGTTTTTCAAGTTCGCCCTTCCAGTCGGCGGGCAGCGGGCCTTCGTCGAAGCCGGCCAGGTCCTGCACGTCGTCGGCGCGGGCGGCGATGAGGAGTTCGTCGATGCCGGCCCACACCACCGCGCCGTAACACATCGAACACGGCTGGGCCGAGGTGGCCAGGGTGATGCGTTCGCCGGCCTGGTTCAGGCGGTAGCTCTGCAAACGCTGCTGGCTGGTGGCCAGGGCCATCACCTCGGCGTGCGCGGCCGAGCAGTTGTGCGGCACCACGCGATTCACGCCCACGCCCACCAGGCGGTCGCCGCTGAACACGGCCGCGCCGAAGGGGCCGCCGCTGCGGTGGTCGACGTTGCGGCGGGAGAGCTGGATCGCCAGCGCCACCTTTTCCTCGGTGCCCGGATAGCTGCGGCTGGCGTCCACTTCGTCGTGGATCCAGGCGGGCAGGGTGAGGTGGAGCTGGGCGTAGATCATCGATGTCACCGTCAGGCGTACCAGGACAGGCCGCCCGCGTAGGCCAGCAGCAGGAAAAGGGTGTCCACCAGGCCGTGGGCGCCGATGGTGACCCACAGGTTGCGGCGGGCCAGCACGAACACGCCGGCGAAGGCCAGGCCGAAAGCGAAGGTCACCAGCAGCCCCGAAAGCCCCTGGTAGGAATGCGGCGCCGCGAACAGCGCGGCGCCGGCGAGCACGGCCACGGGCGTGCGCGCGGCCGCGGGCAGGCGGTCGGCGAGCAGGAAGACCTGGCCGCGGTAATACAGCTCCTCGGCCAGGGCGGCGCTGAGCCACATGCCTGCGAGGTAACGCAGCGTGGTGGGCGTGTTGCTCTGCAGCGCGGCGAACGCGGAATAGTCGGTGGGTTCGCCGGTGGCGGCGGCGATGCCGGGCTGCACCAGCAGGTCCATCACCAGCTCCAGCACGACGAAGGCACCCAGCATCCAGGCCAGCGTATGCCGCGGCCAGGGCCAGGCCAGGCCCAGCGGGCGCAGGCTGCGGTATTCCGCGAAGGTGACCGCCAGCACCGCCAGCGCCACCAGCCCGCCGCGCCATGGAAACGCCAGCCCCGGCACCAGCCACAGTGCGCCGATGGCGACGAACGCCAGCAGGGCGAGCGGCCACGGCCAGCGCGGGCGCGTGGCCGCTGGCGTCACTTGCTGCTCCAGGTGTCGCGCAGGGTGACGGTGCGGTTGAACACCGGCGTGCCCGGCGCGTGGTCGCGGCGGTCGGCGGTGAAATAACCCAGGCGTTCGAACTGCACGCTGTCCTCCGGCGCCAGCGCGGCGGCGGAAGGTTCGACCCAGCCGCGCACGACGCGCACCGAGGCCGGGTTGAGGTAGTCGCGGTAGGTCTTGCCGGCCTCGTCCTTGTCCGGGTCGGGCACCGAGAACAGGCGGTCGTACAGGCGCACCTCGGCGGCCACGGCGTGCGCGGCGCCGACCCAGTGGATGGTGCCCTTCACCTTGCGGTCGGCGCCCGGCAGGCCGGCGCGCGAATCGGGGTCGAGCGTGCAGCGCAGTTCCACCACGGCGTCGCCGTCCTTCACCACCTCGTCGCACCTGACGATGCCGACGCCGCGCAGGCGCACTTCGCCGCCCGGCACCAGCCGGTGGAAACCCTTGGGCGGCACTTCCATGAAGTCCTCGCGCTCGATCCACAGCTCGCGCGAGAACGGCACCTCGCGCTCGCCGAAGCTGGCGTCCTTGGGGTGGTTGGCGAAGCGCAGCGATTCGGCGTGGCCTTCCGGCAGGTTGGTGACCACCAGCTTCAGCGGGTCGACCACGGCCATGCGGCGCGGGCTGGCGGAATCCATCACTTCGCGGATGCAGCCTTCGAGCACCGAGAAATCGATGAGCGAGTTCTGCTTGCTGATGCCGATGCGGTCGGCCAGCAGGCGCAGCGCCGCCGGCGGGCAGCCGCGGCGGCGCAGGCCCTGCAGGGTGGGCATGCGCGGGTCGTCCCAGCCCGCCACCAGGCCTTCCTGCACCAGCGCCAGCAGCTTGCGCTTGCTCATCACGGTGTAGTTGATGTTCAGGCGCGAGAATTCGATCTGGCGCGGCTTCGCGGCCGGCACGCTGAAGCCGGCGTCCACCAGCGGCTGGTACAGGTGCGGGTTGCGCACCAGGTCGACGTTGTCCACGAACCAGTCGTACAGCGGGCGGTGGTCTTCGAACTCGAGCGTGCAAAGCGAATGCGTGATGCCTTCGAGCGCGTCCGACAGGCAGTGCGCGTAGTCGTACATCGGGTAGATCGGCCAGGCGTCGCCGGTGTTCTGGTGCGGCACGTGCTTGATGCGGTAGATCGCCGGGTCGCGCAGGTTGATGTTGCCGCTGGCCATGTCGATCTTCGCGCGCAGGGTGCGGGCGCCGTCGGGGAACTCGCCCGCGCGCATGCGCCGGAACAGGTCGAGGTTCTCTTCGACGCTGCGCTCGCGGAAGGGCGAATTGCGGCCCGGCTCGGTGAGCGTGCCGCGGTAGGCGCGCACCTGCTCGGCGTCGAGGTCGCAGACGTAGGCCTTGCCGTCCTCGACCAGCTTGAGCGCGGCCCGGTAGAACACCTCGAAATAATCCGAGGCATGGCGCAGTTCGGCCCACTCGAAGCCCAGCCAGCGCACGTCTTCCTTGATGGCCTCGACGTACTCGGGGTCTTCCTTGGCCGGGTTGGTGTCGTCGAAGCGCAGGTTCACCGGGCCGCCGAACTCGCGGCCGATGCCGAAGTTCAGGCAGATCGACTTGGCGTGCCCGATGTGCAGGTAGCCGTTGGGCTCCGGCGGGAAGCGGGTGCGGATGGACGCATGCTTGCCGGACGCCAGGTCCTCGCGGACGATCTGGCGGATGAAGTCGTTCTTTTCCGGCGTGGCGGCGTCGGTGGGGGCGGGGGTGGCGGTCATGCGTCCGGATGGGGCGTGGGAAGGCGGGTAGTTTACCGGCTCGGCGCGCCGGCGCGGCCCCGGCTGATTCCCGGCCGCGGCCGGGGTTAGAATCGCCGGGCAGGGGGCTGCATGCACAAACGGGGAGAGTGGCGCTTGCGAACCGCATGGGCCTTGACCACGGGTATCGGCGCCATCGTCCTGGCCGCCGCCTTCTTGTTCGCCGGCCCGCCCGCGCGGGCCCAGGCACCGGCCGCCGGAGCAGCCGGCGAGCCGGTGCTCGAGCTGGCGGTGATGGAGACGCCGGTCCTCACCACCCTCGACGACATCCTCAGCGGCCGCGCCCAGCCCGGCTTCACGCCCGTGCTGACGCCGGGCTTCCCGTTCACGGCCCGCGAGGGCCACGTGCTCTGGGTCCGCATCCGCACCGAACTGCCCGCCGACGGCCGCCAGTGGCGCCTGGGCGTGGTGCGCGTGCCGCTCGACCAGCTGCGCCTGCGCGTGCACCCGCCCGGCGAGGTGGTCGCGCGCGACGGCTTCTTCCGCCGCACCAGTGAACGCGCGCCCTGGCCGGCCACCTTCGAACTGCCCCTGCCCGAAGGCACGTCGGGACGCACCGAGCTCTACCTGGAGCTCGAAGGCCAGGTGATGGGCGGCCTGCACGTGCGCCTGCGCGAGGCCGACGCGGCGCGCGCCGAAAACGCCAGCGCGCGATTCTGGTTCCGCGTGACCTACCTGCTGTTCCTGCTGGTGGCGGTGCTGTCGCTGGTGCGCCACGCCGAGGACGCCCGCGCCGGCGCGTTGTCGGTGGGCGGCGCGGCGTTCTGCGCCTGGCTGGCCTGCCTGGGCATCAACGGCCACCTGTATTCGCTGCCCGAGGTGGCGCTGCTCTCGGGCCTTGGCGCGATCGTGCCGCAGGCGCTGTTCCTGCTCGGCGCCGGCCCGGTGGTGCTGGCCACGCGCCACTACAGCGGCCTGTCCAAGTCGGCGCCGCAGCTGGTGGGCTGGATGCGCGGCCTGGGCTGGGTGCTGGTGGCCGGCGCGCTGTTCGCGCTCACGCTGCCGGCGGCCACGGCTACCACGCTGCAGTGGGTCGCCTGGTTCAGCTATCCGGTGGCCCTGGTCGCCTGCCTGTTCATGCTGGTGCTCGATTCGCGCAGCACGCGCTGGGCGCCGCTGCTCACTCTGCTGGCGATGGGCGGCGCGGTGCTGGTGCGCGTGCTGGCCGACCACCAGGTGCTGGCGGCGAACTGGTGGACGCTGCACGGCTGGCAGCTGCTGCTGGCGGCGCTGATGGCGCAGTACCTGGGCCTGCCCTGGGCCCGCGCGCGCCTGCAGCGCTGGGCCATCCGGCGCCGCGCCACGCCGCCGGAGCCCAGCACCGAGGAGAAGATCACGGCCGCGCGCGAGAAGCTCATCAAGAGCCTGCAGCACGGCCTCGAGCACGCCGACGACGACGACGTGTCCTGGATCGCCTACCGGCGCCTGCTCGACGGCCTGAAGGCGGTGCTGCCGCAGGATTCGTCGGCGGTGGTGGGTGAGCATGCCGACGGCGAGGAATTGCTGCAGGTCGAACCCAAGGCGGCCGAACCGCGTTACCGCGACCTGCTGCGCGACCGCACCACGCTGCTGCGCAACCTGAGCAAGCTCAAGGCGCCGCAGCAGGTGGGCATGGATTTCGACGGCCCCGAGGGCCCGCTGGAGAAGGTGCAGCTGGCGGTGATCCCGCTGCCCATCCCCAAGCCCGGCTGGGGCGCGCTGCTGGTGGAACGCCCGGACGGCGTGATCTACAGCGATTCCGAGCTGGCGCTGTGCGCCGAATTCGCCGCCGTGGCCGTGGTGGCCGGCGAGGAAGCCTCGGGTACGGTCAGCGCCCAGCGTCAGGCCGAAACCGACCCGGGCACCGGCGTGTTCCGCGAGGAACCGCTGCGCGAACGCCTGCAGCAGCTGATGGACATCGCGCGCCTGAAGCAGACGCCGTTCTGCCTGCTCTACGTCGTCGTCGACCAGCTACCCTCGCTGCGCGAAGCCGGCGGCGAAGTGGCGGCGGTGGCGGCGATGCGGCCGGTGGCCACGATGCTGCGCGAGGAAATGAGCCACGGCGACCTGATCGGCCGCAGCGGCCCGGAGGGCTTCATGGTGCTGGCCCCGGGCAAGAAGCTGCTGCAGGCGCGTGAATACGCCGACCGCCTGCGCGAGGCCGTGTCGCACATGGTGGTGGACCCGCGCATCGCGCCGATGCTGTCGATCAGCGTCGGCATCGCCCAGGCCGGCCCGGACGAGCGCAACGTGCCCGGCCTGGTGGAACGCGCCGCCAATGCTGCGCGGGTGGCGTCCAAGAACGGCGGCAACCAGATCTTCAGCTGAGCGAGGCACATGGCAACCACCCTGGTCATCGGCAACAAGAACTACTCCTCCTGGTCGCTGCGGCCCTGGCTGCTGCTGCGCCATTTCGGCGTGCCCTTCGACGAGGTCCGGCTGCCGCTGGACACCCCGGAGTTCCACGAGAAGGTCTGGCAGTGGTCGCCCACCGGCCGCGTGCCGGCGCTGCGCGACGGCGAACTGGCGGTGTGGGATTCGCTGGCGATCTGCGAATACGCCAACGAGCGCTGGCTCGGCGGCCGCGGCTGGCCGGCAGACCTGGCCCGGCGCGCGGTGGCGCGCTGCGCGGCGGCGGAAATGCATTCGGGCTTCGGCGCGCTGCGCGGCCAGCTGCCCATGAACGTGCGCCGCGTGCCGCGCGAACGCCACTGGGACGCCGCCGCCCAGCGCGACATCGACCGCGTGCAGGCGCTGTGGCGCGAACTGCGCGGCGCCGCGGCCGGGCAGGGCGACTACCTGTTCGGCGACTTCGGCATCGCCGACGCCATGTTCGCGCCGGTCTGCGTGCGCTTCCGCGGCTACGGCGTGCCGATGGATGCCACGGCACGGGCCTACGTCGACGCCATCTACGCCCTGCCGGCGATGCGCGAATGGGTGGCCGCCGGGTTGGCCGAAACCGAACGCGTCGGCGCCGACGAGGCCTGAGGGCATGGACTTCGCCCGCCTGATCCGCGACATCCCCGATTTCCCGAAGCCTGGCGTCCATTTCAAGGACTTCAGCCCGCTGCTGGCCGACGGCGCCGCCTTCGGTTCCGCGGTGGCGGCCATGGCCGCGCCCTGGCGCGGGGCCGGGCTGCACGCGGCCGCCGGCATCGAGGCGCGCGGCTTCATCCTGGGCGCGGCGGTGGCGCGCGAGCTGGGCATCGGCTTCGTGCCGCTGCGCAAGCCGGGCAAGCTGCCGGGCGTCGTGCACGAAGTGAGCTACGCGCTCGAATACGGCCACGACCGCCTGCAGGCGCAATCCGACGCCTTGCCCGGCGGCGCGCGCGTGCTGATCGTGGACGACGTGCTGGCCACCGGCGGCACCCTGGCCGCGGCCGCCGAACTGGTGGAAGGCCTGGGCGCCACGCTGGCCGGCGCCGCGGTGCTGCTGGAGCTCACCGCGCTGGGCGGCCGGGCGCGCTGGCGGCGGGAATCGCCGCTGCTGGCGACGCTGCGCTACTGACTCACTCGGCGGACAGCTCGCAAACGTAGATCAGCTCGCAGGCGCCGTCGCCGGTGTCGTTGCGGCTGAGCGAACTACGCCACACGCTGCCGTCCTCGCCGCGCACCTCCACCAGCCAGCCGCGCAGGCGCACGAGCTGGTCGGGTTCGACCCGCGACAGCGCCGACGCCACCGCGCCATTGCCCGGCACCAGGTGCATGTTGGCGCTGGAGCGGGCGATTTCCTGCTCCGGCAGCGGCGGGCCGTCGCCGCCCCAGCGGTAGCGGTACCAGCGGTTCGATTGCCAGATGTCCAGGCGCGAATAGTGCGCCGGATCGGCCATGCGGCCCCAGCCCAGGGCCAGGTCGGTGGGCGCGAGTTCGGCGCCGCGGTCGAAGCGGTAGTCCTCGCGGCCCAGCACGCGCGCCTGCAGGCTGAAGCCGGCCAGCGGCCGGACGCGGTAGGCGCCGAGCCGGAATTCACCCACGCCCTCGGGCACCGGTCCCTGCAGCGGCTCCTCGGTTTCGGACGCCGGCAGCGGGCCGGGCAGGCGGCAGTCGAACGCCTGCCCGGACGAGGCAAGGGGCGTTTCGACAGGCGGGTGCCTGCCCGCCGCCCAGAGCAGGGCGGCCAGCGCGCCGGCGATCAGCAGCCAGGTCCAGCGGTTCATGCGACGAGCCTAGCCGGCGCCCGGCGCGGCGAACAGGCCCGGCGGCAGCTTCAGGCGAAATCGGCCAGGAGGGCCAGGCGGGTGGCTTCGGGCACGGCCAGTTCGAGCGGTAGGCGCGCGTCGTCGATGCCGAAGGCCAGCGCGGCGCCGGCGCGCAGCGCCATGATCGCCGCCGGCGCGAATTCGAAACGCAGGAAATGCACCGCCGCCGACTTGCCGCCTTCGCTGCGCTCGAGGTCCTCGTCGGCGATCGCCGGCACGCGGCCCTGGCCCTGCACCTGCGCATACACCCGGTGTTCGATGCCGCCCAGGCGCGCCAGTTCGCGCTTGCGTTCTTCCGGGTCGGGGAATTCGATCAGCATCGTCGCCTTGAGGTTGGCGCCGTCGGGCACCAGCGGGTTGTAGGCGTCGAGTTCGTCCTGGATGGCGCCGGCCTCGAAGATGCGCTCGATGCGCAGCATTTCCTGCACCTGGTACTGCACCGTCAGCCGGTCTTCGAACAGCAGGTTGATGTTCGCCCCCAGCGGCACGCGCCGCGCCTGCTTGTGCGAGATGACCCGCGCGCGGAAGCCGTCGCGGGCCTCGGCGTAGGCCTCGAGCGTGAACAGGTCGGCGCGCGTGAGTTTTTCCATCCTGCGAATCCTGGTTGAATCGTCCGAGTGCACCAGCGCCAGGTGGCGGCGGGCGCGCAGTGCGTCGCGCCGGGCCGGGAAGGTGTCGTCGCGCATCGCCGGCGACCGGGCCGCGGCTCAGGCCGCCAGCTCGTCCAGGGCTTTCTGGAAACGGTTGGCGTGCGAGCGTTCGGCCTTGGCCAGGGTTTCGAACCAGTCGGCGATCTCGTCGAAGCCCTCGTCGCGCGCGGCCTTGGCCATGCCCGGGTAGAGGTCGGCGTATTCGTGCGTCTCGCCGGCGATGGCCGAGCGCAGGTTGCTGGCGGTGTCGCCGATGGGCAGGCCGGTGGCGGGGTCGCCGCAGGCCTCGAGGTATTCGAGGTGGCCCAGGGCGTGGCCGGTTTCGCCCTCGGCGGTGGAGCGGAACACCGCGGCGATGTCGGCCAGGCCCTCGATGTCGGCCTTCTGCGCGAAGTACAGGTAGCGGCGGTTGGCCTGCGCCTCGCTGGAGAAGGCGGCCTTGAGGTTGGCTTCGGTGCGGGAGCCTTTCAGTGCCATGGCGGTGTCTTCCTCGTGTGGCGCGGGCCCGGCCAGCTTAGCGCTGCGGGTGGCCCGCGGCCTCGGGCTGGTAGCTGATGCCGGTGACGCGAACGCGCAGGGGGCGGCCACCCGGCGCGGTCCAGTCGATGGACTGGCCGACCGACAGGCCCAGCAGGGCGCTGCCGACCGGGGCCAGCACCGACACTTTCTGCTGCAGCACGTCGGCGTCGTGTGGATAGACCAGGGTGATGCGGTGGGTTTCGCCGCTCAGTTCGTCCACGCAGGTGACGGTGGAGTTCATGGTGACCACGTCGGCCGGCATGTCGGCGGGCTCCACCACGGTGGCGCGCTCGAGCTCGGCGGCCAGGGCCTCGGCGGCGGGCAGGTGGCGCAGGGCCGGGGAATCGAGCAGGGCCTCGAGGCGGGCGAGGTCGCGGCTGGACACGGTGATCGGCGGCGGCAGGGACACGGCGGACTCCAAAAAAGTGAACGGGCGGCACGCTTGGCGAGCCGCCCGGGGATCAACAGGTTGTGGCGACCACCTTAGCCCGCGGCGGACGGGGCTTCAAGCCTTGGCGCGTGGCCTGGCGGCCCGGGGCGCGGGGGCGTCGGCACCGGTGTCCGGCAGGGCCAGCAGGTCGTGCGGCAGGTCGCGCAATTCGCCGGCCAGGTCGTGCAGGAAGGCGGCCATGGCCGAACTCTTGCGCCACACCAGGGCCAGGCGCCGGCTCGGCGGCGGGTTGCGGAAGGGCAGCAGGCGCAGGTTCGCCGAGGGCGGCACCGGCGGCTTCACCGCCAGCACCGGCAGCAGGGTGACGCCGACCCCGGCGGCCACCATCTGCCGCAGGGTTTCCAGGCTGGTGGCCCGGAAGCCTTCCTTCTCGCCGGCGCCGGCCAGGCCGCAGACTTCCAGGGCCTGGTCGCGCAGGCAGTGGCCTTCCTCAAGCAGCAGCAGGTGCTGGTCGCCCAGGTCGGCCAGGGTCAGGTCGTGCCGGCCCGACAGCGGGTGGCCTTCGGGCACGGCGAGCAGGAAGGGTTCCTCGAACAGGAACTCGCTCTCGGTCCAGTCCTCGTGCAGCGGCAGCGCCAGCACGGCGGCGTCGAGCTTGCCGTCGCGCAGCATGTGCAGGATGGTTTCGGTCTTTTCCTCGACCAGCAGCAGCTCCAGCCGCGGGAAACGCCGGCGTATGCGCGGCACCACGTGCGGCAGCAGGTAGGGGCCCAGGGTGGGGAACAGGCCCAGGCGCACGCTGCCGGCCTCGGGGTCGGCGGTGCGGCGGGCGGTTTCGCGCATCTGCTCCACCTCGGCCAGCACGCGCCGGGCGCGCAGGGCGATGTCCTGGCCGGCCGGCGTGAGCATCACGTGCCGGGGCGCGCGCTCCACCAGCGACACGCCCAGCTCCTCCTCGAGCTTGCGGATCTGGGTGGACAGCGTCGGCTGGCTGACATGGCAGGCCTCGGCCGCCCGGCCGAAGTGCCGCAGGTCGGCCAGGGCCACCAGGTAACGCAGGTCGCGAAGGTTCATGGCGATGGCTATAGCCTATGGAATAGTCGAACGCAATACGCAGCGCAGAATTCAATAGGCTGGGGCTATCGCCATGATTGAGCAAAACGATTTCACACGGCGATAGGTTCTGCCTAACATTATCCCAACTTCGATTCACCCTCCCCACCACAACCGGAGCTTCAAATGTCCCTCATCAACACCGAAATCAAGCCGTTCAAGGCCCAGGCCTTCCACAACGGCAAGTTCGTCGAAGTGACCGATGCCTCCCTGAAGGGCAAGTGGTCGGTGGTCGTCTTCATGCCGGCCGCCTTCACCTTCAACTGCCCGACCGAGGTCGAGGACGCCGCCGCGAACTACCCCGAGTTCCAGGCCGCCGGCGCCGAGATCTACATCGTCACCACCGACACGCACTTCTCGCACAAGGTCTGGCACGAGACCTCGCCGGCCGTGGGCAAGGCGAAGTTCCCGCTGGTCGGCGACCCGACCCACGCCCTGACCCGCGCCTTCGGCGTGCACATCGAGGAAGAGGGCCTGGCCCTGCGCGGCACCTTCGTGATCAACCCGAACGGCGTGATCAAGACCATGGAAGTCCATGACAACGCCATCGCCCGCGACATGAGCGAGACCCTGCGCAAGCTCAAGGCCGCGCAGTTCGTCGCCGCCAACCCGAACCAGGTCTGCCCGGCCAAGTGGAAGGAAGGCGAGAAGACCCTGGCGCCGTCGCTGGACCTGGTCGGCAAGATCTAAGCAGGCCCGCGGTGTTTCCGACGCCCGGGCGGCCCCACCGCCCGGGCGTTTCCACAAGCGCGCCCGGAACCTTTCGCCTGCCGCCCCCGCGGGGCCGCAACCGCAAGTTTCCTTCCCCTTTCCCTTCCCGGAGCCATGCCATGCTTGACGAAACCCTCAAGACCCAGCTCGGCGCCTACCTGCAGAAGCTGGTGATGCCGATCGAACTGGTCGCCTCGCTCGACGGCGGCGAGAAGTCGCGGGAGCTGCAGGCGCTGCTGGCCGACATCGCCGCGCTCTCGGACAAGATCAGCCTGCGCCTGGACGGCGACGACGCCCGCAAGCCCTCGTTCGCCATCGTGCGCACCGGCACGCCGGTGCAGGTGCGTTTCGCCGGTTTGCCGATGGGCCACGAGTTCACCTCGCTGGTGCTGGCCCTGCTGCAGGTGGGCGGCCACCCGTCGAAGGAATCGCAGGAGCTGCTGGCGCAGGTCGCCGCGCTCGAGGGCGATTACGAGTTCGAAACCTATTTCTCGCTCTCGTGCCAGAACTGCCCGGACGTGGTGCAGGCGCTGAACCTGATGGCGGTGGTGAACCCGCGCATCCGTCACGTGGCCATCGACGGCGCGCTGTTCCAGGACGAGGTCGGGCGCCGCGAGGTGATGGCGGTGCCGACGGTGTTCCTCAACGGCCAGGTGTTCGAGCAGGGCCGGGTGGACCTGGCGCAGATCGTCGCCAAGCTCGACACCAACTCCGCCGCGCGCGAAGCCGACAAGATCCGCGCCAAGGCGCCTTACGACGTGCTGGTGGTCGGCGGCGGCCCCGCCGGCGCGGCCGCGGCCGTCTACGCCGCGCGCAAGGGCATCCGCACCGGCGTGGCGGCCGAGCGTTTCGGCGGCCAGGTGCTCGACACGATGGGCATCGAGAACCTGATCTCGGTCGAGCACACCGAGGGCCCGAAGCTGGCCTCGGCGCTGGAAGCCAACGTGCGCGCCAACGAGGTGGACGTGATGAACCTGCAGCGCGCCGAGGCGCTGGTGCCGGCCGCCGAGCCGGGCGGCCTGGTCGAGGTGAAGCTGGCCAACGGCGCCAGCCTGTTCTCGCGCAGCGTCATCCTGTCCACCGGCGCGCGCTGGCGGCAGATGGGCGTGCCCGGCGAGGACGAGTACCGCAACAAGGGCGTGGCCTACTGCCCGCACTGCGACGGCCCGCTGTTCAAGGGCAAGCGCGTGGCGGTGATCGGCGGCGGCAACTCCGGCGTCGAGGCGGCGATCGACCTGGCCGGCGTGGTGGCCCACGTCACCCTGGTGGAGTTCGACGTGAAGCTGCGCGCCGACGAAGTGCTGCAGCGCAAGCTGCGCAGCCTGCCGAACGTGGACATCGTGCTCAACGGCCAGACCACCGAGGTGCTGGGCGACGGCCGCAAGGTGACCGGCCTGGCCCTGCGCGACCGCGCCAGCGGCGAAGTGCGCCAGCTCGCGCTGGAGGGCATCTTCGTGCAGATCGGCCTGCTGCCGAACACCGAGTGGCTCAAGGACACGCTGGAACTGAGCCCGCGCGGCGAGATCGTGGTGGACGCGCACGGCCGCACCTCGGTGCCGGGCGTGTTCGCCGCCGGCGACGCCACCACCGTTCCCTACAAGCAGATCGTCATCGCGATGGGCGCCGGCGCCACCGCCAGCCTCGCCGCCTTCGACTACCTGATCCGCCACGCCGCGCCGGCCCCCGCGGCCACCGCGGCGGTCGCGGCGGCCTGAGCCCCGGCCCCGGAGCCGGCCCCCGGGCCGGCGCGCTATCATGGCGCGGCCCCCGGAGGACCGCGCCATGCCCCCTGTCGAACCCGGTGCCGCCAGCGACATCGATCGCCTGTTCGCGGCCATCCCCGAACGCAACACCGGCGACTGCCTGCTGCGCACGATGCAGCAGCACCACGTGTCGCTGTCGACGATGGCCGACACCAAGGCCAACATCATCATCACCATGTCCTCGATCACGCTGACGCTGGTGCTGGGGCGCATCAGCGACCCGATGCTGCGCAACGCCTCGATCACGCTGGCGGCCTTCACCATGCTGGCGCTGCTGCTGGCCGTGCTGGCGGTGCTGCCCAAGTACCGGCCGCTAAAGCTCAAGGACGGGCAGATCCCGCCGCAGTTCAACCTGATGTTCTTCGGCCACTTCGCCGAGCTGCCACGCGAACGTTTCCTCACCGAGATCGCCGGCGCGCTCAAGTCCGACGGTTCGGTGTACGAAACCATGGCGCGCGACACCTACGCCCTGGGCTGGTACCTGGCGCACCACAAGTACCGCTACCTGCGGTTGTCCTACCTGTTCTTCCTCGGCGGTTTCCTGCTGGCCTGCTTCGTGCAGGGCTGGCAGTTGCTGGCCGGCTGACGGTGACGACCCTCGCCAACGCCATCCGCGACGCCGCCGCGCGCCTGCCCGGCGACGAGGCGCGGCTGGAGGCCGAACTGCTGCTGGCGCACGCGCTGCAGCGGCCGCGCAGCTGGTTCTACGCGCATTCGGGCGACGTGCTCGACCCCGGCGAGGCGCGCGCCTTCGACGCCCTGCTGCGCCGGCGCGAGGGCGGCGAACCGGTGGCGCAGATCACCGGCCACCGCGGCTTCTGGTCGCTGGAGCTGGCGGTCACCCGCGACACGCTCATCCCGCGCCCGGAAACCGAGCTGCTGGTGGAACTCGCGCTCGAACGCCTGCCGGTGGATGAAATGGGCCAGGTGCTCGACCTCGGCACCGGCACCGGCGCGGTGGCCCTGGCCATCGCCAGCGAACGGCCGCTGGTGGACGTGAGCGCGGTGGACGTCAGCGCCGCGGCGCTCGACGTGGCGCGCGCCAACGCCGCCGACGCCGGCCTGCCGCTGCGCCTGCTGCAGGGCGACTGGTTCGAGCCGGTCGCCGGCGACGTGTACCGCATGATCGTCTCGAACCCGCCCTACATCGCCGACGACGACCCGCACCTGCAGCAGGGCGACCTGCGCTACGAACCGCGCTCGGCGCTGGCTTCGGGGCCGGACGGGCTGGACGCGATCCGCATCATCGCCGCGGGCGCGCCCAACCACCTGCTGCCCGGGGGCTGGCTGCTGGTCGAACACGGGCACGAGCAAGGCGCCGCGGTGCGTTCGCTGTTCCAGGCCCAGGGCTTCGCGCACGTGGCCAGCGCCCGCGACCTGGAGCGCCGCGAGCGCGTCACGCTGGGCCAGTGGCTGGGCTGATCAGTCCGCCAGCCGCACCTCGACGCGGCGGTTGAGCGCGCGCCCGGCTTCGCTGGCGTTGTCGGCCACCGGCCGCGATTCGCCCAGGCCCTCGGAAGACAGCCGCTCCGCGGCGATGCCCTTGCCGGTGAGCCAGGCCACCACCGCCGCCGCGCGGCGTTCGGACAGCGACTGGTTGTAGGCGTCGCCGCCTTCGCTGTCGGTGTGGCCGGCGATGACCAGGCGCAGCGGCGGGTCGGCTTCCAGTACGCCCAGCACCTGCTGGAGCGTGGCCTCCGATTCCGGCCTGAGCGTGGCCTTGGCGGTATCGAAGTAGATGCCGTACAGGTCCACCTTGCGTTCGCGCTCGAGCTGCTCGGCCAGCGAGCCGCTGTCGGTCTTGAGCGGCGCCAGCTCCAGGACCAGGTCGAGCGCCTCGCCGGCGATGAGATCCTCGGCTTCGCTGTCGGGCGTGTAGCCGGGCTTGCTGCCGGTGGTCACCACCAGGCCGGCGGGCACGTCCTCGAGCGTGAACTTGCCCTGCGCGTCGGTCTGCGCCTGGCGCACGTTCGAGGCCGAGACCAGCACGCCCGCCAGCGGCCGACCGCCTTCGGTGTCCACGGCGATGCCGCGCACGGTGCCGGTGTACTTGTAGCCCTTGGGGTTGATGAGCAGGCGCGCGAAGTCGAAGGCGTAGCCGTCGCCGGCGTCGTTGTCGGGGTCGTCGATGCGCACCACCAGCTTTCCGTCGCGCACCAGGTCCAGGTACTCGGGCAGCAGCTGCAGGGTGAGCAGCTTGCCGATCGGGCCGGTCTGGTCGAGCGCGTTCAGCGTCACCGCCAGGTCGCCCACCTCGGTGCCGTCGAGCCAGGCGCGGAAGCGGCTGCCCATGCGCTTCGATTGGAAGTCGTCGACGAACAGCTGCAGCGCCACCGCTTTCACCTCGATGCCGCTGGCGTCGAACTCGAAGGTGAGCGGCTGCGGCTGGTTGCCCGGCCGCTGGGTTTCGTAGGTGTAACCGTCGCGGTGCGCGCCATCGCCACCGGCGTAGCCGCTGACCACCATGATGCGGTCGGTGCCCGGCGGGTCGTCGGCCTCGGGCAGGTAGGGGAAACGGTGCACCGGCGTGGACTTGCCGGTGAACGGGTCGAAGCCGTTCGGCCAGCCGAAGCCCAGGTTGTCGATGTCGCCCACCTGCACCAGCAGGTCGGCCTCGGGGCCGTCGCGTTCGGTGCGGTAGGTCTGCTTCCACTGCTCGGGCAGGTTTTCGAGCTTCGCCGCGCGCCGGTCGGAGTCGGCCTGCAGTCGGGCGTCGCGCACGGCGCGCTGCGAAGCCTTCACGCGCTCCATCGCGGCCGCGCGTTTTTCCGGGTCGTTGCCGGCGGCGGCCAGGGCCTGCATCGCGGCCATCACCTCGGCCATGCGCGCCTTCTGCGCCTCGAGTTCGGCGCTGGCGTCGGCCAGTTCGGCCTGCGGGTCGGCGGGGGCGGGGCCCACCGCCTGCGGCGGGCTGTCGGGGCTGAATTCCTCCTCGCCGGCGGCGCGCGCCGCGTCGGCGATGGCCTGGCCGAAGGGCAGGTCGGCGATGTCGTCGAGGTCGGCGGCGCCTTCGGTGGGCAGGGCGTCGGCTTCGGCGAAGCCGTCGTCCTGGCGTGCCGCAGGTTCGTCGGCGTCGTCGGGCGGCGCGTCGGCGGGGGGATTCGCGGGGGCGGCCGGCGAGGCGGCCGTTTCCGGGGCGGCGGTGTCGCCGGGGGCGGGTTCGCCCCCGCAGGCCGACAGCAACACGCCCAGGACCAGGGCGGGAACGACGCGGGCAAGGCACATGGGCACTCACTCCGGCAACCGGGGGGTGGCCCACTCTAACAAAGCGGCGGCGCGCCGGAAGGCGCGCCCGGATCAGCCCCCGACGGCGCGGGACGGGCCGCCGGCCAGGGCCGGCCAGCGCGCCAGCACGGCGCGGCGGATGCCGTCGGCGTCCAGGCCCGCCTCGGCGAGCAGCTGTTCGCGGCTGGCGTGTTCCTGCCAGGCGTCGGGCAGGCCCAGGTGCAGCATCGGCAGCACCACGCCCTCGGCGGCCAGCAGCTCGGCCACGCCGCTGCCGGCGCCGCCCATGACCACGTTGTCCTCGAGCGTGACGAAGCCCTCGTGCGTCTTCGCCAGCTCGACCAGCAGCGCGCGGTCGAGCGGCTTCACGAAGCGCATGTTCACCACCGTCAGGCCGAGCTCCGCGGCGACCTTCTCGGCCGCCGGCAGCACCGCGCCGAAGGCGAGCAGGGCGATGCGGCCGCCGCGCTGGCGCAGTTCGGCCTTGCCGATCGGCAGCACGTCGAGCGAAGGCTGCACGGCGACGCCCGGGCCGGTGCCGCGCGGGTAGCGCACGGCGGCGGGGCCGGGGTGGCGGTAGCCGGTGCTGAGCATCCGGCGGCATTCGTTTTCGTCGGCCGGCGCCATCACCACCATGTCGGGCACGCAGCGCAGGAAACTGAGGTCGAAGCTGCCGGCGTGGGTGGCGCCGTCGGGGCCGACCACGCCGCCGCGGTCGATCGCGAACAGCACGTCCAGCTGCTGCAGCGCCACGTCGTGCACCAGCTGGTCGTAACCGCGCTGCAGGAAGGTCGAGTAGATGGCGACGACCGGCTTGGCGCCTTCGCAGGCCATGCCCGCGGCCAGCGTCACCGCGTGCTGCTCGGCGATGGCGACGTCGAAGTAGCGCTCCGGGAATTCCTTGCTGAAGCGCACCAGGCCCGAGCCTTCGCGCATGGCCGGGGTGATGCCCATCAGCAGCGGGTCGGCGGCGGCCATGTCGCACAGCCAGTCGCCGAACACCTGGGTGTAGGTGGGCTTGGCCGGGCCGGGCTTCTTCACCACGCCCACGCTGGGGTCGAAGGGACCGACCGCGTGGTATTCGATCTGGTCGCCTTCGGCCCGCTCGTAACCCTTGCCCTTGGTGGTGATCACGTGCAGCAGCTGCGGGCCCTTCAGGCCGCGCAGGGTGCGCAGGGTGGCCACCAGGGCCGGCACGTCGTGGCCGTCGATGGGGCCGGTGTAGTGGAAGCCCATTTCCTCGAACAGGGTGGAGGGCACGAACATGCCCTTCCAGTGTTCTTCCCAGCGGCGCACGAACTTCGCGGCGGGGCGGTTCTTGTCGCCCAGCAGCTTCTTGCCGCCTTCGCGCAGGGCGTTGAGCGTCTTGCTGCCGGAGATGCGGCCGAGCATCTTGGTCAGGCCGCCGACGTTTTCGGAGATGGACATCCGGTTGTCGTTGAGGATGACCAGCAGGTTCGGTTCGGGCTCCATGCCGCCGGCGTGGTTGAGGGCCTCGAAGGCCATGCCGGCGGTCATCGCGCCGTCGCCGATCACGGCCACCACCTTGCGGTCGTCGCCCTTCGCCTGGGCGGCGATGGCCATGCCCAGCGCGGCGGAGATGGAGGTGGAGCTGTGGCCGACGCCGAAGGTGTCGTATTCGCTTTCGTCGCGCTTGGGGAAGGGCGCCACGCCGTCCTTCTGCTTCACCGTGTGGATGGTGTCGCGGCGGCCTGTGAGGATCTTGTGCGGGTAGCACTGGTGGCCCACGTCCCAGACCAGGCGGTCTTCCGGCGTTTCATACAGGTAGTGCAGGGCCACCGTGAGTTCGATCACGCCCAGGCCGGCGCCGAAGTGGCCGCCCGACTGGCTGACCGCCTCGATCAGGTAGGCACGCAGCTCGTCGGCGATGGCGGGCAGTTCCGCTTCGGGGAACTGGCGCAGGTCGGCCGGGACGGCAATGCGGGAGAGGCGCGGATAGCGCTGTGAGTCCATTCGGAAATCGTGCGTGGGGGCAGGACCCAATTGTCCGGCACCCCACGGGTGGGGGCAAGGCGAAGCGGACCGGCGTTCAGCCGGTCCACACGCGGCCTAGCGCCGGAAACGCCCCAGCAGGCCGCCCTTGGCGGCGTCCGGCGCGGCCACCACGGCCACGTCCGGCTCGGCCACGCCGACGGCGAGGCTGGCGTTGACGAAGTCGATGACCTCGGCCAGCTCGGCGCCGCTGAGTTCGGCGATCTCGGTGAGCAGGGCCGGGCCCTTCATCATCACGGTGGCGATGCGGAAGTGGCGCGGGAACTCGCGCTCGGTCTGCGGCCACTTGAGCAGCTTGTAGCGGTCGTTCGGGTTGTAGCCCGCGGCCAGGCTGCCGTTGCCGCCGCCGAGCGCGCAGATCCAGGCCAGGCGCGAGAAGGGGTGGCTGCCGCCGAGCTGGGTGGCGAGCGCCGGCAGTTCGGCCGGGTCCACGGGGGTGAAATCGGCCGGGTGCACGATGGCGGTGCAGTAGGGCAGCAGCGGCTTGAGCGCTGCGCCGCCGAGGTAGGCCTGCTTGCCGGGGTCGAGCACCAGCAACGGCGCGTCGGGCAGCTGCAGCTTCACCGGGCCCGGCAGGGCGCCGGGGCGCAGGTAATCGGCCAGGCGCGGGTCGGCCGGCGGCGCCGCGGCCACGACCGGCTGCGGTTCGGGCTCGGGGGCCGGC
>NZ_AVCH01000094.1 GCF_000747075.1 Arenimonas malthae CC-JY-1
CCTGCCCGGTGGTGGTGGTGACCAGCCCGGCGGCGGTAGTGTTCGCCGCGCGCCAGGCCACGCTGCGCGTGGCGCCGGGGCAGCAGTGGTTCACGCTGGGCGAAGGCAGCGCCCGCGCCCTGGCCCGCGCCGGCGTGCCGGGAGCCATCACGCCGCGCGGCGGGTCCGATTCCGAATCCCTGCTGGCGCTGCCGCAGCTGCAGGCACCGCTGTCGCGCGTGGGGCTGGTGACCGCCCCGGGCGGCCGCGGGCTGATCCCCGAAACGCTGGCCGCCCGCGGCGCCGAGATCCACCGCGCCGACGTCTACCACCGCGAAGCCATCCGGCCGCGCGCCGCGCAGTTGGCGGCGCTGGCGCCGCTGCCGCCGGCTTCGGCCCTGCTGGTGACCAGCAGCGAGGCTTTCGACGGCCTATGGGCGGTGCTCGATGCGCCGGCCCGCGACGCACTGCGCCAGCGGCCGGCGGTGGCCAGCAGCCCGCGCCTGGCCGTGCAACTCGCGTCCCTGGGGTTCCAGGCCATCGTGCCGGCGCCGGGCGCGGCGCCCGGCACGCTGCTCGACGCGCTCGCCGCCGATGTGGCCCGGGGGCGCTTCCGGTAGGATGAGACAGGTTCCTGCGTTAACCCCCGCCGTGGACACTGAGCTCGATCCCTCCCCCGATTCCCCGTCGTCCCGGCCGCGCGCCGGGCTGCTGTCGTGGCTGCTGGCCGCCATCGTCGTCGTGGCGCTCGGCGCGGGCGGTTGGTGGGCCTGGCAGCGGTTCGCGCCCGCCGACGAAAGCGGCCCCGACCTTAGCCCGGAGGCACTCGACGCCCGCCTGCTCGACGCCGAACTGGCCCTCTCCGGCCTGCGCCGCAACCAGCAGGGCATCGAACAGCGCCTGACCGACACCCATGCCCGCACCGGCCTGCTGCGCGAGGAAGTGCTGGGCGTCAGCCAGCGCGCCGCCATCCTCGAGGACAACCTGCGCGAACTGTCGGCGCAGGCCGCCGAGGGCAGCGAATCGCTGCGCCTGGACGAAGTGGAGCTGCTGCTCGGCCTGGCCCAGGCGCGCCTGGCCATCGCCGGCGATACCGCGGGCGCCATCCGCGCCAGCCAGCTGGCGCTGCAGGCCCTGGCCCCGCTGACCGACCCGCAGTACATCAACGTGCGCCAGACCCTGGGCCAGGAACTGGCCGCGCTGCGCGCCCTGCCCGACGACCCGCGCGACCAGGCCGCCGGCGAACTCGACGCGCTCGAGGCCACGCTGCCGCGCCTGTCCAGCCGTGCGCCCGGCACGCCGCCGGCGGCGGGCGACAGCGGTTCGCGCTGGCAGCGCCTGCTCGACGCCATTGTGCAGGTGCGCCCGAGCAGCAGCCAGGACCTGATCTCGCCGGCCGACCGCGCCACCGGCGAAGCCACGCTGGCGCTGGAACTGGCGCTCGCCCGCACGGCCCTCGAACGCCGCGACGACACTGCGTTCCGCGCCAGCCTGCAGCGCATCGACCAGTGGCTGCAGCGCCTGTACGCCGACGACGCGCTGCTGCGCGAACGCCGCGAACGCCTGGCCGCGCTGGCCAAGCAGCCGCTGGCGCCGGCGCTGCCCGACCAGGGCGCGGCCCTGCAGCAGCTGCGCGACCTGCGCCGCGGCCGGGACGCCACGCCGTGACCCTCTACCGCAGCCTGCTGTGGTGGCTGGCGCTGGCGGTGCTGGGCGCGCTGGGCTGGCACTGGTTCTCGCAGGACCTGGGCGACGTGGTGGTGCGCTTCCGCGGCCTGACCTACACCACGACGCTGGCCTATTTCGTGCTGGCCTGGGGCCTGCTGTGGTTCGGCCTGTGGGTGTTGTGGTGGCTGCTGAGGCTGCCGCTGCGGGCCTGGCGCCGGCACGCGCACCAGCTTGCGCGCAGCCGGCTGGTGAGCGGCCTGGAAGCGCTGCACCAGGGCCGCTGGCAGCGCGCCGAGCAGCTGCTGGCCAAGGCCGCCGAAGAACCCGCGCTGCGCACGCCGGCCCTG
>NZ_AVCH01000095.1 GCF_000747075.1 Arenimonas malthae CC-JY-1
TGGCGCGGCTGCAGGCCCTGGCCGCGGCGCTGGGCCTTCCCGCCGTGGCCAGCGGCGACGTGCACATGCACGTGCGCGGCCGGCGCGCGCTGCAGGACGTGCTGGCCGCCACCCGCCAGCGCCTGGCCATCGCCGAAGCCGGCGCCTTCCTGTTCCCCAACGGCGAACGCCACCTGCGCACGCGCCGCGCGCTGGCCGCCATCTACCCGCACGCGCTGCTGGAGGAAAGCCTGCGCATCGCCGCGCGCTGCCGCTTCGACCTGGGCACGCTGCAATACCACTACCCGCGCGAGCTGGTGCCGGAAGGCGAGACGCCGACGAGCTGGCTGCGCCGGCTGACGGAACAAGGCATGGCGCGGCGCTGGCCCGAAGGCGCGCCTGCGAAGGTTCGACGGCAAATCGACGAAGAACTCTCGCTCATCGCCGAGCTGCGCTACGAGGCCTTCTTCCTCACCGTGCACGACGTGGTGGGGTTCGCGCGCGGGCAAGGCATCCTGTGCCAGGGCCGCGGGTCGGCGGCGAATTCGGCGGTGTGCTTCGCGCTGGGCATCACCGAGGTGGACCCGGCCCGGATGAACCTGCTGTTCGGGCGCTTCCTGTCGAAGGAGCGCAACGAACCGCCGGACATCGACGTGGACTTCGAGCATGAGCGGCGCGAGGAGGTCATCCAGTACCTCTACCGCAAGTACGGGCGCGAGCGCGCCGCGCTGGCCGCCACCGTCATCTGCTATCGCGGCAAGAGCGCGGTGCGCGACGTGGCGCGGGCCCTGGGCCTGCCGCCGGACCAGGTGGACCAGCTCAGCCGCTGCTTCGCCTGGTGGGACGGCGAAGCCGACATGGCGCAACGCGTGCGCGAGCACGGCTTCGACCCGGAATCGCCGGTGCTGCGCCGCGTGCTGGCGCTCACCCGGCAGCTGCTCGACGCGCCGCGGCACCTGAGCCAGCACGTCGGCGGCTTCGTCATCTCCGACCAGCCGCTGCACCACCTGGTGCCGGTGCAGAACGCCGCCATGCCCGAACGCACCATCATCGAATGGGACAAGGACGACCTGGAATCCCTCGGCCTGCTGAAGGTGGACTGCCTGGCGCTGGGCATGCTCACCGCGGTGAGCAAGTGCCTGGCCCTGCTGCGCGCGCACCGCGGCCGCGACCTGACGCCGGCCACCATTCCCGCCGAAGACCCGGCCACCTACGCCATGATCCAAAAGGCCGACACCGTGGGCGTGTTCCAGGTGGAATCGCGCGCGCAGATGGCCATGCTGCCGCGGCTCAAGCCGCGCACCTTCTACGACCTGGTGGTGCAGGTGGCCATCGTCCGGCCGGGCCCCATCCAGGGAAAGATGGTGCATCCCTACCTGCAGCGGCGGCAGGGCCTGGAGCCGGTGACCTACCCGTCGGCGGCGCTGGAGGAAGTGTTCCGGCGCACGCTGGGCGTGCCGCTGTTCCAGGAGCAGGTGATGCAGGTGGCCATCGTCGCGGCCGGCTTTTCGCCCGGCGAGGCCGACGAGCTTCGGCGCGGCATGGCGGCCTGGAAACGCCGCGGCGGGCTCGACCATTTCCGCCAGCGGCTGTTCGACGGCCTGGCCGCGAACGGCTACGACAGCGAATTCGCCGAACGCATCTTCGAGCAGATCCGCGGCTTCGGCAGCTACGGTTTCCCGGAATCGCACGCGGCCAGCTTCGCGCTCATCACCTACGTCAGCTGCTGGCTCAAGTGCCACGAGCCGGCGGCCTTCACCTGCGCGCTGATGAATTCGCAGCCGCTGGGTTTTTATTCCAACAGCCAGCTGGTGCAGGACGCGCGCCGGCACGGCATCGCGGTGCGGCCGGTGGACGTGCGCCACAGCCACTGGGACAACACGCTCGAACCCTGGCCCGGCGACGACGCGCGGCAGCCGGCACTGCGGCTGGGCCTGCGCGAGGTGTCGGGCCTGCCGGCCGCCGCGGCCGAAGCGCTGGTGG
>NZ_AVCH01000096.1 GCF_000747075.1 Arenimonas malthae CC-JY-1
CCGCCGGCGCGCGCCGGGCGCTCGCCGCGCTCGCCGCCTTCGCCGCCCATGCCGCCGAGCATCTGCATCTCGTTGGCGATGATGTCGGTGCTGTACTTCTCGACGCCGTTCTTGTCGGTGTACTTCTCGGTGCGCAGGGAGCCCTCGATGTACACCTGGCGCCCCTTCTTCAGGTACTCGCCGGCGATCTCCGCCAGGCGGCCGAAGAACTTGACCCGGTGCCACTCGGTCCGCTCCTGCTGCTCGCCGTTCTTGTCCTTCCAGCTCTCGCTGGTGGCGACGGAAATGGTGGTGATGGCCGAACCTGACTGGCTGTAGCGGGTCTCGGGGTCGTTGCCGAGGTTGCCGACCAGGATCACTTTGTTGATGCCGCGGGCCATGGCGTTCCTGCCTTCTCGATGGGGTTGCCTTGTGAAGGGGGGATTATGCCAGCCCCGGGCCGCCGGGGCGTCGGGCCTTCTCCCCCCGGATCGTCGGGTTTTGCCCCGGCGACCACGCGCGGGACCCTATAATTGGGCCATGTCCGCCCAGCCCACCGCCCCCGCCCTGCCCGGAATCGCCGACATCCAGGCGCTCGCCGCCGGCGAAATGGCCGCCGTCAACGCCCTGATCCGCGGCCGGCTGGCCTCGGACGTGCTGCTGATCAACCAGATTTCCGAACACATCATCGCCGCCGGCGGCAAACGCCTGCGGCCGATGCTGGTGGTGCTGGCGGCCCGCGCCCTGGGCGGCGGCGGCCCGCGGGCGCACCAGCTGGCGGCGATCATCGAGTTCATCCACACCTCGACCCTGCTGCACGACGACGTGGTGGACGAATCCGACCTGCGCCGCGGCCGCAAGACGGCCAATGCCCTCTGGGGCAACGCGGCCAGCGTGCTGGTGGGCGATTTCCTGTACTCGCGCAGCTTCCAGCTGATGGTCGAGCTCGACGCGATGCCGGTGATGCAGGTGCTGGCCGACACCACCAACCGCATCGCCGAGGGCGAGGTGCTGCAGCTGCTGCACGTGCACAACCCGGACACCGACGAGGCGGCCTACCTGCGCGTGATCGAGCGCAAGACGGCGGTGCTGTTCGCGGCGGCCACGCGCCTGGGCGCGCTGCTGGCGGGCGCCGACGCCGCCACGCAGCAGAAGCTGCACGACTACGGCCTGAACCTGGGCCTGGCCTTCCAGATCGCCGACGACGTGCTCGACTACACAGCCGACGCCGAGGCCCTGGGCAAGAACCTGGGCGACGACCTGGCCGAGGGCAAGGCCACCCTGCCCCTGATCCACGCCATGGCGAACGCCGACGACGCCTGCCGGGCCCGCCTGCGCGAAATCATCGAAACCGGCGACGCCACCGCCATGCCCGAAGTGCTGGCGGCCATCGGCCAGTCCGGCGGCATCGGCTACAGCCAGCAGCGCGCCGCCCACTACGCCGCCCTGGCCGAAGCCGCCCTCGACGACCTGCCCGACACCGACTGGCTGCGCGCCCTGCGCGGCCTGGCCCACTACTCGGTCTCGCGCAACCACTGAACGGACTTGCCTGGCCGGCAAGCAGGTCACGGGCTCGCGGGCGGTTGTGCCTCGCAGGCGTCATCGCGCACAGAGGGGTATGGCCGCCGGTTCGATCGATACGACGTCCGTGTCCATCGACTCACCGCCGTTCCGGGCATCCTGCCCTCCACTTCGTCCATACCCCTCTGTGCACGCTGCCGCAGTCGGAACGTCGCGGCCAGCCGGCGGGCGAGCCCGTGCGCGAGCGCACGCGCTTGTCCCCGCGGAACGCCGATGCGCCGCGATTGCGGCAGCGTGCACACACCTCTATGGATGAAGCGGAGGCAGGATGCCGTAGCGGCCGCCCCTCGATGGGCAGGACGCCGCGTCGAGGGGCGGGCAGCCATAGAGGTGTGTGCGCGATGACGCCCGCCAAAAACCAACGAACGCGAGCAAGTGACCTGCCTGGCAA
>NZ_AVCH01000097.1 GCF_000747075.1 Arenimonas malthae CC-JY-1
CGAAGCCGCGCCCGCCGATGCCGCCGCCGGCATGACCCAGCTGGCCGCCTCGGCCCGCGTCGTGCTGGCCCCGCTGCAGGACAGCGGCGTGGCCGGCGAGCTGGCCTTCGACATCGCCGACGGCGGCGTGCGCATCCACGGCACCGTCACCGGCCTGCCGGCGGGCGGCCAGCATGGCTTCCACGTGCATGAAACCGGCGACTGCAGCGCGCCCGACGGCAGCAGCGCCGGCGGCCACTTCAACCCGGCCGGCGCGCCGCACGGCGACCGACACGGCGACGGCCCGCACCACGCCGGCGACATGCCCAACCTTGACGTGGCTGCCGACGGTAGCGCCGCGGTGGACCAGGTGCTGGCCGGCCTGGAGATCGCCAGCGGCGGCCCGAACGACATCGTCGGCCGCGCCGTGATCGTGCACGCCCAGGCCGACGACTACGCCACCCAGCCCACCGGCAACGCCGGCGGCCGCATCGCCTGCGGCGTGATCGAGCTGGTCAACGCGCCGCCCACCGACGCCTCGCCGGCCGGCCCGGCGCCGCAGGAATGAGCCGCGAGGCCGCCGAGTCGCTCATCGTCGTCCGCCCCGCCGGGGTGGACGACGTGCCGCGCCTGCGCGACTGGGCCTGCGCCATGGCCCTGGAAACCGAGCACAAGCAGCTCGACCCGGCGACCGTCGAAGCCGGCATCCGCGCCGTGCTCGACGAGCCCGGCCGCGGCGCCTACCTGGTCGCCGAACACCACGGCGAGGCCGCCGGCACGCTCATGCTCACCTACGAGTGGAGCGACTGGCGCAACGGCGACTGGTGGTGGATCCAGAGCGTGTACGTTGCGCCGGAACACCGCCGCCAGGGCGTGTACGCCGCGCTCTACCGGCACGTGCACGCGCGCGCCGAAATGACCCCGCGGGTGTGCGGCCTGCGCCTGTACGTGGAGCGCGACAACGCCGCCGCGCAGCGCACCTACGAGCGCCTTGGCATGGTGGACGCGGGTTACCGCATGTACGAGGCGCCGACGCCGGGGCCCTGAGCGCCTTCAGTCCAGGCCTTCGCGCCAGGCCTGGAACATCAGCACGCCCCACAGGTGGGTGTGCCACTTGCGTTCGCCGGCGAGGAACTCGCGCCAGGTCCGCCGGATCGGCGCCGGGTCGAAGTGGCCTTCGTCGCGCAGCCGGGATTCGTCGAGCTGGGCTTCGGCCCAGTCGCGCAGCGGTCCGCGCAGCCAGTCGCCCACCGGGGCGCCGAAGCCGGTCTTCGGCCGCTGCACCAGCGCCGGCGGCAGGTAACGCCCGAGCAACTGGCGCGGCAGCCACTTCAGTTCGCCGCGGCGCTGCTTCATCGCCATCGGCAGCGACCACGCGAACTCCGCCACGCGCCAGTCCAGCAGCGGCGCGCGCACTTCCAGGGCCACGGCCATGCTGGCGCGGTCGACTTTGGCGAGGATGTCCTCGGGCAGGTAACAGGCGGCGTCCATGGCCATCAGCGCGTCGCCGGCGGTGCCGATGCCGGGTAGCGCCGCCGGGTCGTCGTAGGCGGTGGCCAGGCGGCGCGCACCGATCACCACCGCCTCGGGCTGGCGCCAGCGGCTCACGCGGCCGCGGGCCAGGCCCTGCAGGTCGCCGGCCCTGAGCTCGGCGCGCAGCGCGGCCAG
>NZ_AVCH01000098.1 GCF_000747075.1 Arenimonas malthae CC-JY-1
GGGTCGGACGGCGCGCCGCCGAAGGCGTCGGCGCCGCGCTCGAGCAGGCACAGCGCCAGCTGTTCGTGGCCGCGGGTGACGTGTTCGCCGTCCAGGCAGGCCTGCAGCCAACGCGCCAGACCACCGCGGCCGCCCACCGGCTGGGCGCGTTCGAGCAGGCGCTGCAGCGCCGCGCTGGCGTGGCCGCCGCGGCCGAGCAGGTGGGTGAACACGGTGCCGTCGGCGTCCAGCCAGGTGTCGGCGCTGGCGCCGTGGCGCAGCAGCCAGTCGAAGCGCGGCAGGTCCGGTTCGCCGGCGAACTCCAGCAGCAGCGCGGCCAGGCCGGCGGCGTCGGGGCCGGCGCCGAGGCGCAGCATGGCGTCGGCCGATTCCATGCGGTCGGCCACCAGGGCCTCGCGCAGCAGTTCGCGCGGGCTCTTTTCGAAATGCCCGCCGGCCAGGCCCTCGGCCACGCTGGCCGGCAGCGGATAGGTGGGGTCGAGCACGGCCACCTGCGGCCAGCGGCCGGCGCCGAGCGCGTGTTCGATGGCGCGGCGGCCGTCCTGGTCACGCTGCTCGGGGTCCACGCCCATCGCGATCAGGTGGCGCACAAGCTCGGGGCCGGCGTCGGATTCCGCCGCCAGCACCAGCGCGTTGCGGCCGCGCGCATCCACCGCGGACACGTCCGGGCGCGACTGCGCCAGGCGCGCGAGCACCGCGG
>NZ_AVCH01000099.1 GCF_000747075.1 Arenimonas malthae CC-JY-1
CTGGGCATTGCGGGCGGCCTCGAGCAACGGCGTCAGGCCGTCCTCGTCGCGGGCGTTGCGGTCGGCGCCGGCGTCGAGCAGGGAACCGACGATCTCCACGTGGCCGGCGGCGCAGGCCACGTGCAGGGCGCTGCGCTGGCGCTGGCCGCGGGCATCCACGCGCGCCTTGTGGCGCAGCAGCAGCTGCACGCCGGCCGGGTCGTCGTCGCCCGCCGCGGCCGCCAGCAGCGCCGGCTGGCCGCCCTTGGGCTCGGGCTTGGCGCCGCGTTCGATCAGGAAACGCGCCAGCCGCCAGTTGCCGCAGGCGCAGGCCACGCCCAGCGGGCTGAAGCCTTCGGCATTGAGCGCTTCGAGCACGGCGCCGGCGTCGAGCAGCAGCGCGGCCACGCCCGGGTCGGTGCTGCGCGCGGCGTGGTGCAGCGCGGTGTTGCCTTCGGCATCGGCGTGGCGCGGGTCGGCGCCGTTCGCGAGCAGGGTCATCACCGCCTCGGGGCGGCCGTGCCAGCTGTCGCGGGTGGCGGCGAGCAGCGGGGTGAGGCCGGCGTGTTCGGCGTTGAGGTCGACGCCGCGGGCGATCAGCTGGCGCAGCAGGCGCAGGTCGCCGAGCAGGGCCGCGAGCATGGGCAGGCTGCGCTGGTCGCGGTCGGCGGCATCGGGCAGGGCCTCGGGGTCGGCGCCGTCCTCGAGCGCCGCCAGCGCGGCTTCGATGCGGCCGGCGCGGGTGGCGGCGTACAGGCGCGCATCCGGGTCGCTGGCTTCGATCGGCGCCGGCGCGTCGGCGTCATCGTCGTCGCCGATGATCGGCAGGTTCGCGGGCAGGCGGTCGGGCGCCGGCGGTTCGGTGCCGAACCGCTGCGCCACCCCATGCGCCAGCAGCGACACCAGCGCGAACGCGGCCACCAGCCCCGGCC
>NZ_AVCH01000100.1 GCF_000747075.1 Arenimonas malthae CC-JY-1
CGGGGCGAACCAGCGCATCGCCGGCGCCTCGGGCACGGTCACTTCCACGCTGCGGGTCTTGCGGTCGCGCAGCACCTCGACGCGCACCTTGTCGCCCACGTCCTGGCCGCGCAGCGCCGACATGGCCTCGCGCGGCGTGGCCACGGCGTCGCCGTCGATGCGCTGGATCACGTCACCCGGCTCCAGCGCCTCCAGGCCCTTGCCGGTGCCCAGCACCAGCACGCCGCGGTCGGT
>NZ_AVCH01000101.1 GCF_000747075.1 Arenimonas malthae CC-JY-1
TGCCGAAGTAGCGGCCGAGCTTGGCGTCCACCGAGGCCAGGTTCAGGCCGTTCCAGCGGAAGGCCTGGCTGAGCAGGGGCGCGCGGCAGTCCTCGTCGCCCGGCGCGCAGGGCGCGGTGGCGATGCGCACGATCTCGCGCTCCAGGCCTTCGTGGATGAGCGGCTGCGCGCGCAGTTGCGCCAGTTCGCGCATTTCCGCGGCCTTGGCCAGCTCCTCGCCGAACTCGAAGCGGAAGTCGCCGCCATCGCCCGAAAACACCATGACGCGGCTGATGTCGCGCGCGGTCACGGTGGTTTCGGCGGCCTTGCCCTCGCGGCGGTAGCCCACGCGCACCTTCTGGTCCTTCGACAGGTTGCCCAGCAGCCCGCGCGCCTGCTCCACGGCGCCATCGCCCTGGGCAGTAATGGCCTTGCCGTCGATGCCGGTCACCACGTCGCCGCTGCGCAGGCCGGCCTGGGCGGCGGGGCCGTCGGGCGTGACGGCGGCGATGCGTACGCCGGGCGCGCCGGGGTTCGGGCTCATCACGATGCCCAGGCCGGGGCGGTGGGCGGTTTCGCGCAGGCGCTGCACTTCGATGCGGCGGTCGTTGATGCCGAGCTCGCGGCTGATCTCGGCGACGCGGCGGGCGCTCTTCGCCAGCTCGGCGCGGGCGCGTTCGAGTTCGGCGCGCTGGGCGGCTTCGTCGGCTTTCGGCGTGGCCGTGGGCGCGGTGGCCTGGCCGTGGGCGGCCGTCGCCAGCGCGGCGGCGACCATCAGGGAAACAAGGCGGAGTTTCATCGGGATTCCTCGGTGGGGGAGGGTCAGAAAGTGGCGACCAGGGCGCCGTCGTAATGGCCGCCCTGCACGGCGACCCACTGCGCGGTGCCCTGCAGGGCGGCGTAATCGCGCAGCACGGCCACGCGCTGGCGCCAGAGCGCCGCGCGCCGTTCTTCGTCGGCTTCGGGCGAAGCCAGCGCGGCGTCGAGTTCGCGCAGGCGGTCTTCGAATTCCAGGCTCAGCAGCAGGGCGCTGGCCGAGCCCAGCTCGTTGTCCGACAGCGTGGCCAGCATGGCTTCGAGCTGGGCGGATTCGGCCATCAGCGCTTCGATGTTGGCCGCGCCGGCGGGCGGCAGCGTGGCGGCGGTGCCGTCGTCGCCGGCGGGCAGGGTGGGTTCGCGCGGCAGCACCAAGGCCAGCGCCAGCACGGCGGCCGCGGCGG
>NZ_AVCH01000102.1 GCF_000747075.1 Arenimonas malthae CC-JY-1
ACTCAGGCGTTAGGCCGCATGAAAGACTCAATCGCACGCCTGCTTGATCACTATGCAACGGTCACGGACGGCTCGAGTGCATTCCTACGTGCAGACCTTCTAATCCTGTGCGAGAAGCTTGGGGTTTCAGAGCCTCAGTTCTGTGACGCCTTCGCTCAGGAGCTCGCGTCTCGGTTCGCTTCAGGCAAACTTGATGCAGATCGGGCCGCATTTGCGGCGGACGATCTGCATGTCGCTGCGGACTTCACTCTCCCACCGTTCGCTAGGCGCGTGTTCGATCATCTGGAGTATGGTGAGTCGTCACCGGCAGAAGCGCGGCAGTTGCTACAAGCACACGGCCATGGCAATACGGCCTAACAATTCATTCAAGCCGACGTCGCTCCGCGACGCGGCTTAACTCAGGTGTTAGGGCTCAGATGACGAACCAGATCGACGCAAGAGCCATACTTCTCGGTGCAGGAATCTTCGTTGTGGGCTGCCTCATTCTCGGCGGCCTCTCAATGCTCGCTGGTGAAAGCGAAGCTGATAGGCGCATCGTTTCAGGGGTCACCCAAGTTTGCGGCGTACTACTTCCGGTGGTTTCGGGGTTCGCCTCGGCCTACTTCGCCCGGGCTCACCCCATTCTTCAGGGCGCCATTGCCGGCGCAATCGGCGCGCTGCCATTCATCGCCTTAAGCGCGATGGTCGTGGACAGCTTTCCTGTATGGGCCGTTGTCTTGGCTTTAGCGTTCTTTGCGTTTCTTTCGTCCTTTGGCGCAATATTCGGCAGTCACCTCCGAGCCAAGCGGAGCCCTAACTAATCATTCAAGCCGACGCCTTCGGCGCGGCTTAACTCAGGCGTTAGGCCGCATCGGATGGAACTTCGCGCTCCACAAGTCTTGCGCGCCGGTCGCGAACTGATCGACCCGATCTTGCTGCCGTGCGGATTCACGTGGGGACACGGTGCATCCGGCGCGAGCTCCGGCGGCGACTTTGCGTCCGGCTGGTATTCCCGCGACGACCGGACCATTGAGCTGCACTATCGTTTCTCGCTTGGTCTGGTGAGCTATCGCATGGGAGAACTGTGCATAGACCATGCCGATTACATGTCTGTTGTTGCGCACCGCGGCCAGAGTCAGTACCCGGGATTCTCGGACGATCCGCTAGATGGGTTCCGCCATCTGGCACACGACCTGGCTTCTCACTGCACCGCCTTTCTTCGAGGGCCAGACGCTGAGTTCGCTCGCGTCGTAGAGCTGGTAGCCGCCAAACACCAGGGTCGCCGCTTGCCATAGCCGTGAGTTCGGCTAGCATGCGGCCTAACTAATCATTCAAGCC
>NZ_AVCH01000103.1 GCF_000747075.1 Arenimonas malthae CC-JY-1
GCACGTGACAAGCCAGGCCGAAGCCCGCAGGTGACGCCCGCGCCACGACATGGCCAGCACGCCTGCGAGGCAACCGCCCGGATGATGACTCCTCGAGCGCCAACGATCCGGTAGCCAGTAGCCCCACGCGCCGGATGCTGGCAGCGCGGGCAACGAGGGCGACCACTGCGGACGCTCCGAGGCCCAGAAGCAACAACGGCCCGCGAACGGGCCGAAGCAACCTAGACCGATACAGGCCTAACGCCTGAGTTAAGCCGCGCCGAAGGCGTCGGCTTGAATGATTAGTTAGGCGCCGTGCCCAACCGAAGTACCGCAATGGAGGCATCTATTGGCGAACGGGTTGCGCCAGAACGATCCGGACGCAAATGGCTTCTCGCACTTCGGGCAGGGAAACATCCACGTGTAGTTCGCTGCAATGGCCGGCAAGAGAACGCCAATGGCGCCCATAACGGCAAAGACCCAAGGTCGGTGCGTCACTTCCGAGAGATACCCACCTACGACGCATAGCAGCAGGCCGGTAGGTATAGAAAGCACGAAAAGAAGCTTCCGCCTTCGGTAGAGGTGCCACTGGTGCTGAAAGTACGCAGGATGCATGTAAGCGCCTAACGCCTGAGTTAAGCCGCGTCGCGGAGCGACGTCGGCTTGAATGATTAGTTAGAAGGCCCGCGACGATACGCCGCCTGGACATGGGACAGGCAACGCGAAAGCCCATCGATAGCTCGGTCAATTTCATTCTGCAAAGGATGGGCTGTTGAGCCGTAGTAACTCCATCGCGTTTCGTTTCCATTGCCATCAAAAGCCTGGAGATAGTACGTCGTGCCGTGCATGAGCGACAGCCCCGACGGATCCTCAAAGAGGAATCCAAGAGGGAGTGATTGCGACGCTAGCCGTTGGTAGACCTCAGCTGACTCTGGACACTCATCCTGGTCCATGACGACAGTGCAGGTGCGCTTGTTCCAGTCGCCGACTGACAGCCGAACTCGCGGCGAACCCATTACCTGGCCCAACCCACCGAAGCGCCTATCGAAGTGAACGAGATAGGCGAGCCCATTCCCCGTGTCCGGCAGTCGACCTACCCGAATATCCGTATTGCCAAGGTCACCCTCGGGGAGGTCGCCAGGCTCTTCCATTGCCTCGAAAAGTCCGCGCTCCACACAGCCCGTCTCAGTTGGTGACCAGCCAAAGTCGACTGATTTGCAACCAGCGAGGGTAGTGGCGAGACATGCGGTGAGCAGCGCGCGTTGCATGGATGGCCTTCTAACGCCTGAGTTAAGCCGCGT
>NZ_AVCH01000104.1 GCF_000747075.1 Arenimonas malthae CC-JY-1
AGCGCCGCGGCCACGTCGGCCAGGCGGCCGGCGCGGCGCGCCAGCACGGTCACGTCGGCGCCCATCGCGGCCAGCGCTTCGGCGGCGGCCAGGCCGATGCCTTCGGAGCCGCCGCACACCAGCGCGTGCTTGCCTTGCAGTTCGTAAGCCATGCGGTCAGTTCCCCGGTTCCCGCCGCGCGAGGCGGTCGAGCATCAGCGCGGCGACCTCGCGGTCGCCCTCGCGCGTGCTGGCGGCCAGCGCGGCCGCGACGCCCCGCACGTTGGCGGCGGGGTGGTTCTGGTTGAGCTTGAACTTCAGGTCCACCTGCTCCACCCGCAGCCGGAAACCGACGATGCCGCGCAGCTGGGACACGTGCGCCGGGTTTTCGGGCTCGTAGCGCCAGTCGCTGCCGATGGCGTCTTCGTGGCGCTGGCTCAGGTCGGCCACCACGGCGGCCAGGAACCCGGGGTCCTCGTGGATTTCCAGACGGCCGCGCAGGTGGGCGACGGCGTAGTTCCAGGTCGGGACGCGGTTGTTTTCCCGCTTGTCCGGGTACCAGCCCGGCGAAACGTAGGCCTGCGGGCCGTGCACGATCACCAGCGCGTTGCCGCCGTGCCGCCACTGCGGGTTGGCGCGCGACCAGTGGCCGCGCAGCTCCACGGCGTCGCCGTCGCGGGCGTAAAGCACCGGCAGCGGGGTGGCGAAAGGCTGCTGGCCGTCGAAGGTGACCAGGGTGGCGAAGGCGTCGCGGGCCAGCAGCCAGTCCAGCGCGGCGAGGTCGGTTTCGGCGAACGCGCCCGGGCGGTACATGCTCAGTCGCGGCCGGTGAGCGGGTTCTTGAGCGGCTGGATCATGCGCTCGCGCAGGTCCTCGTCGTCCTCGCCGCGCGGCGGCTCCAGCTCCTCGAGGTCCAGGCCCCAGGCCTCGGCGTCGTCGGCGTCCATGCCGTCGAGGGCGCGGAACTCGGCGTCCATCAGCGCGGCGCGCGCCACGTCCTCGCTTTCATAGACGTTGATCCGGCCGTCGCAGTCGAAGACCTCGGCCACGCCGCTGTCGAGCACGCGCAGGCGCGACCAGACCAGCATGCGGGGCAGGGCGGCCAGCCACCATTGGTCGTTGTCGTGCGGGGTTTCGTCGCTCATGGTCGTGTCCTCATTGCAGGCCGATCAGCACCAGCAGGCCGGCGGTGCCGACCAGGGTGAGCCAGCCGCTGCCGGCGGTGATGCCGCCGAAGAAATTCAGTGAAGGGTCGCGGGCCGCGCGGTGCTTCCAGCGCATCAGCCACCAGCTGTAGCCCCAGCCGCCGTCCTCGGTGCCCGGCGCGAAGGCGATGCCCTTGTCGAGCTGGTGCCGGAAGGCCAGGACCCGGAAGCCGAAATGGGCCGGCCCGGCCGAACCGGCCAGGCCCAGGAACAGGAAGATCAGCAGTGAACCGGCGCCCGTCTCCATGGCCGGTTCAGAACGTCGCCAGGCCCGGCGCGCGCGGGTAGGGGATGGCGTCGCGGATGTTGGCCAGGCCGCAGGTGTAGACCACCAGGCGCTCGAAGCCCAGGCCGAAGCCGGCGTGCGGCACGGTGCCGTAGCGGCGGAAGTCGCGGTACCACTGGTAGTGGGCCGGGTCGAGGCCGAACTGCGCCATGCGCCGGTCCAGCACGTCCAGGCGCTCCTCGCGCTGGCTGCCGCCGATGATCTCGCCGATGCCCGGGGCCAGCACGTCCATCGCGGCCACGGTGCGGCCGTCGTCGTTGAGGCGCATGTAGAAGGCCTTGATCTGCTCGGGGTAGTTCATCACCACCACCGGGCGGCCGACGTGCACCTCGGTGAGCCAGCGCTCGTGTTCGGTCTGCAGGTCCAGGCCCCATTCGACCGGGTAGTCGAACTTGTGGCCGGAGTTCTGCAGCAGCGACACCGCCTCGGTGTAGTCGATGCGCTCGAACGGCGCGTCGATGAAGGCCTGCAGGCGGGTGATGGCGTCCTTCTGCACGCGTTCGGCGATGAAGGCCATGTCGTCGCCGCGCTCCTCGAGCACCGCCTTGAACAGGTACTTCAGGAAGGCTTCGGCCAGGTTGGCGTCGTCGTTGAGGTCGGCGAAGGCGATCTCCGGCTCGATCATCCAGAACTCGGCCAGGTGGCGGGTGGTGTGCGAGTTCTCGGCGCGGAAGGTCGGGCCGAAGGTGTAGACCTTGCTCAGCGCCAGGCAGTAGGCCTCGACGTTGAGCTGGCCGGAGACGGTGAGGAAGGTTTCCTTGCCGAAGAAGTCCTTGGAGAAATCCACCTCGCCCTTGCCGGTGCGCGGCAGGTTGGCCATGTCCAGCGTGGAGACGCGGAACATCTGGCCCGCGCCCTCGGCGTCGGAGGTGGTGATGATGGGCGTGCTGATCCAGTAGAAGCCCTGCTCGTGGAAGAAGCGGTGCACGGCCTGGGCCAGGCAGTGGCGGATGCGGGTGACCGCGCCGAACAGGTTGGTGCGCGGGCGCAGGTGGGCCACTTCGCGCAGGAACTCCAGCGAATGCGCCTTGGGCTGGATCGGGTAGGTTTCCGGGTCGTCCACCCAGCCGCTCACTTCGATGGCCGTGGCCTGCAGCTCGAAGCCCTGGCCCTGGCCCTGCGAGGGCACGAGGGTGCCGGTGGCGATGACCGCGCAGCCGGCGGTGAGTCGCTTGACCTCGTCCTCGTAGTTCGCCAGGTCGGCCGGGGCGACGACCTGGATCGGGGCGAAGCAGGAGCCGTCGCTGACGTTGACGAAGCTCAGCCCGGCCTTGGAGTCGCGCCGGGTGCGCACCCAGCCGCGGACCGTGACTTCCTTGCCCGGGGCCACCGAGCCCGAGAGCGCCTGCTGCACGCTGACCACTGCCATGCCTTGAATCCCTGCCCGGACGGGCCAATCTGGTGAAGACGGCAAGGATACCCGCAGGCGCGCGTCCGCGCAGCGCCGATATACTGTCCTCCCGCCAGCCCCCGATTAAGCACGGACCCCGCCATGGCCATCACGCTCACCCCCGCCGCCGCCGACCGCATCCGCAGCTACCTGGCCGAGACGCCGGGCGGCATCGGCCTGCGCTTCGGGGTGCGCAAGTCCGGCTGCACCGGCTTCGCCTACGTCGTGGATATCGCCACCGCCCCGGGCCCGGACGACACGGTCTTCGAGACCGACGGCGTCGCGGTGCGGGTGGACGCGGCCAGCCTGCCCCAGGTGGACGGCACCGAGATCGACTTCGTCAGCCAGGGCCTGAACCAGCAGTTCGTGTTCCGGAACCCCAACGTCGAGGACGCCTGCGGCTGCGGCGAGTCCTTCTCCACCAAGGCCGACCGCGCCGCCTGAGCCGGTTTCCCGCCCCCAAGTGCCTGACTTGCGTGGAAAAGCCGGTTCGGGGCATAATTGCCGGCTCCCGATCCCCGGGAGACCTTGCTCCACGGCCTCGCGCCGGGGGCTGCCAGGCCGAATAAGCGGCCGCATCCACAAGGAAAATCCAATGCGTCACTATGAAATCGTGTTCATGGTCCATCCGGACCAGAGCGAGCAGGTGCCGGCCATGGTCGAGCGCTACAAGGCGCTGATCGAAGGCGACAACGGCAAGATCCACCGTCTCGAGGACTGGGGCCGCCGCCAGCTGGCCTACGCCATCGACAACCTCGTCAAGGCCCACTACGTGCTCATGAACATCGAGTGCGGCAAGGCCGTGCTGACCGAGCTCGTCGACGGCTTCCGCTTCAACGACGCGGTCCTGCGCCACATGGTCATCGCCCGCGAAGAGGCCGTCACCGAGCAGTCCCTGATCATGAAGAGCAAGGACGAGAAGGGCGAGCGCCGCCCGCGCCGCGACGATGACGAGAACGCGATCGGCACCGACGCCGACGCCGCCTGAGCCCGGGACTAGGAGACCGACATGAGCAAGTTTTTCCGCCGCCGCAAGTTCTGCAAGTTCACGGCCGAGGGCGTCAAGGAGATCGACTACAAGGATCTCAACACCCTGCGCCAGTACCTGACCGAGAACGGCAAGATCGTCCCGAGCCGCATCACCGGCACCAAGTCGAAGTACCAGCGCCAGCTGCAGACCGCGATCAAGCGCGCCCGCGAACTGGCCTTGATCCCGTACACCGACAACCACCAGAACTGATCCTGACGGACAGCCACAGTTGCGGGGCCGCGCGCCCCGCTAACGTTACGGAGTAAATGAAATGGAACTGATCCTCCTGCAGAAGGTCGTCAACCTCGGCGGCCTGGGCGACAAGGTCAAGGTCAAGCCGGGCTACGGCCGCAACTTCCTGATCCCCTACGGCAAGGCCGTGCCGGCCACCGCCGACAACGTGGCCGCGTTCGAAGCCAAGCGCGCCGAGTACGAAGCCAAGGCCAGCGCCGTGCACGCCGAAGCCGAAGCCCGCAAGGCCAAGCTCGAAGGCGCCACCGTGACCATCGCCGCCAATGCCTCCACCGAAGGCAAGCTGTTCGGTTCGGTCGGCCCGCGCGACATCGCCGAGGCCTTCACCGCCGCCGGCTTCCCGCTCGAGAAGAACGAGGTGGTGATGGGCGAAGGCCCGCTGCGCCGCACCGGCGAATTCGAGATCGAGGTTCGCCTGCACGCCGACGTCCACACCAGCGTCAAGGTGCTGGTCGAAGCCGAAGCCTGATCGCCCCCGCGACCGGGTTTCCCGCGAAGGCCGCCGCAAGGCGGCCTTCGTGTTTCCGGGACCCGGGATGGCCGAGCGCGTGGTCGCGGGGCGTTGTTGTCCTTGTGGCATCCCGCCACACAGGAGAACGGCCATGAAACCACTTGCCCGCCTGCTGGTCGCGCTCGCCCTGGGTGCGGCCGTCGCCACCGCCGCCGCGTCCACCGCCGTGCGCAAGCCGGCCACGGCGCCCGCCGCCACCCAGGGCGTGGAGCCGGACGAGATCGACGCCCGCCAACGCGCCGAAACCCCGGCGCCGCGCCCGGCCCGGGCGGTCCCGGCCACGCGCAAGCCACCCGCCACGACGGTTCCGACCCCGGGCAAGTTCGCGCCGGCCACCGACCCGAACGGCAACCCGCAGGCCTACGAGACCGCCGACTGCAGCACCGAGACCAAGTCCATCACCTGCTGCACCGACAACGGCGAGGGCGGCAGCTGCAACCTGTTCATCCTGCTTTGCGAGGAGCAGGGCGGCACCGGCAAGGGCGGCGCCGGCGACGCGATCTGCGTGCACTGAGCCCGCCCCGGGCACGCGTGGCACCACGGGGGCGCTGCGGCGCCCCCGTTGTTTCAAGGGGTGGCTGGCGTCTCGCCGGGTGAGATTCCCACCGGTTATACACAGGCTTATGCCTAACGCACGGGGCAGGGGATGGCTACGATGGCCGACCCGAGTCCCATCCACCGGCGCCAGGCGCCCCCAGAACCAGGCGACCATGTCCGCACGCCCCGAATCGCAACGCACCGAAGCCCGCATCGACGCCCTGCGCGTGCCGCCGCAGTCCGTGGAGGCCGAGCAGGCCGTCATCGGCGGCCTGATGCTGGCGCCTGATTCGCTGGACCGCGTCGGCGACTTCCTGACCGAGCACGACTTCTACCGCCGCGACCACCGGCTGATCTACCGCGCCATCCGCGACCTGAGCGAGAAGAACAAACCCTTCGACGCCGTCACCCTGGGCGAGTGGTTCGAGGCCAACGGCCTGTCCGAGCAGATCGGCGGCACCGGTTACCTCATCGAACTGGCCTCCAGCACCCCCTCCGCCGCCAACATCAAGGCCTACGCCGAGATCGTGCGCGAGAAGGCCGTGCTGCGGCAGCTGATCGAGGCCGGCACCGAGATCGTCAACGACGGTTTCCAGCCCGACGGGCGCGACAGCCAGGAAGTGCTGTCGGCCGCCGAGCAGCGCGTGTTCAAGATCGCCGAGCAGGGCCGCCGCGGCCGCGCCGACTTCGTGTCGCTGCGCGACGCCATGAAGGACGCCTTCCAGATCCTGCAGGAACGCTACGAGAACCAGGGCAACGTCACCGGCCTGCCCACCGGCTTCACCGACCTCGACGAAATGACCGCCGGCCTGCAGCCGTCCGACCTGATCATCCTGGCGGCGCGCCCGGCCATGGGCAAGACGACCCTCGCGCTCAACATCGCCGAGTACGGCGCCATCAAGACCAAGAAGGCCGTGGCCGTCTACTCGATGGAAATGTCGTCCTCGCAGCTGGCCTTCCGCCTGATCTCGTCCATTGGTCGCGTCAACGCCACCCGGCTGCGCACCGGCCAGCTCGAGGACGAGGACTGGTCGCGCGTGAACATGGCCATCAAGATGCTCTCGGACGTGAAGGTCTTCATCGACGACACGCCGGCGCTGTCGCCCGACGTGCTGCGCTCCAAGGCCCGCCGCATCAAGCGCGAACACGACCTGGGCCTGATCGTCATCGACTACCTGCAGCTGATGCAGGTGCCGGGCACCGGCGAGAACCGCGCGACGGAAATCTCCGAGATCTCGCGCTCGCTCAAGGCGCTGGCCAAGGAGCTGAACGTGCCGGTGATCGCGCTGTCCCAGCTCAACCGCGGCCTGGAATCGCGCACCGACAAGCGCCCGGTCATGGCCGACCTGCGCGAATCCGGCGCCATCGAGCAGGACGCCGACATCATCATGTTCATCTACCGCGACGAGTACTACCACAAGGACTCGCCCGACAAGGGCCTGGCCGAAGTGATCATCGGCAAGCAGCGCTCCGGCCCCACCGGCACCATCAAGCTCAAGTTCTTCGGCGAATACACCCGCTTCGACAACCTGGCCCGCGACAGCGTCGGCAGCTTCGAGTAAGCCGGCGCGGCGCGGGCTAGAATCCCGGCATGACCGACACCGCGCGTCCCACCCGCATCCGCGTCGACCTGGACGCGCTGAGCCACAACCTGCGCGCCCTGCGGGCCCACGCCGGGGTGCCGGTGATGGGCATCGTCAAGGCCAATGCCTACGGCCACGGCCTGGTGCCGGTGGGCCTGCACCTGCAGGCGCAAGGCGTCGAGCAGCTGGGCGTGGCCTTCCTGGAGGAGGGCATCGCGCTGCGCCAGGCCGGCGTGCACCTGCCGATCCTGGTGATGGGCGGCATCTTCGGGCCGCAGGCGGCGGCGCTGATCGCCCACGACCTCGAGATCACCGTCTCCTCGCTCGACAAGCTGCGCCAGGTCGAGGCGGCGGCCGAGGCCCTGGGTCGCCCCGCCACCGTGCACCTGAAGATCGACACGGGCATGGAGCGCATCGGCGTGCACAGCTACCACGCCGGCCCCTTCATCGAGGCGGCGGTGGCCTCGCGCTGGTGCCGGGTCAAGGGCGTGTACTCGCACCTGGCCTGCGCCGACGAGCCCGATTCGCCCATGACGGCGCGGCAGCTGGAGCGGTTCCTGGACGCCTGCGCGCACTTCGAGCGCATCGGCGCGCCCATGCCGCTGCGGCACCTGGCCAATTCCGGCGGCGTGCTGCATTTCCCGGACACCCACCTGGACATGGTGCGCCCGGGCATCGCGCTTTATGGGGTGCTGCCCGATCCGGCCTCGCGCGCCACGGTGGCGCTGCGGCCGGCGCTGTCGCTGGTCTCGCAGGTGGTGTACTTCAAGGTGGTGCCGGCCGGGCAGCCGGTGAGCTACGGCGCCACTTGGGCGCCCGCCACCGACACCCGCGTGGTCACGGTGCCCATCGGCTATGGCGACGGCTTCCCGCGTGCGCTGTCCTCGCGCGGCGAGGTGCTCATCCGCGGCCAGCGCCACCCCATCGTCGGCCGCATTTGCATGGACCAGTTCATGGTGGACATCGGCCCGGCCGGCACCGCCTACAACGAGGACGAGGTGGTACTCATCGGCCACCAGGGCGGCCGCGGCATCCGCTGCGAAGAGGTGGCCCAGGCGGCGGGCACCATCCCCTACGAAATCCTGGTGGGACTGAACGGCCGCATCCCGCGCGAGTACGTGGGCGGCGTGGGGTAGGCCGGCCGCCTTTGGCGTTTCCTGCACGGCCGCGGCGCCAGACTGCCGCGATGAAAGCCTCCCTGCGCCACCTCGTGCTCGTGCTCGGCGACCAGCTCGACCGCGGCTCGGCCGCGTTCGACGACTTCGACCCGGCCACCGACGCCGTCTGGATGGCCGAGGTGGCGCACGAGGCCACCCAGGTCTGGTCGACCCAGCCGCGCATCGCCGTGTTCCTGGCCGCCATGCGCGCCTTCCGCGACGAACTGCGCGCCCGCGGCTGGACCGTGCACTACCGCGCGCTCGACGAGCACCCGCATCCCACGCTGGAAGCGGCGCTGGCCGCCGACCTGGCGGCGCTGCGCCCGGCCAAAGTGCTGGCGGTGAAGCCCGGGGAATGGCGGCTCGCGCAGTCGCTGCCGGCCATCTGCCGCGAGACCGGCGTGGCCTGGGCGGAACGCCCGGACCGGCATTTCTACTGCGACGCCGACGATTTCGAGGCCTGGGCCGGCAAGCGCCGCGAATTCCGGCTCGAGCTGTTCTACCGCTGGCTGCGCAAGCGCGAAGGCGTGCTGATGGACGGCAAGGAACCGGTCGGCGGCCAGTGGAACTTCGACGCCGCCAACCGCGGCAGCTTCGACCGCCGCGGCCCGGGCCTGCTGCCGGCGCCGCGCGCCTTCCCGCCGGACGAACGCACCCGCGGGGTGCTCGCGCTCGTGGCCACGCGCTTCGCCAGCCACCCCGGCCGCCTCGACGGCTTCGACTGGCCGCTGGATCCCGCCCAGGCCCGCGCCGCGCTCGATGACTTCATCCGCCACCGCCTGCCGCTGTTTGGCCGCTACCAGGACGCGATGTGGGAGGGCGAACCCTGGCTCTACCATTCGCGCCTCTCGGTCGCGCTGAACCTCAAGCTGCTCGATCCGCGCGAGGTGGTGCAGGCCGCGGTGCGCGCGTGGGAACAGGGCCACGCGCCCATCGAGGCCGTGGAAGGCTTCGTGCGCCAGGTGCTGGGCTGGCGCGAGTTCGTGCGCGGCCTGTACTGGAAGCGCATGCCGGGTTTCCTGGACGACAACGCGCTGGGCGCCGAAGAACCGCTGCCCGCCTTCTTCTGGACCGGCGACACCGACCTGGCCTGCCTGCGCGACGCGCTGCGGCAGACGCTGGACCTGGGGTATGCCCACCACATCCAGCGGCTGATGGTGCTGGGCCTGTTCGCCCTGCTGCTGGGCGTGCGCCCGCGCGCCATCCACGAATGGTTCCTGGCCGTGTACGTGGACGCGGTGGAGTGGGTGGAGCTGCCGAACGTGCTGGGCATGTCGCAGTACGCCGACGGCGGCCGCATGGTCAGCAAGCCCTACGCGGCCTCGGGCAAGTACATCCAGCGCATGTCCAACCACTGCGCCGGCTGCCGCTTCCGGCCCGACGAGGCCACCGGCCCGCGCGCCTGCCCCTACACCACGCTGTACTGGGATTTCCTGGCCCGGCACGAGGCGCGATTCGCCCGCCATCCGCGCACGGCCCTGCAATGGACGCACCTGGGCCGGAAGCCGTCGGAGGAACTGGCCGCCATCCGCCGCCAGGCCACGGAACTGCGGGCCGCGCTGGCCGCCGGTTCACGACCGGAACACGGCCCGAAGCGGTAGGCTGGCGGCCATCCACGGCCACCAGGAACACCCCATGCGCACCTGCCTGATCACCGGCGCCTCCGGCGGCGTCGCCACCGCCCTGGCCGAACTGCTGCGCGCGCGCGGCTGGCGGCTGGCGCTGGTGTCGCGCGACGCCTCGCGCGTGGCTGCGGAGGAGGGCGACCTCGTGATCCAGGCCGACGTCGGCACCGAGGAAGGCGCCGAGGCCGCCCTCGCCGAAGCCAGCGACGCCTTCGGCGCACCGCCCGCCGCCGTGGCGCACTGCGCCGGCGCGGTGCTGGTGGCGCCGATCGGCCGCACCACCGAGGCGCAGTACCGGCAGTGCATGGCCGCCAACCTCGACAGCGCCTTCTTCGTGGCCAAGGCCTACGCGCCGCGCGTGCAGAAATCCGAGCATCCGGGCAGCCTGCTGTTCTTCAGCTCGGTGGCGGCGGGCATCGGCGTGGCGAACCACGCGGCCATCGCCATGGCCAAGGGCGGCGTGGAAGGCCTGGTGCGCGCGCTGGCGGCGGATTTCTCCGCCGCGGGCCTGCGCGTCAATGCCATCGCCCCGGGCCTGATGCACACGCCGGCCACCGCCCGCATGTTGTCCACCGAAGCCTCGGCGCGCGCCATCACCGCGCAGTACCCGCTGGGCCGCCACGGCGAAGCCAACGACGCCGCCTCGCTCGGCGCCTTCCTGCTGTCGGAGGAGGCGGGCTGGGTCACCGGCCAGGTGATCGCGCTCGACGGCGGTTTCCAGGCCGTGCGGCCGCTGGTGCGGGCGGGCTGAGATGGGCCACGCGCTCGTCTGGTTCCGCCGCGACCTGCGACTGGCCGACAACCCGGCCCTGAAGGCCGCGCTCGACGCCGGCCTGGCGCCGGTGCCCGTCTACATCCATGCGCCCGATGAAGAGGCGCCCTGGGCGCCGGGCGCGGCCAGCCACGCCTGGCTGCACCGTTCGCTGCTGGCGCTGGACGCCGACCTGCGCGCGCGCGGCTCCCGGCTCATCATCCGCCAGGGCGACAGCCTGGCCGAGATCGAAAAGCTCATCGCCGAAACCAAGGCCGAGGCGCTGCACTGGAACCGGCTCTACGAACCGGCGTCCATCGCCCGCGACACCCGCATCAAGCAGGGCCTGAAGTCGCGCGGCCTGCACGTGGAAAGCCACAACGCCGCGCTGCTGGTCGAACCCTGGACCGTGCAGACGGGGCAGGGCGAGCCCTACCGCGTGTTCACCCCGTTCTGGAAAAACGCCCGCCAGCGCCTGGACGCCACGATGCCGGCCGGGGCGCCCAGGCGCCTGCCCGAACTGCCGCCGATGCTGGCCGGCCTGGGCGTGGAAGACCTGCGCCTGGAGCCCCAGCGCCCCGAGCCCCGCTGGGACGCGGGTTTCTGGGAGCACTGGGTGCCGGGCGAAGCCGGCGCGCTCGAGCTGCTCGACGCCTTCCTCGACGGCGCTGCCCGCGGCTACAAGGAGCAGCGCAACTTCCCCGACCGCATCGCCACCTCGAAGCTGTCGCCGCACCTGCATTTCGGCGAGATCTCGCCGCGCACCATCGTCGCGCGCGTGCTGGCGCAAGCCTGGCCGGCGGCCGTGCAGCCCGACATCGACCACTTCCTGAGCGAACTGGGCTGGCGCGAATTCAGCCACCACCTGCTGTTCCACTTCCCGCACACGGCGCAGGAGAACATGAACCCGCGCTTCCGGGAGTTCCGCTGGGCGCGCCCCGACGCACGCCTGCTGGCGGCCTGGCAGCGCGGCCGCACCGGCGTGCCCATCGTCGACGCCGGCATGCGCGAACTCTGGCACACCGGCTGGATGCACAACCGCACGCGCATGGTGGTGGCGAGCTTCCTCACCAAGAACCTGCGCTACCACTGGAAACACGGCGCGCAGTGGTTCTGGGACACCCTGGTGGACGCCGACCTGGCCAACAACACCCAGGGCTGGCAGTGGACCGCCGGCACCGGCGCCGACGCCGCGCCGTACTTCCGCATCTTCAACCCGGTGGCGCAGGCCGAGAAGTTCGACGCCGCCGGCAAGTACGTGCGGCGCTGGGTGCCCGAGCTGGCGAAGCTGCCCGACGCGGCGCTGTCGGCGCCCTGGGAACACGCCGACCTGCTGCGCCGGCTGGCGCCGGACTACCCCCCGAAGCCGATCGTGGACCTCAAGGCCAGCCGCGAGGCCGCGCTCGAGGCCTACTCCGGCCCCAAGACCAAGCCGCCCGCCGAGCGTTGACGCCCGCACGGCGCGGCCGGCATCCTGCCCGGGTACCGGGGGAGCACGCATGGCCGAGGCCCGCAAGAAGCACCGCAAGACGCCGATGTCCCGGGTGGACACCGCGTGGCTGCGCATGGAGCGCGCCACCAACCTGATGATGATCACCGGCGTGCTGATGCTCGAGAGCCCGCTCGACATCAAGACCCTGCGCAAGGTCATCGAGCAGAAGTTCCTGTCCTACCCGCGCTTCCGCCAGAAGGCGGTGGACGGCCCCACCGGCGCCTTCTGGCAGGAGGACGCCGACTTCGACCTCGACTGGCACCTGCACCTGACCGCGCTGCCGGGCAAGGGCGGCAAGCGCGAGCTCGAACGCCTGACCAGCCAGCTGGCCTCGACGCCGCTCGACAAGTCCAAGCCGCTCTGGCAGTTCCACCTGGTGGAGCGCTACAACGGCGGCTCGGCGCTGATCGCCCGCATCCACCACTGTTACGCCGACGGCATCGCGCTGGTGCAGGTGCTGCTCTCGCTCACCGAAATGCAGCTCGACGAGAAGCGCAAGGCCGCACTGGCCAAGCGCTGGCTCAGGAAGGAAGAACACGCGCCGGTGGCGCAGCGCGTCGGCGCCATCGACCGCTACGTCAAGCTCGGCAACAAGATGCTCGAGAAGGGCATGGACTTCTACCGCGACCCGACCCTGGCCGCGGTGCTGGCCAACGAAGGCGTCGAGATCGCCCGCGAGATCGGCCATGCGCTGGCGCTGCCCGACGACCCGGACACCGTGCTCAAGGGCCGGTTGGGCGTGAGCAAGCGCGTGGCCTGGGCCGAACCGCTGTCGCTGGCCGAGGTGAAGTCGGTGAGCCAGGCGCTGCACTGCACGGTCAACGACATCCTGCTGGCCTCGGCCAGCGGCGCGCTGCGCAGCTACCTGCTCGAGCGCGGCGAACAGCTCGACGGCATCACCATCCGCGCCACCGTGCCGGTGAACCTGCGGCCGCTGGAGCACGCCAAGCAGTTGGGCAACCACTTCGGCCTGGTGTTCCTGGACCTGCCGGTGGGCGAGCCCAACCCGATGCGCCGGCTGGCGCGCGTGGCCGAGTGCATGAAGGTGCTGCGCAAGTCGCGCCAGGCCGTGGCCACCTTCGGCGCGCTGGCGGCGGTGGGCATGGCGCCGCCGCCGGTGCAGGCGCTGGCGCTGGAAATGTTCAGCCGCAAGGCCTCGGCCGTGGCCACCAACGTGCCCGGGCCGCAGGTGCCGCTGTATTTCGGCGGCAGCAAGATCAGCGACCTGATGTTCTGGGTGCCGCAGACCGGTTCGATCGGCCTGGGCATTTCCATCCTGAGCTACAACGGCGCCGTGCACTTCGGCCTGATCGCCGACGCCAAGCTGATGCCCGACCCGGATTCGGTGATCCGCCGCTTCCAGCCCGAGTTCGAGAAGCTGCTCTACCTCGCGCTGATGGCGCGCTGGGAGGGCGAGTTCGGCCCCGAGGACGCCGAGGCGCTGCTGGAAGAACCGGCGCCCGCCTGAGAGGAAACCCGCGAATGTCTTCCTGCGACCTGCCGGGCCTGGGCCTGCGCGTCCCGGCCACCGAGGTTCCGCCGCCGGCGCTGGCGCTCGCGCCGGGCGAGGACCGGGGCGAAGCGGTGCTGGCCGGCGGCTGCTTCTGGTGCACCGAGGCCGTGTTCCGGCAACTGGCGGGCGTGCGCGAGGTGCTGCCAGGCTACGCCGGCGGGAGCGCCGACACGGCCAACTACAAGGCGGTGTGCGGGGGCGGCACCGGCCACGCCGAGGCCATCCGCATCACCTACGACCCGGCGGTCATTGGCTACGGCCAGCTGCTGCGCGTGTTCATGGCGGTGGCGCACGACCCCACCCAGAAAGACCGCCAGGGCAACGACGTGGGCACGCAGTACCGCTCGGCCATCTTCCCGCTCGACGAGGCCCAGCGCCGTGTCGCCGCCGCCTACCTGGCGCAGTTGGAGGCCGCCGGCGTGTACGCCTCGCCGCTGGCCACCACGCTCGAGCCGCTGGACGTGTTCTTCGTGGCCGAGGCCTACCACCACGATTACGCGGCGAAGAATCCGGGGCAGCCGTACATCCGCTTCGTGTCGCTGCCGAAGGTGGAAAAGCTGGTGCAGGCGTTTCCCGGGATGCTGGGTGGGATGGGCCGCGGCTGAAGCCGCTCCTGCGGGCAGGTGGGCCCGCGGCTACCGGGCCACCGGCGCCGGAAGCGAGGCCCGCAGCGAGCCGTGGTTGCCGAAGTCGAAACCGCCGCGGAAATGGACGTCGTCGATGCGCCAGCGGTCGTCTTCGAGCACCAGGACGTACTCGTCGTGCCAGGCCACGTCCGGGCTGGACGCGGCGTCGACGAAATCCACGCGGATCACGCAGCGCGGCGCCGGGCAGCCACCCGCTGGCATTACCGGCGCATACGCCGTGAACGGCTCGAACAGCACCGAGGTGAACAGCTTGCCTTCGATGTAAGGGGGCTTTTCGCCGGGGTTGTCCCGGACGAAAGCGGCCTGTTCGGCGCGTGCCGATTCGATCGCGGCGTTGAGTGCCGCGCTCAGGTGCGGCGCGATGGCGACGGCCTCCGCGCCCTTGGGCAGCCCGTCCTGGCGACCATGGGCATCGAGGAATTGGCGCAGCCGCAGGATGGCGTTGTCGGCCATCGCCGGCAACGCGGCGGCCAGCAGCGCCGTGGCGAGAAGCATCCTTTTCCAGGGTCGTCCGCGCATCGGCGTGCTCATTTCATGGTGGGCATGACGAACTCGGGGTCGCGCACGCCCCGGGGCCAGCGCGCGGTCATGGTCTTGAGCCGCGTGTAGAAGCGCACGCCGTCGGGGCCATGCATGTGCAGCGGGCCGAACAGGCTGCGTTTCCAGCCGCCGAAGCTGTGGAAGGCCATGGGTACCGGGATGGGCACGTTGATGCCGACCATGCCCGCCTGCACCTGGTGCGCGAACTGCCGCGCGGCGTCGCCGTCGCGGGTGAAGATGGCGGTGCCGTTGCCGTATTCGTGCGCGTTCACCAGCGCCAGCGCCGCGTCGAAATCGGGAACGCGCACCACGCACAGCACCGGCCCGAAGATCTCCTCGCGGTAGATGCGCATGCCCGGCGTCACGTGGTCGAACAGGCAGCCGCCCAGGAAGAAGCCGGCCTCGTGGCCGGGAACGCGCAAGCCGCGGCCGTCCACCACCAGCGTCGCGCCTTCGGCCACGCCGGCGTCCACGTAAGCGCGCACCTTGTCGCGGTGCGCGCCGGTGACCAGCGGGCCCATGTCGGGTTCGCCCTGGCAGCCCGGGCCGACGCGCAGCGCCTCGACCATGGGCTTGAGCCTGGCCACCAGCGCGTCGGCGGTGGCTTCGCCCACGCACACGGCCACCGAGATGGCCATGCAACGCTCGCCGGCCGAACCGAAGCCCGCGCCCAGCAGGGCCGAGGCGGCCTGGTCCAGGTCGGCGTCGGGCAGCACCACCATGTGGTTCTTGGCGCCGCCCAGCGCCTGCACGCGCTTGCCGTTGGCGCTGCCGCGCGCATAGATGTATTCGGCGATGGGCGTGGAGCCGACGAAGCTCACCGCCTGCACGCGCGGGTCGTCGAGCAGGGCGTCCACCGCGGTCTTGTCGCCGTGCACGACGTTGAACACGCCGTCGGGCAGGCCGGCTTCCCTGAGCAGGCGCGCCAGGATCATGGGCGGGCCCGGGTCGCGTTCGCTGGGCTTGAGCACGAAGGTGTTGCCGCAGGCCAGGGCCACCGGGAACATCCACATCGGCACCATGCAGGGGAAGTTGAACGGCGTGATGCCGGCCACCACGCCCAGCGGCGCGTATTCGCTCCACGAGTCCACCTCGCGGCCCACGTCCATCGAGTGTTCGCCCTTGAGCAGCTGCGGGGCGCCGCAGGCGAACTCCACCACCTCGATGCCGCGGGTCAGTTCGCCGCGCGCGTCGGCCAGCACCTTGCCGTGTTCGGCGGTGATGGCGGCGGCGATTTCATCGGCGTGCCGCTCCAGCAGTTCCTTGTACTTGAACAGCACCCGCGCGCGCTGCAGCGGCGGCGTGGCCGCCCAGGCGGGGAAGGCCGCCTGCGCGGCGGCGACCGCGGCCGACACATCGTCGGCCGAGGCCAGGGCCACCTTCGCCTGCACGGCGCCGGTGGCCGGGTCGAACACCTCTCCCCAGCGTCCCGAGCTTCCTTCCTGCGGCTGGCCGTGGATGAAGTGCGGGACGCGGCGGAGGTCGGTCATGGCTCAGCCCTTGAGGGCGGTGGCGGCGGGGACGAAGTCGTAGCCCAGGTCCCTGGCCACGGCTTCGTAGGTGATCTTGCCGGCGTGCACGTTCAGGCCGTTGAGCAGGTGCGGGTCGTCCAGCATCGCCTGCACGCCCTTGTTCGCCAGCTGCACCGCGTAGGGCAGGGTGGCGTTGGTGAGCGCGAAGGTGGAGGTGCGGGCCACGCCGCCCGGCATGTTCGCCACGCAGTAGTGGATGATGCCGTCCACCTCGTAGGTGGGGTTCTGGTGCGTGGTGGCCTTCGAGGTCTCGAAGCAGCCGCCCTGGTCGATGGCCACGTCCACCAGCACCGAGCCCGGCTTCATCAGGCCCAGCTGCTTGCGCGACACCAGCTTCGGCGCGGCGGCGCCCGGGATCAGCACGGCGCCGATCACCAGGTCGGACTGCGGCAGCAGTTCCTCGATGGCGTCGAGGGTTGAGTAGAGCGTGGTGATCTTGTCGCCGTAGAGCTCGTCGAGGTACTTGAGGCGGTCGAGCGAGCGGTCGAGGATGGTGACGCGGGCGTTGAGGCCCATGGCCATGCGGGCGGCGTTGATGCCGACCACGCCGCCGCCGATCACCAGCACTTCCGCCGGCTTCACGCCCGGCACGCCGCCCAGCAGCACGCCGGAGCCGCCCTGGGCCTTCTCCAGCGCGTGCGCGCCGGCCTGGATGGACATGCGGCCAGCCACTTCCGACATCGGCGCCAGCAGCGGCAGGCCGCCCTTGCGGTCGGTGACGGTTTCATAGGCGATGGCGGTGCAGCCCGACTTCACCAGGGCCGCGGTCTGGTCCGGGTCCGGCGCCAGGTGCAGGTAGGTGTACAGGATCTGGCCCGGGCGCAGCATGGCGCACTCGACGGGCTGGGGCTCCTTCACCTTGATGATCATCTCGGCCTTGGCGAAGATCGCCGCGGCGCTGTCGACGATGCTGGCGCCCGCCTTCTCGTACATCTCGTCGGTCAGGCCGATGGCCTTGCCGCCGTCGCGCTGCACCATCACCTGGTGGCCCTGCGCGCACAGTTCGCGGACGCCGGCCGGGGTCAGGCCGATGCGGTATTCGTGGTTCTTGATTTCCTTGGGGACGCCGATAAGCATGGAGCTGCCCTCCCGGGGCGGTACTTTCTGATGGTTTGAGCGGCCGCCCGGTCAGGCGGTGGCGCGTATGGTAGCCGCCAGCCGGTCGAAAATCCGGTCGATGTGCTCCTTGTTCAGGATCAGCGGCGGCGACAGGGCGATCACGTCGCCGGTGCAGCGCACCATCAGGTTCTGCTGGTGGTAGGCCCGGTTGAACACCTCGTAGCCGCGCTGGCCCACGCCCTCGGGCCGGGCGGCCAGCTCAACCGCGCCGATCAGGCCGAAGTTGCGGATGTCCACCACGTTGGGCAGGCCCTTGAGGGCGTGGATGGCGTCTTCCCAGTAGGGGCCGAGTTCGATGGCCTTCTCGAACAGGTCTTCCTCGGCATAGACCTCGAGCGTGGCCAGGGCCGCGGCGCAGGCCAGCGGGTGGCCCGAGTAGGTGTAGCCGTGGAAGAGTTCGATGGCGCCCTCGGGGCCGTGCATGAAGGCGTCGTGGATGGCCTTCGAGGCGAACACCGCGCCCATGGGCACCGCGCCGTTGGTCAGGCCCTTGGCGGTGGTGATCATGTCCGGCGTGACGCCGAAGCGCTGCGCGGCGAAGGCCTTGCCGACGCGGCCGAAGCCGGTGATCACCTCGTCGAAGATCAGCAGGATGCCGTGCTTGTCGCAGATCTCGCGGATGCGCCTGAGGTAGCCCTCGGGCGGCAGCACCACGCCGGCGCTGCCGGAGATGGGCTCGATGATGACCGCGGCGATGGTGCTGGCGTCGTGCAGCTGCACCAGGCGCTCGAGGTCCTCGGCCAGCTCGGCGCCGTGCTGCGGCAGGCCGCGGCTGAAGCCGTTGCGCTGCAGGTCCAGCGTGTGCCGCAGGTGGTCGACGCCCGGCAGCATGGCGCCGAAGAACTTGCGATTGTTGACCATGCCGCCGACCGAGATGCCGCCGAAGCCGACGCCGTGGTAACCCTTCTCGCGGCCGATCAGGCGGGTGCGCTGGCCTTCGCCGCGCACGCGGTGGTAGGCCAGGGCGATCTTGAGCGCGGTGTCCACCGACTCCGAACCGGAATTGGTGAAGAAGACATGCTTGAGCGGGTCCGGCGCGATCTCGGCCAGCCGCTCGGCCAGGATGAAGGGCAGCGGGTGGCCCATCTGGAAGGTGGGCGCGAAATCGAGCGTGGCGGCCTGCTTCTGGATGGCCTGCACGATGCGCGGCCGGGCGTGGCCGGCGTTGACGCACCACAGGCCGCCGGTGCCGTCGAGGATCTCGCGGCCGTCGGTGCTGCGGTAGTACATGCCCTCGGCGCTGGCCAGCAGGCGCGGCGTCTTCTTGAACTGGCGGTTGGCGGTGAACGGCATCCAGAACGCGTCGGTGCGTTCCGGGGTTTCGGTCGCCTGGGCCAGGACGTCGTCGGCGTGCGGATCGGAGGGGCTCATGGCAGGCTCGCGGGGCAGGGCGTGGGGTGCGTGAAACGCTAGCAGCGTTGAATAAACTTTACAATTGGCGTTAAATATTCAGCAACCGCGGCGAGGCATTCGAACTTGGACATCGGCATCCGGCTGCAGGCCGTGCGCAAGAGCAAGGGGCTGAGCCAGCGCGAGCTGGCCAAGCGGGTGGGCGTCACCAACAGCACCATCTCGCTGATCGAGCAGAACAAGGTCAGCCCCTCGGTGAGTTCGCTCAAGAAGGTGCTCGACGGCATCCCGATCTCCCTGGCCGACTTCTTCACCCTCGACCTGGCCGACGGCGGCGACAGCCCCTTCTACCCGGCCGACGAGCAGCCCGACGTGGGCAACAACGAAATCCACTACTTCCTGGTCGGCCAGCACCGGCGCAACCGCCAGATGTGCGTGCTGCGCGAAGTGATGCCGCCCGGCAGCGACACCGGCGAAGCCATGCTCAGCCACGACGGCGAGGAAGGCGGGGTCGTCGTGCAGGGGCAGGTGGAAATCACCGTCGGCGACCAGGTGCGCGTGCTCGGCCCCGGCGAGGCCTATTACTTCGAAAGCCGCCAGCCGCACCGTTTCCGCAACGTCGGCGACGACGACGCCGTGATCGTCAGCGCCAACACCCCGCCCACCTTCTGAGGCCGCCATGACCCGACCCAAGACCCGCGAAGACTGGGAGCAGCGCGCCGCCGCGCTGTCCATCCGCCACCAGGCCTTCATCGACGGCCAGTGGGTGGACGCCGCCAGCGGCCGCACCTTCGACTGCACCAGCCCCATCGACGGCCGCGTGCTGGCGAAGGTGGCCGAATGCGGCTCGCTGGACGTGGACCGTGCCGTCGTCGCCGCGCGCCGTGCCTTCGACGCCGGCAGCTGGGCCAATGCCCGCCCCACGCACCGCAAGAAGGTGCTGGTGAAGTTCGCCCAGCTGGTGCAGGAGCACGGCGAGGAGCTCGCCCTGCTCGAGGCGCTGGACATGGGCAAGCCGGTGGACGACGCCCTCTCGGTGGACGTGGCCGCCTCGGTACGCTGCCTGTCCTGGACCGGCGAGGCCATCGACAAGGTCTACGGCGAGGTGGCCGCCACCGGCCAGGACGAACTGGGCCTGGTCACGCGCGAACCGCTGGGCGTGGTGGGCGCCATCGTGCCCTGGAACTTCCCCATGCTGATGGCCTGCTGGAAGCTGGCCCCGGCGCTGGCCACCGGCAATTCGGTGGTGCTCAAGCCTTCGGAAAAATCCCCGCTCACGGCGCTGCGCCTGGCCGAGCTGGCCATCGAGGCGGGCATCCCGGCCGGCGTGTTCAACGTGCTGCCCGGCTTCGGCCGCGGCGCCGGCGAGCCGTTGGCCATGCACATGGACGTGGACGGGCTGGTGTTCACCGGCTCCACCGCGGTGGGCAAGCACCTGATGGTGTGCGCCGGCATGTCGAACATGAAGCGTGCCTACATGGAGTGCGGCGGCAAGAGCCCGAACATCGTCTTCGCCGACGCGCCCGACCTCGAGCGCGCCGCCAAGGCCGCGGCCAGCGGCATCTTCTACAACCAGGGCGAGGTGTGCACCGCGGCGTCGCGCCTGCTGGTGCAGCGTTCGGTCAAGGACGAGTTCGTCGCGATGGTGGCGAAGTTCGGCGAGCGCATGCAGCCGCGCCACCCGCTCGAGCCCGGCGCGCCCATGGGCGCCATGGTGGACGAGGCCCAGACCGAACGCGTGCTGCACTACATCGCCAAGGGCCGGGAGGAGGGCGCGCGCGTGGTGATCGGCGGCCAGCGCCTGCAGACCGTGGCCGGCGGCTGCTACCTGGCGCCCACCATCTTCGACGGCGTGCAGCCCGGCCACACCATCGCCCGCGAGGAGATCTTCGGGCCGGTGCTGAGCGTGATCGCCTTCGACGACGAGGCGGAAGCCGTGCGCATCGCCAACGACAGCGACTACGGCCTGGCCGCAGGCGTATTCACGTCCGACCTCGGCCGCGCCCACCGCGTGGCACGCAAGCTGCGCGCCGGCAGCGTGTGGGTGAACTACTGGGACGGCGGCGACATGACCGCGCCGTTCGGCGGCTACAAGCAGAGCGGCAACGGCCGCGACAAGTCCCTGCACGCCTTCGAGAAGTACACCGAGGTCAAGGCCACCTGGATCAACCTCGACGCCTGAGCAGCACGGGAGGCAGCGTTGGCCGCCTCCCGTGGCGCGGGCTTCAGCGGTTCCGGCGCTTGGGGGGCGGCGGGGGCTGCGGCGCGGCCGGCGGCGAAGTCGGACTGGCCTGGCGACGGTACATGCGGTCCTGCGGCGGCTCGTCGGGGATCTCGACGCCGCGGGCCTTGGCGCGCTCCTTCATCTGCTCGTGGTGCCGCGTGCGGAAGGCCTGCCGTTCCTGCTCGGTGGCGAGGCTGCGCATGTGGTTGCGGTAGGTCGCACGCTCTTCGTCGGTCATCAGGTCGTAGCCGTACATCATGTCGCGATCGCGGGTGCGGTCCTGGTCGCGGTCCTGGTCCGGATCGCGGAGGCGGTCCTGGTCGCGGTCTTGGTCGCGGTCCTGGTCACGGTCCTGGTCGCGATCCTGGTCGCGATCCTGGTCCTGGGCCGCGCCGGCCGGCGACGGGTCCTGCGGGGTCTGTGCCGATGCGGGCAACGCGGTCGCCAAGCCCAGGCACAGGAACAACAACGCGGATGTCTTTTTCATGGGGATCACCTTGGGGGGGATGGCCGGACTTGTCCGGCAGCCAAACACTGCTCCCGTGGCGAGACTCCCGGATTGACGTGGGTCAAGGGGCGGGCGCCGGCCGTCGGCTCAGGCCTGCTTGATGCGTATCAAGGGCCAGGCCGTCGAACGGGTCCAGTCTTTGCGCAACGCTTGGAACCCGAAGGATTGGCCTCTCATGCGCCTGACCACCGCCCCTTTCCTGGCTGCCATCGTCGTGGTCTCCACCGGGCTGGTGCTGGCCGAGGTGCCGGCCGCCACCTGGGCCTCGACCGCTGCACTGAGCCTCGCCGCCGGCGTGGCGGCCCTGGCCATGATGGGCCTGGCGGCGCTGCTGGGCGCGCGCTGGCGCTGGGTCGAGGACCTGTTCGGCGGGCTCGACCGCGTTTACGAAGTGCACAAGTGGCTGGGCGTGTGGGCGCTCGCGCTGGCCTCGGTGCACCTGGTGTTCAAGGCCGGCGCGCCGGGCTGGGAAACGGCGTCCATCCTGCCGCTGCCGCCGTACTGGACGCGGCTGGTGCGCCAGCTGAGCTACGTGGCGCTCGGGCTGATCGTGCTGCTGGCGCTCAACCGCAAGATTCCCTACGGCACCTGGCGCTGGTGGCACAAGCTGTCCGGGCCGCTGTTCCTCATCGTCGTGCTGCACTGGCTGAGCTTCAAGTCGCCGATCGCGCTGGCGTCGCCGGCGGGGCTCTGGCTGGCGCTGTGCGCGGCGCTCGGCATCGCCGGCGCGGCGTGGAAGCTGCTGCTGTATCCCTTCTTCTCGCGCCATGCCGAGTACCGCGTCACGGCGGTCACGCCGGGCCCGTCCTCGGTGCGGCTGGAACTGGCGCCGGTGGGGCGCGGCATCGCCTTCGAGGCGGGGCAGTTCGCCTTCCTGCGCCTGCTGCAGCCGGGCCTGCGCGAGCCGCATCCGTTCACCCTGGCCAGCGCCGGCGGCCCCGGCCAGCCCGTGCAGTTCGTGATCCGCGCGCTCGGCGACTACACCAGCAAGCTGGTGGCCGAGGCGGCGCCGGGCATGCACGCCGAGGTATACGCGCCCTTCGGCCGCTTCCAGCGTTATGCCACGGGCGATTTCGAAGTGTGGATCGCCGGCGGCGTGGGCCTGTCGCCCTTCATCGCCTGGCTGCAGGACGATGGCGCCGAGGGACTGGGCCGCGTCACGCTGTTCAATTTCTACACGCCGGGGCGCGAGTTCCCGGGCATGGACGAACTGGGCGCGCTGGCGCGCAAGCGCGGCGTGGACTGGGTGCCGGTGGCCGGCGGCCCGGGCGCGCCGGAATTCCGCGAGCGCTTCGAGTGGCTGGTGGGGCAGGTGGGCGCCGCGAAAATTTCCATCCGTTTCTGCGGCCCGGCCGGCCTGCTCGCCGCCGTGCGCGCCGAAATGGCCCGGCACGGCATTCCGGCGTCCAAGCTTCGCTACGAGCAGTTCGAGTTCCGCTGAGCCGGCTTACCAGAGCGCATCGCGCAGCTTGAACCAGGCCATCGCGGCCACCAGCAGCGGCGTGCGCAGGGCGCGGCCGCCGGGGAAGTTGCGGTGCGGGATGCGGGCGAAGGCGTCCAGGCGCGCGGCCTGGCCTCGGATGGCTTCGGCGATGACGCGCCCGGCCAGGCCCGTGGCCGCCACGCCATGGCCGCTGAAGCCCTGCGCGAAATACACGTTGTCGCCCAGCCGGCCCCAGTGCGGCGCGCGGTTGAGGCTGATGTCGATCAGCCCTCCCCAGACCGAATTGAACTTCACGTCGCGCAGCTGCGGGAACACCCGCGTCATGCGCGCACGCATGGTGCCGGCCAGGTTCGGCGGCGGCAGGGTGGAATAACTGGCGCGGCCGCCGAACAGCAGGCGGTGGTCGGCGCTGAGCCGGAAATAGTCCAGCGCCCAGTTGATGTCGGCCACGGCCATGCCGTTGCGGATCAGGGCTTGCGCGCGCTCTTCGCCCAGCGGCTCGGTGGCGCCCACGTAGGTGCCCACCGGCATGATCTTGTCGTCGAGCTCGGGCGCGATGCGGTAGGCCAGCGCGTTGCCGGCCAGCACCACGAAACCGGCCTGCACCTCGCCCTTCGCGGTGCGCAGCACGGGCCGGGCGCCACGCTGCAGCGAGAGCACCTCGCTGCCCTCGTGGATGCGCACGCCCGCGGCTTCGGCGGCGCGGGCCAGGCCCAGGGTGTAGTTGAGCGGGTGCAGGTGGCCCGAACGCGGGTCGTACAGGCCACCGAGGTAACGCGGGCTGTCGAGCTGGGCGCGCAGCTGCTCGCGGTCCCACCACTGCACGCCGTAGCCGTAGGTGTCGGCCAGGTCGGCCTGCCAGGCCTTCAGTTCGGCGACGTGGCGCGGCTTGATGGCCACGTGGGCGTGGCCGTCGCGCCAGTGCGCGTCGATGCCGTGGTCGGCGATGCGTTGTTTCACCAGGTCGACGCCTTCGACCGACCAGTCGAACAGCGCCTTCGAGGCCTCGCGCCCGACCATGGCGGCGATCTTCGCCTGGTCGCAGCCGTAACCGAAGATCACCTGGCCGCCGTTGCGGCCGCTGGCGCCCCAGCCGGTGCGCCGGGCTTCCAGGACGATCACCTTCAGCCCGGCCTGGGCCAGCTCCAGCGCGGCCGAAAGGCCGGTCAGGCCGGCGCCCAGCACCACCACGTCGGCGGTGTCGCGGCCCTGCAGCGGCGGCCGCGCCGGCGACGGCGTGGCGCTGCGCGAATACCAGGAGTCGACGTGCGCCGATGGGTTGCGCACGGCCATGTCAGACCTGCCGCAGGTACCAGTCCACTTCCAGCGTGGTGACTTCCCGGTGGAAGCTGCGCAGTTCCTTCAATTTCTGCTGGCCGAAGATGTGCCGGAAGCGTTCGCCGAAGTGGCGCAGCACGAAGTCGCTGGCCATGAAATCGCGCAGGGTGTCGCGCCAGAACAGCTCGCGGTGTTCGGTCTGCTCGTAGGCGTTGCCCACGATCGGCGCGCCCGGGTCGCCCTTGTCCTCCAGCCCCTGCAGGATGCCGGCCAGCACCGCCGCCGTGACCAGGTAGGGGTTGGCGTCGGCGCCGGCGATGCGGTGCTCGATGCGCACGTTGGCTTGGTCGCTGTGCGGGATGCGCATGGCCACCGTGCGGTTGTTGAAGCCCCAGGCGTCGTTGAGCGGCACGAAGGCGTTGAGCACGAAGCGGCGGTAGCTGTTGGCGTGCGGCGCGAACAGCAGCATGCAGTCGGTGCTGGCGCGCTGCAGGCCGGCCACCGCGTGGCGCAGCGCGTCGGACGGCGCCTCGGGCGTGCAGGCGAACACGTTGTTGCCGGCCGCGTCGAGCAGGCTCACGTGGATGTGCGTGCCGCTCCCGGCCTGGTCCACGAAGGGCTTGGCCATGAAGCTGGCCATCAGGCCCTGCTGCGCCGCCACGGCCTTCACCGCGCGCTTGAGCAGGATGGCGTCGTCGCAGGCCTGCACGGCGTCGGCGCGGTGCTTGAGGTTGATCTCGAACTGGCCGGGCGCGTATTCCGCCACCGCGGTGTCGGCCGGGATGCCCTGGGCGCAGCAGGCGCGGGTGACCGCGTCGGTGAAGCCGCGGTAATCGTCCAGGTCCTGCATGTAATAGACCTGCGTGGTGCGGTTGCGCTCGCCGGTGGCCGGGTTCACCGAGGTTTGCGGCCGGCCGTCGGCGCCGAGCTCCGCGTCGAGCAGGTAGAACTCCAGCTCCACCGCCACCACCGGCGTCAGGCCCAGGGCCTTGAAGCGTTCGACCACGCGCTTGAGCACTTCGCGCGGGTTGGCTTCGAACAGGCCGCCCTGGCCGTCTTCCATCTGCAGCAGCAGCTGGGCGGCGGGGCGGGGCTGCCAGGGCACCGGGCGCAGCGTGCCCGGCACCGGGCGGCAAATGCGGTCCTCGTCGCCGATGTCGTAGCCGAGGCCGGTTTCCTCGACGGTGTTGCCGGTGATGTCGGTGGCGATCAGCGACATCGGCAGGCAGACGCCGTCTCGGTAGACCTTTTCCAGCGCGTCGCGGGTAATGCGCTTGCCGCGCATCAGGCCGTTCATGTCGGGCAGCAGCAGGTCGACCTGCTCGCAGTCCTTGAGCTGGTCGAGCACGGCGGCGTCGGCGGCGGGCAGGGCGAGCTGGGTCATGGCGGGGCATCCACGGAGGTGGCGGGAGCATACCACCGGCGCCCGTTTGTAAAGAATCCTCATCATTTGGGGCCTTGCGTTGATAAAATCGAACGCCGGGAGTAAGGTCGGGCATCCCTTCGCCGAGCCCCTGTATGCGTCGAGCCCCGCTGGTCGGCCTGCCATGCGATCGAAAGCAGATCGGGCACCACCCGTTCCAGGCCGTGGGCGAGAAATACATCCGGGCGGTGGTGGACGGGGCGGGCTGCCTGCCGGTCCTGCTGCCCTCGCTGTCGCCGCCGCTGGACCTGCGGGCGCTGCTCGGGTCGCTCGACGGGCTGCTGCTCACCGGCGCCTACAGCAACATCGAGCCGCACCATTACGGAAACGAGCCCAGCTTCGAGGGCAACCTGCACGACCCCGCCCGCGACGCCACCACCCTGGGCATCGTGCCCCTGGCCATCGAGCTGGGCCTGCCGGTGCTGGCGATCTGCCGCGGCCTGCAGGAAGTGAACGTGGCCCTCGGCGGCAGCCTGCACCAGAAGGTGCACGACATCGCCGGCTTCGACGACCACCGCGAAAATCCCGACGAACCGCTGGGCGTGCAGTACGCGCCCTCGCACGTGGTCGAATTGGCCGAAGGCGGGCTGCTGGCGCGCATCGCCGGCGGCCGCGAGGCACGGGTGAATTCGCTGCATGGCCAGGGCATCCGCCGCCTGGGCGAAGGCCTGGTGGTGGAAGCCACGGCGCCCGACGGCCTGGTCGAGGCGGTGCGGCTCGACCGCGGCCGCCCGGACGCGCCTGACCCATTCCTGCTGGCGGTGCAGTGGCACCCGGAGTGGAGGGTCACGGAAAATCCCTTCTACCTGGGCACTTTCCAGGCATTCGCGGCGGCCTGCCGCGAACGCGCAGCGAACAGGCAGTAGCCCCATGGCCAAGAAGAAAGAACCAGTAAAGACCGAGCAGGAACAGCAGGAGAGCACGCTCAAGCGCTGGCTCAAGGACCGCCGCATCACCGAGGTCGAGTGCCTGGTGCCCGACATCACCGGCAACGCGCGCGGCAAGATCATCCCGGCCGCGAAGTTCTCGCACGACTACGGCACCCGCCTGCCCGAGGGCATCTTCGCCACCACGGTGACCGGCGAATACCCGGACGAGTACGACGACCTGGTCAGCCCCTCCGATTCCGACATGGTGCTGCGCCCGGACCCGGAGACCATCCGCATGGTGCCCTGGGCCACCGACCCGACGGCGCAGGTGATCCACGACTGCTTCACCAAGGACGGCCGCCCGCACGAACTGGCCCCGCGCAACGTGCTGCGCCGCGTGCTGGCGCTGTACGAAGGCCTCGGCCTGCAGCCGGTGATCGCGCCCGAGCTGGAATTCTTCCTGGTCCAGCGCAACACCGACCCCGATTTCCCGCTGCAGCCGCCGGCGGGCCGCAACGGTCGCCCGGAAACGGCGCGGCAGTCGTATTCGATCGACGCGGTCAACGAATTCGACCCCATCCTCGACCTGATGTACGACTACTGCGAGGCCATGGACCTGGACGTGGACACGCTGGTGCACGAATCCGGCGCGGCCCAGCTGGAAGTGAACTTCGTGCATGCCGACCCGATGTCGCGCGCCGACCAGGTGTTCCTGTTCAAGCGCACCATGCGCGAGGCGGCCATGCGCCACGGCATCTACGCCACCTTCCTGGCCAAGCCGATGGAAAACGAGCCGGGCAGCTCGATGCACATCCACCAGAGCCTGCACAGCCTCAAGACTGGCAAGAACGTGTTCTCCAGCGGCAAGGCCGGCGCCCACACCGAGGTCTTCATGAACTACATGGGCGGCCTGCAGAAGTACGTGCCGGCGGCCATGGCCTTCTTCGGCCCGAACGTGAACTCGTACCGGCGTCTGGCCTTCGGCGAGGTCTCGCCCAAGAACGTGCAGTGGGGCTACGACAACCGCACCTGCGGCCTGCGCGTGCCGCTGGACACGCCGGAAAACGCCCGCGTCGAAAGCCGTTTCGCCGGTTCCGACGTCAACCCCTACCTGGCCCTGGCCGCCACCCTGGCCTGCGGCTACCTGGGCATCAAGGAAAAGCTGCAGCCCACCGAGCCGCTGGCCGGCAGCGCGCACGCCAAGGGCTACGACCTGCCGCGTTCGCTGGAGGAGGCCATCGCCGAGCTGCGCGCCTGCAAGCCGCTGCGCCAGCTGCTGGGCGAACGCTTCGTGCGCGCCTACACGGCGGTCAAGGACAAGGAACACCAGACCTACCTGCGCGTCATCAGCTCCTGGGAACGCGAGTTCCTGCTGCTGAACGTCTGAACCCCTCGGAGCACCCATGGACTCGATCGACACCCGGACCCTGCAGGCGCTCGACGCCGCCCACCACCTGCACCCGTTCAACGACAACGCCGCGCTGGCCAAGAAGGGCACCCGCATCCTGACCAAGGGCGAGGGCTGCTACGTCTGGGACGCCGAGGGCAACAAGCTGCTCGACGCCTTCGCCGGCCTGTGGTGCGTGAACGTCGGCTACGGGCGCAAGGAACTGGGCGAGGTGGCCTCGCGGCAGATGACGCAGCTGGCCTACTACAACAGCTTCTTCGGCTGCACCACCGAACCCACGGTGCACCTGGCCGCCAAGCTGGCCGAGCTCACGCCGCACGACCTCAACCACGCGTTCTTCACCAACTCCGGTTCCGAGGCCAACGACACCATCCTGCGCCTGGTGCGGCACTTCTGGGCGGTGCAGGACCAGCCGCACAAGAACATCTTCATCGGCCGCCACAACGGCTACCACGGCTCCACCGTGGCCGGCGCCAGCCTGGGCGGCATGAAGGGCATGCACAAGCAGGGCGGCCTGCCCATCCCCGACATCCACCACATCGACCCGCCGTTCTGGTTCGGCGACGGCGGCGAGATGGGCGAGGAGGAATACGGCCTGCACTGCGCGAAGCGGCTGGAGGACAAGATCCTCGAACTCGGCCCCGACCGCGTGGCCGCCTTCATCGGCGAACCGATCATGGGCGCCATCGGCGTCTACATCCCGCCGCGCAACTACTGGAAGGAAATCGAGCGCATCTGCCGCAAGTACGACGTGCTGCTGGTGGCCGACGAGGTCATCTGCGGGTTCGGCCGCACCGGCGAGTGGTTCGCCAGCCAGTACTACGACTTCCGACCGGACGTGATGACCCTGGCCAAGGGCATCACCTCGGGCTACATCCCGCTGGGCGCCGTGATGTTCAACGACCGGGTGGCGGACGTGCTGGCCACCAAGGGCGGCGAACTGGCGCACGGCTACACCTACTCGGGGCACCCGGTCTGCGCGGCGGTGGCGCTGGAGAACATCCGCATCCTGCAGGACGAGCGCATCGTCGAGACCTGCAAGGCCGACACCGGCCCCTACCTGGCCGAAAAGTGGAAGGCGCTGGGCGAACACCCGCTGGTGGGCGAGGCCCGCATCGCCGGCATGGTGGGCGCGCTGGAACTGGTGCCGCGCAAGCCGGCGCGGGAATTCTTCCCGGACCGGGGCAGGGTGGGGCAGCTGTGCCGCGACGTCGCCCTGCGCAACGGCCTGATCCTGCGCGCCACCAACGATTCGATGCTGCTGTCGCCGCCCCTGGTGATCACCCGGGCGCAGGTGGACGAGCTGGCCGAGAAGGCCTGGAAATCGCTCGACATGACCGCGAAGGAGCTGGGCATGCCGACCGGCTGAGCCCGCCGCCCCGGCGTGCCGGGGCCTGGCGGGCCGTGTGTATGATGCAATCCGCAGGAACCGCTGTTTCATTCACCTTTTTGGGGAGAGTGCCGATGAAACTCAGGATGTCCGCTTTGCTTGTCGCCCTGCTCGCCGCCGGTTGCGGCCGCGAGCAGCCCGCCGACGGGGCCGGGGAACAGGCCGCCGCCGCGCCCGAGGCCGCGCCCAAGGTCCTCAACGTCTACAACTGGTCGGACTACATCGGCGAGGACACCATCGCCAACTTCGAGAAGGAGACCGGCATCAAGGTCACCTACGACGTGTTCGACTCCAACGAGGTGCTCGAGGCCAAGCTCATGGCCGGCAACACCGGCTACGACATCGTGGTTCCGTCGCTCACGTTCCTTTCGCGGCAGATCCAGGCCGGCGTGTTCCAGGAACTCGACAAGTCCCGGCTCAGCAACTACGGCAACCTGGACCCGGCCTTCATGTCCCTGCTGGCCCAGAACGACCCGGGCAACGCCCACGCGCTGCCCTACCTGTGGGGCACCACGGGCATCGGCTACAACGTGGCCAAGGTGAAGGAAGCGCTGGGCGAGGACGCGCCGGTGGACAGCTGGGCGCTGGTGTTCGAGCCGGAGAACCTGGCCAAGCTCAAGGGCTGCGGCGTGGCCATCCTCGACACCCCGTCCGAGATCATCCCGCCGGTGCTGCGCTACCTGGGCGAGGACCCGAACAGCTTCGACGAGGCGGTGATCCAGAAGGGCGTGGACCGCCTGAAGGAACTGCGCCCGCACATCACCTACTTCCATTCCTCGCAGTTCATCAACGACCTGGCCAACGGCGACATCTGCGTGGCGGTGGGCTGGTCGGGCGACATCATCCAGGCCCAGGGCCGCGCCGCCGAGGCGGGCAAGGGCATCGAGATCGCCTATTCGATCCCGAAGGAAGGCGCGCCCATGTGGTTCGACATGCTGGCCATCCCCAAGGGCGCGGCCAACGTGGACAACGCCTACCTGTTCCTCGACTACCTGATGCGCCCCGAGGTGATGGCCGGCGTGCAGAACTACGTGATGTACGCCAGCGCCAACCAGGCGGCGCTGCCGCTGGTGGACGAGGCCGTGCTCCAGGACCCGGGCATCTACCCGACCGAGGAGACCAAGGCCAAGCTGTTCACCCTGGCGGTGCTGCCGCCGGAAGTGGACCGCCTGTTCACGCGCCACTGGACCACACTCAAGACCGGGCAGTAAGCCACGATGGCAGCAACGGCAAGCGGCGCCCTCGCCGGCGCCCCGAAGAACGACATGCTCGGTGCGGAGGGTTACCTCCGCATCGAGTCGGTCCGCAAGGAATTCGACGGTTTCGTCGCGGTGGACGACGTCAGCCTGTCCATCCGCAAGGGCGAGATCTTCGCCCTGCTGGGGGCCTCGGGCTGCGGCAAGTCCACGCTGCTGCGCTGCCTCGCCGGCTTCGAGCGGCCCACCAAGGGCCAGATCATCCTCGACGGCCAGGACATCGTCGGGCTGCCGCCCTACGAGCGGCCCATCAACATGATGTTCCAGTCCTACGCGCTGTTCCCGCACATGAGCGTGGAGCAGAACGTGGCCTTCGGCCTCAAGCAGGACGGCATGGCCAAGGCCGACATCGCCCGGCGGGTGGAGGAAATGCTGGCCTTGGTGCAGATGGGCAAGTACGCCAGGCGCAAGCCGCACCAGCTCTCGGGCGGCCAGCAGCAGCGCGTGGCGCTGGCGCGTTCGCTGGCCAAGAGCCCCAAGCTGCTGCTGCTCGACGAGCCCATGGGCGCGCTCGACAAGAAGCTGCGTTCGCAGATGCAGCTCGAGCTGGTGAACATCGTCGAGCGCCTGGGCGTGACCTGCGTGATGGTCACCCACGACCAGGAAGAGGCCATGACCATGGCCCACCGCATCGCGGTGATGGATGCCGGCTGGATCCGCCAGGTCGGCACCCCCGACGAGATCTACGAGCAGCCGAGCTGCCGCTTCACCGCCGAGTTCATCGGCTCGGTGAACCTGATCGAGGGCCAGATCAAGGACGACGAGAAGGACTTCGTCACCATCGCCAGCCCGGCCATGGAGCACCTTGTCTACGTCGGCCACGGCGTCACCGGCTTCGAAGGGCAGGCGGTGGCCCTGGCCCTGCGCCCCGAGAAGATCCAGGTGGACAAGGAAGAACCCGCCCAGCCGCACAACAAGGTGCGCGGCACCATCGAGGACATCGCCTACTTCGGCAGCCACTCGGTATTCCACGTGCGCCTGCCGGGCGGCACCAAGCTGCTGGCGAACATGGTCAACAGCCAGCGCTGGGCCAGCGAGAAGTTCACCTGGAACGACAGCGTCTGGCTGAGCTGGGGCGACCAGGCCGGCGTGGTGCTCACTTCGTGACCGGCAGGCTGCTGCGTTCGGTGCGGAGGCGCCTGCCGGGCTCGCGCTGGCTGGTGATCGCGGTGCCCTACCTGTGGATGCTGCTTTTCTTCGCCATCCCGTTCGCCATCGCGCTCAAGATCAGCTTCGCCAGCGCCGCCATCGCCATGCCGCCCTACACCGACCTGGTGCAGTGGGCCGGCGACAAGGTGCAGTTGACCATCAACACCGCGAACTACCTGTTCCTGGTGCGCGACAGCCTGTACGTCAACGCCTACCTGAGCTCGCTGGAGATCGCGGTGGTGTCCACGGCGCTCTGCCTGCTGCTGGGCTACCCCATCGCCTACGCCATCGCCCGCATGGACCCGGCCACCCGCAACGTGGCCCTGATGCTGGTCATCCTGCCCAGCTGGACGAGCTTCCTGATCCGCATCTACGCCTGGGTGGGCATCCTCAAGAACAACGGCCTGCTCAACAACTTCCTGATCGGGCTGGGGCTCATCGACGAGCCGCTGCAGATCCTGCACACGCCGGTGGCGGTGTACATCGGCATCGTCTACGCCTACCTGCCGTTCATGGTGCTGCCGCTGTATTCGAACCTGGTCAAGCACGACCACCGCCTGCTCGAGGCCGCGTCCGACCTGGGCGCGCGGCCCTGGAAGGCCTTCCTCACGGTCACGCTGCCGCTGTCGAAGGCCGGCATCATCGCCGGTTCGATGCTGGTGATGATCCCGGTGGTGGGCGAGTTCGTCATCCCGGAGATGCTCGGCGGCGCCGACACCCTGATGATCGGCCGCGTGCTCTGGCAGGAATTCTTCAACAACCGCGACTGGCCGGTGGCCTCGGCCGTGGCGATCGTGATGCTGGTGCTGCTGATCGTTCCCATCACCATCTTCCACCGCTACCAGTCGAAGGAAATGGAGTCGAAGCTGACATGAGCCCCGGCCGCGGCAATTCCGGCTTCACCCGGGCCATGCTGGTGCTGGGCTTCGTGTTCCTGTACGCGCCCATCCTCAGCCTGATGGTCTATTCGTTCAACGAGTCCCGCCTGGTCACGGTGTGGTCGGGCTTCTCGGTGAAGTGGTACGGCGAACTGTTCCGCGACCAGCAGATGATGGACGCGGCCTGGGTGAGCATCCAGGTGGCGTTCTGGACCGCCTGCGCCTCGGTGGTGCTGGGCACGATGGCGGCGATGGTGATGACGCGCTTCCGCCATTTCCCCGGCAAGACCCTGTTCGGCGGGCTCATCACGGCGCCGCTGGTGATGCCGGAAGTGATCACCGGCCTGTCCATCCTGCTGCTGTTCGTGTCCATCGGCCCGGTCATCGGCATCGGCGAGCAGCGCGGCATGCTGACCATCTGGATCGCCCACGTCACCTTCTGCATGGCCTTCGTGACCGTCGTGATCTCATCGCGCCTGCAGGAGCTGGACCGCTCGCTGGAGGAAGCGGCGATGGACCTGGGCGCGAACCGGCTGAAGGTGTTCTTCGTGATCACCCTGCCCATCATCGCGCCCGCGCTGATTTCCGGCTGGCTGCTGGCCTTCACCCTGAGCCTGGACGACCTGGTGATCGCCAGCTTCGTCTCGGGCCCCTCGTCCACCACGCTGCCGATGAAGGTGTTCTCGTCGGTGCGCCTGGGCGTCAGCCCCAAGATCAACGCGCTGGCGACCCTGATGATCCTGGTCGTCACCGTCGCCGCCGTCATCGGCTGGTGGGTGATGACGCGCGAAGACAAGAAACGCCAGCGCGACATCCAGCTGGCGCTGCAGAAGGGTTGAAGCCATGACCGTCGAGAACCGCGATCCCTGGACCGGGGAGGTCCGCGCGTATTCCATGATGTCCGCCGGCGCCGTGGAGGCGAAGCTGGCCGCCGCCGACCGCGCCTTCCCGGCCTGGGCCGCGCGCCCGCTCGGGGAGCGCGGCGCGCTGCTGCTGCGCGTGGCCGACGAACTGCACGCCCGCCGCGACGCCATCGCCGCCACGATGACGGCCGAGATGGGCAAGCTGCGCCGCGAGGCGCTGGCCGAGATCGAAAAATGCGCCGGTGCCTGCCGCTATTACGCGCGCCACGCCGGCGACTACCTGCGCGAGGAAACCATCGGCACCGAAGCCGCGCGCAGCTACGTGCGCTACGAGCCCATCGGCTGCGTGCTGGCGATCATGCCGTGGAACTTCCCGCTGTGGCAGGTGTTCCGCTTCCTGGCGCCGGGCCTGATGGCCGGCAACGTGGCCCTGCTCAAGCACGCCACCAACGTGCCCGGTTGCGCCGACGCGATTGCGGCCGTGCTTGCGGACGCGGGCGTGCCGGAGGGCGTGTTCGGCGTGCTGCACATCGACAGCGAACAGGCCGCGGAAGTCATCGCCGACCCGCGGGTGAAGGCCGTCACGCTCACCGGCAGCGAACGCGCCGGCCGTTCGGTAGCCGCCACCGCGGGCAAGCACCTGAAGAAGTGCGTGCTGGAACTCGGCGGCAGCGACCCCTTCATCGTGCTGGAGGACGCCGACCTGGCCAAGGCCGTGCCGGTGGCCGTGGCCTCGCGCTTCGGCAACGCCGGCCAGACCTGCATCGCCGCCAAGCGCTTCATCGTGGTGGAGGCGGTGGCCGACCGGTTCATCCAGGCCTTCGCCGCGGCGGCTTCGGCGCTGCGCGCGGGCGACCCGAACGACGAGGCCACCACGCTGGCGCCCATGGCCCGCGCCGACTTGCGCGACGAACTGCACCGGCAGGTCCGGGCCAGCGTGGAGAAAGGCGCGCGGGTGCTGTTGGGCGGCGAGCCGGGGCAGGGCGCCACGGTGTATCCGGCCACGATCCTCGATGGCGTCGCGCCCGGCATGCCGGCCTGGGACGAGGAGCTGTTTGGTCCCGTGGCCAGCCTGATCCGCGTGCGCGACGAGGCCGAGGCCATCCGCGTGGCCAACGACACCGCCTTCGGCCTGGGCGCCAGCGTCTGGACGGCCGACGCAGCCCGCGGCGAGCGCGTCGCGGCCCGGGTCGTGGCGGGCGCCTGCTTCGTCAATTCGCTGGTGAGGAGCGACGTGCGGCTGCCCTTCGGCGGCACCAAGGCCAGCGGATTCGGCCGCGAGCTGGCCGGCCACGGCATCCACGAGTTCACCAACATCAAGACCGTCTACGTGGCCTGAGGCAGGGTCGCATTCGTGTGAAAACCGGTTAGACTCCGGCCGTTGGCGTGGTCCGAAGGGGGCGGCCTGCCTGTTCACGGGAGGAGTCGCTTGGATACGAAAGCATGGCGGCCGTTGGCCGCGGGTGGATTGTTGCTGGCGCTGCTGGCCGCCGTTCCGGCGCAGGCGCGCACGGATGAAACGCCGGCCCCGGGCCGCGCCGAAGTCGAGGCCCAGCTGAAGCTGGCCGCCGAAGCCGTGGAAGCGGCCAGGGTGGAGTTCCAGGCCCGGGACACGCAGCTCAAGGCCGCGCGGGCCAACCTGACCCGCGCCGAGTCGGCGCGCAACGTCGCCGCCCAGCGGCTGGCCGAGGCGCAGGCCCAGGCGGCCCAGGGCAAGGCCACGCGGGCGCAGGTGGACGAACTCAAGGGCATGGTCCAGCGCGCCATCGCCAGCGTCGGCGAGGTGCGGGCCGAGATCGCCGCCGCCGAGGCCGCCATCACCCAGGCCCAGGCCACCATCGTGGCGGCGCAGTCGGCGGTGGCCGCGGCGCAAACCGGCGTCGCCGCTTACCTGGGGCAGGACGGGGAAGGTTAGGGCCTGGCCGGGGCGCCCTGGACCCAGCCCAGCATCAGCAGGGCGGCGCCGGCGGAACAGGCTGCCGAAACGCCGAAGGCGAGGGCCGGTGACACCGCCTCGTACAGCCATCCGAACAGGGCCGAGGCCGGCAGCAGCAGTGCGCCGGCCACCAGGTTGAACCAGCCGAAGGCCGTGCCCCGCCGGTCCGCCGGGGCGAGGTCGGCGACGAGCGCCTTTTCGGTGGCTTCGGTCGCGGCCAGGAACAGCCCGTAGCCCGCGAACAGGACGAACAGCATCCCCAGGCCGGGGGTGGTCCAGCCGAGGGCCAGGTAGAAGGCCGCGTAGGCGAAATAGCCGCCCACCAGCAGCCGCTTCCGCCCCCAACGGTCGGAAAGCGCGGCGAGCGGCGTCGAGAACACCATGGCCACGGCGGACACGGCTCCCCAGAGCAGGGGAACCTGCGACGCGGGCACGCCCAGCTCGCTCGCGCGCAGGAGCAGGAACATGTTCGAGGAATTGCCCAGGGTGAAGAGCGCGAGCACGACCAGGTAGCGCCGGAGCATCGGCGGCATGTCCCGGACGCGCCAGTCGAAGCCGCGGTGCGCCGGGGAGGGCAGGGCCGCGGGTTCGCGCATCAGCAAGGTCAGGCCCAGGCAGGCGATGGCAGGCAGGACCGACCAGAGGAAGATGTCGCGCAAGGGCATGCCCGCGGCCAGGAGCAGGGCGGCGAGCAGGGGGCCGGCCACGGCGCCGGCGTTGTCCATCGCGCGATGCAGGCCGAAGGCCAGCCCGCGCTGGCCCGGGGCCACGCTGCCGGCGAGCAGCGCGTCCCGGGGCGAGCTGCGCAGCCCCTTGCCGACGCGGTCGGCGACGCGGATGCACAGGAGCCAGGGCCAGGAAGTGACGAAGGCCACCAGCGGGCGGGCGAAGCCGGCGATGCCATAGCCGAACACCAGCCAGGGCTTGGTCCGCCGCGTCCGGTCGCTCAGGACGCCAGACACCAGTTTCAGCAGGCTGGCGGTGGCCTCGGCCAGGCCTTCGATGAGGCCGAGGGCCTTGGGGCCCGCCATCAGCACCGAAGCCAGGTACAGCGGCACCAGCGGATAGAGCATCTCGCTGGCGCTGTCATTGAGCAGGCTGACCAGGCCGACCAGCCAGACGGTTCGCGGGAGCGTGGCGATGCCTCGCAACATGGTCGCCAGCCCGGGTCAGGGGCCGACGGCGGCCAGGATGGTGTGCAGCACCAGCCCGAGCATCGCCGCGACGCCCAGCCAGAGCAGGAAGATGCCCCGGGGCCTTGCCCGCAGGGTGAACCCGACGGCGATCAGCGCGATCGCGATGATGGAAACCCCGACATGCGGCCAGAAGCTGATGGTCTCCACGCGCTGTCCCCTTGTACGCAGCCTCGACGCAGGCCGGGGTTAGGATAGCGCGCATGCATACCTGGAAAGACGTCCTCGAACGCCTGGCCCGTGGCAACCCCATGCCGCCGGCACGGGTCGAACGCAGCCCGGCGCAATGGCGCGAGCTCCTGCCGCCGGACGTCTTCCACGTCACGCGCGAGGCCGGCACCGAGCGTGCCTTCAGTTCGCCGATGTGCAGCCTGTTCGAGCCCGGCCGCTATGGCTGCGCCTGCTGCGGCGCGCCGCTGTTCGACGCCGGCAGCAAGTTCGAATCGCACAGCGGCTGGCCATCGTTCACGGCGCCGCTGGCCGATGCCGCCGTGGCCTACCGGATGGACGAAAGCCACGGCATGCGGCGCGTCGAGATCACCTGCAACGCCTGCGACGGCCACCTGGGCCACGTGTTCCCCGACGGCCCGCCGCCCACCGGGTTGCGGTTCTGCGTCAACGCGCTGTCGCTGCGCAAGCTCGGCGGGTGAGCCACCGCGGAAACGGCAACGCCGCCCGGGGGCGGCGTTGGCGTGTTTGGTGGAGGTGGGGGGAGTTGAACCCCCGTCCGAGAGCACTCCATCTCCGGCACTACATGCTTAGCTCGTTGTTGGTTCTCGTACGACGGCAACACAACGTGCGAGGCACACCGTCGTCCACACCCGCTAAGTTCACTCCCGGTTGGCGGGTCGCCGCCGGGAGCTGTTCCGTGATGATGACCCTACATCCACGAGCACGGGCACAAGTGGGTTCGGGGCTTACGCCTTAAGCGGCGAGAGCGTAGTTGTCGTCGTTGGCAACTAAGGTTTTGCCGCTGGATTAACGAGGAAAGCTGCCCCCTCGGCATGCGCCAGTCGACTTTGCGACCCCCGTCGAAGCCAGGACACCCCCGGAAACTCGGAAATCTTTGATCAACCGACATCACCAGTATGGGGCTGGCCCCGCCCCGCCACAAGGCCATGCGGGGACGCCTTCAGGCGCGATTGATGCTTGCGGGGCCCTGGAGGCCCTCCCGCGGGATCAGGCGTTCTTGTTGGCGCGGCGCATGACGCGCTGCTTGTCGCGCTGCCAGTCGCGGTCCTTGCTGGCCTGGCGCTTGTCGTGCGACTGCTTGCCCTTGGCCAGGGCCAGTTCCAGCTTGACCTTGTTGCCCTTCCAGTAGGCCGCGGTGGGGATGAGCGTGTAGCCGTCGCGCTCGACCTTGCCGACGAGCTTGTCGATCTCGTGCCGGTGCAGCAGCAGCTTGCGGGTGCGGCGGTCGTCGGCCACCACGTGGGTGGAGGCCTGGCTGAGCGGGGTGATCTGGGCGCCGAACAGGAAGATCTCGCCCTTCTTCACCACGGCGTAGGCGTCGCCCATGTTCATGCGGCCGGCGCGGATGGACTTGAGCTCCCAGCCTTGCAGGGCGATGCCCGCCTCGAAGCGGGCCTCGAGGTGGTAGTCGTGCCGGGCGCTGCGGTTGAGGGCGATGGTCTTGTTGGCTTCCGCCTTGTCCTTGCCGCTTCCGGTATTCTTGGCGCTGTTTTTCTTCGACATGTCCTTTCCTTGGCGGCCATTGTCCCATGACGAGCATCCAACGGCACGCGCTGGTGCGGCATTCGGCCCGGCGCATGTTCGACCTGGTCAACGACGTCGCTGCCTATCCGGCGCGTTTCCCCTGGTGCGAGTCCTCGCAGGTGCTGGAAGTTTCCGAGACCCACATGCTGGCCCGGCTGGACCTGCGCCTGGCCGGCCTGCGCACCAGTTTCACCACCCGCAACACCCTGGAGGCGCCGACCCGCATCGACCTGCAGCTGGTCGAGGGCCCGTTCCGCAAGCTCACCGGCGCCTGGCACTTCCACAGCCTCGCCGAGGACGCCTGCAAGGTCAGCCTGGCCATGGATTTCGAGGTGGCCGGCAAGGTGCTGGGTTCGGCCCTGGCCATCGGCTTCCAGGGCGTGGCCGACCGCATGGTGGACGATTTCTGCCGCGAGGCCGACCGGGCCTGAGATGGCGGCCGGCGCGCTTTCCGTCGAAGTGGTCTACGCGCTGCCGGCGCGCTGCTGGCGCTGGCCGCTGCGGCTGCCCGCGGGGGCCACGGTGGCCGACGCGCTGGCCGCGGCCGACATCGCCGCGGTGGTGCCGGGCTGGGTGGCGGATCCGGCCGGCCTGGCGGTGTTCGGGCAGGCGGTGGCGCTGGAAACGCTGCTGCGCGACGGGGACCGGGTGGAGGTGCTCAGGCCGCTGCTGGCGGACCCGAAGCAGGCGCGGCGGCGCCGCGCCCGCGAAGCCGGGAAGGCTTAGCCGCCGCTCGGGGCGGGGCGGCGCGGCTTGTCCTTGTCGCGCGCGAGGTTGCCGAAGCGGCGCATCTCGGCGGCGAGCTTGGAATCGGCCTCGGGGAAATACTCGCCTTCCCAGCGCGCCAGCGAATCGCCTTCGAACCACAGGGTCAGGTTCTTCACCTCGGTGTCACCGACGCGACGGCGTTCCGTGGCAACGTAGTCCCAGCGCGACTGGTGGAACGGGTCGGCGATGGGCGGCGAACCCAGCAGGCTGAACACCTGGCCGCGGGTCATGCCGACCTGCAGCTGTTCGACGTTCTTCGATTCCAGCAGGTTGCCCTGGAAGACGGGCTGTCGGTAGATGATGCCGCAGCCGCCGATCAGGGCGGTGGCGAGGAGGAGCGTCAGGGCCTTGCGCATTGCGTGCTGATCCGGGGTCGGTGACGGCCCGATGATACACTACCGATTGCAGCCGCCAGCCACGCCCGCGCCGCGCGACGGACGGTATTCAGGAGACGACATGGAATCCCAGGACCTGCGAAAGGCCGGCCTCAAGGTCACCCATCCGCGCATCCGCATCCTCGATGTGCTCGAAAGCACCAGCCCCAAGCACCTGACCGCCGAAGACATCTACCGGCAGCTGCTGGAAAAGGGCGACGACATCGGACTGGCCACGGTCTACCGCGTGCTCACGCAGTTCGAGGCCGCGGGCCTGGTGCTCAAGCACAACTTCGAGGGCGGCCAGGCCGTCTACGAACTCGACCGCGGCCAGCACCACGACCACATGGTGGACGTGGACACCGGCAAGGTGATCGAGTTCACCAGCCCCGAGATCGAGCGCCTGCAGCACGAAATCGCCGCCAAGCACGGCTACGTCATCGAAGAGCACTCGCTGGTGCTCTACGTCCGCGCCAAGAAAAAGAAATAGTTGCGGGAAAAAATCAGCTTTCCTGGGCGCGGGAGAGCATCTGGCGGGCGTTGGCGCGGACTTCCTTGGTGATCTCGACGCCGCCGAGCATGCGGGCGAGTTCCTCGACGCGGGCCTTCGGGTCCAGGGCTTCGACCTGGCTGTGGGTGGCGTCGGCTTCGACGGCCTTGCTGACCCGGTAGTGGTGGTGGCCCTGGGCCGCCACCTGGGGCAGGTGGGTGACGCACAGCACCTGGCGCTCGGCGCCGAGGGCGCGCAGCTTCTGGCCCACGACTTCCGCCACGGCGCCGCCGATGCCGGTGTCCACCTCGTCGAACACCATGGTCGGCACCGCGTCCAGGCCCAGCGCGGCCACTTCGATGGCCAGGCTGATGCGCGCCAGTTCGCCGCCCGAGGCCACCTTGCGCAGCGCGCGCGGCGGCTGGCCGGGATTGGCGGACACCAGGAATTCGCAGCGTTCGGCGCCCTGCGGGGCCGGGCGGGTCGTGTCGAGCGGCTCCAGCGCCACCGTGAACACGCCGCCGCCCATGCCCAGTTCGGACATGAGCGCGGCCACGGCCTGGCCCAGACGGGCCGCGGCGGCGGCGCGCGACTGGCCCAGGCGGCTGGCGGCGGCCTGCCAGTCGCGGGCGAGGGCGTCGAGTTCGCGGCCGAGTTTCGCGGCGCGTTCGCCGGCGCCGCTCAGGCCGTCCAGTTCCTCCTGCAGGGCGTCGCGGCGCGCGGCCAGCGCGTCCAGCGGCACCCGGTGCTTGCGGGCCAGCTCGTGCAGGCGGGCCAGGCGCTCCTCGAGCCGGCGCAGGCGCTCGGGGTCGAGGTCGAAATCGTCGTGCAGGCGCTCCAGCCCGGCGGCGGCCTCGGCCAGCTGGATGCCGGCCGATTCGAGCAGGCCCAGTACCTCGGCCAGGCGCGGTTCGTCGGCGGCCAGGCGCTGCAGGTCGCCGCGGGTCTGGTGCAGCAGGCGCTGCACCGACAGCCCCTCGTCGCCGGCCAGGCGGGCGAGGGCGGCCTGGCAGCCCTGCAGCAGGCCGGCCGCATTGGCCTGGCGGCGGTGCGCGGCGGCCAGTTCGCCCAGGTCGGCGGCGTCGAGGTTTTCGGCCGCCAGTTCCTCGACCTGGTGCTGCAGCCAGGCGATGCGGTCGCCGACGTCGCCGGCGCGGGCCAGTTCGCCCAGTTCGCGGTCCAGCGCGGCCCAGCGGCGGGCCAGTTCGCGCACCTCGGCCAGCAGGCCGGCGTGCTGGCCGAAGGCGTCGAGCAGGGCCAGCTGCTGGCCGCGGTCGAGCAGGGCCTGGTGTTCGTGCTGGCCGTGGATTTCCACCAGCAGGCCGCCCAGCTCCGACAGCTGGCCCAGGGTGGCGGGGCGGCCGTTGATCCAGGCGCGGGAGCCACCGTCGGCGCGGATGACCCGCCGCAGCTGGCAGCCGTCGCCGTCGTCGAGTTCGTTCTCGCGCAGCCAGTCCAGGGCCGCCGGGGCGTCGGAAAGGCGGAATTCGGCGGCCAATTCGGCGCGCTCGGCGCCGTGGCGGACGATGCCGGCGTCGGCACGGGCGCCGGTGAGCCACATCAGCGCGTCCACCAGCAGCGACTTGCCGGCGCCGGTTTCGCCCGAAACCACGGTCATGCCGGGCCCGAAGGCCAGTTCGGCGCGGCTGACGACGGCGAAGTCCTGGAGCGTGAGGTGGCTGAGCATGGCGGGCCAGATTCTGCCTGAAAGCCGGCAGCCTGCGCTGCCCCCGTCTCACGGGCCAAGACGCCGCCGACCCGGCCTGGCGTAGGAATGCGCCGGCTTGCGCCCGGGGCATCGCGGCCTTATCTATGGCAGATGGACCTGAGCCTCGACCCGCGCGCCCGCCGCCTGCTGCGGACCCTGATTTCCCAGCACATCCGGGACGGCGAGCCCGTGGGTTCGCGCACGCTGGCCAAGCGCTCGGGGCTGGACGTGAGCCCGGCCACCATCCGCAACATCATGGCCGACCTCGAGGAAATCGGCCTGGTCTCGGCCCCGCACACCTCGGCCGGGCGCGTGCCCACGGCCCAGGGCTACCGGGTGTTCGTCGACAGCCTGCTGCAGATGAAACCGCTGCAGGACGCCGAGGTGATGCAGCTGCGCGCCCAGCTGCCGGCCGGCGCCGGCACCCAGGCCCTGCTGTCGAACACCAGCGAGCTGCTCTCGGCCATGAGCCAGTTCGTGGGCGTGGTCACCGTGCCGCAGCGCAGCCAGTTCGCCTTCCGCCACATCGACTTCGTGCCGCTCGACGGCCAGCGCATCCTGGTGATCCTGGTCTTCACCGACAACGAGGTGCAGAACCGCATCATCAGCCCGCGCCGCACCTACACCCCGTCGGAACTCGAGCAGACCGCCAACTACCTCAACGCGAACTTCGCCGGCCGCCCGCTGGCCGAGATCCGCGCCGTGCTGCTGCGCGACCTGCGCGATACCCGCAGCGAGATGGAGCGCCTGCTCTCGGCCGCGGTGGAGCTGTCGGAGCAGGCCCTGGGCGCCGCCGCCAGCCCGGCCAGCGCCGAGGACATGCTGCTGGCCGGCCAGACCCGGCTGATGGGCCTGCAGGACCTCTCCGACCTCGACCGCCTGCGCGACCTGTTCGAAGCCTTCGCCCGCAAGCGCGAGATCCTGCAGCTGCTCGACCGCACCCTGCAGGCCCAGGGCGTGCGCGTGTTCATCGGCGAGGAGACCGGCCTCGCGCCGCTCGACGCCTGCACCGTGGTCACCGCGCCCTACGGCGCCAACGGCAAGGTGCTGGGCGTGCTGGGCGTCATCGGCCCCACCCGCATGGCCTACGAGCGGGTCATCCCGATGGTCCAGGCCACGGCCGACCTGCTGGGCGCCGCCTTGAATCCCGAGCCCTCGGCCCCATAGCCTTGCCGACCCCCGCCGGACGCGGGGCAGCCACTGGAAACCCATGCACAGCGAAAACCCGACCCCGGGCGCGCAGGCGCCCGCCGACGTCCCCGACCTCGACACCGACACCCTGGGCAACGAGCTCGAGCAGCTGCGCCATGCCCTGGCCAACCTGCGCGAGGAAGCCCTGCGCGAGCGCGCCGAGCTCGACAACCAGCGCAAGCGCCTGGTCCGCGACGTCGACCAGGCCCGCCGCTTCGCCAACGAGAAGCTGCTGTCCCAGCTGCTGCCGGTGCTCGACAGCCTGGAGGCCGGCCTGGTGGCCGCCGCCGGCGAGTCCGGCCCGCTCAAGGACGGCCTGGAGCTGACCCTGCGCCAGCTGCTGAAGGTGGGCGAGGACAACGGCCTGACCCAGGTGAACCCGCAGGGCCAGGCCTTCGACCCCGAATGGCACCAGGCCATCAGCCAGCTCGCGTCCCCGGGCGCGGCGCCCGGCACGGTCGTGCAGGTGTTCCAGAAGGGCTACGCGCTCAACGAGCGCCTGCTGCGCCCGGCCCTCGTGGTGGTCGCCGCCGACTGAGCCCTTCACGGGCCTTGAACAACCCGCGGCGGGCCCCATCTTCGAACCATCCGCGGCCGCCGCCGCAACCACAGAATCCGATCCTTCAGGGAGCATCACCATGGGCAAGATCATCGGCATCGACCTGGGCACCACCAACAGCTGCGTTTCCGTGATGGAAGGCGGCGTGGCCAAGGTCATCGAGAATTCCGAGGGCGACCGCACCACGCCCTCCATCGTCGCCTTCACCAAGGACGGCGAGGTCATCGTCGGCGCCTCGGCCAAGCGCCAGGCCGTCACCAACCCCAAGAACACCTTCTACGCGGTGAAGCGCCTGATCGGCCGCAAGTTCGCCGACGCGGAAGTGAAGAAGGACCTCGACCTGGTGCCCTACGGCATCGTCGCGCACGACAACGGCGACGCCTGGGTGCAGACCGCCGATGGCAAGAAGATGGCGCCGCAGGAGATCTCCGCGCGCGTGCTCGAGAAGATGAAGAAGACCGCCGAGGCCTACCTGGGCGAGGCCGTCACCGAGGCAGTGATCACCGTCCCGGCCTACTTCAACGACAGCCAGCGCCAGGCCACCAAGGACGCCGGCCGCATCGCCGGCCTCGACGTCAAGCGCATCATCAACGAGCCCACCGCGGCCGCGCTGGCCTACGGCCTGGACAAGAAGGGCGGCGACCGCAAGATCGCCGTCTACGACCTCGGCGGCGGCACCTTCGACGTGTCCATCATCGAGATCGCCGAGATCGACGGCGAGAAGCAGTTCGAGGTGCTGGCCACCAACGGCGACACCTTCCTGGGCGGCGAAGACTTCGACAAGCGCGTCATCGACTACCTCGTCGAGGAGTTCCAGAAGGAGCAGGGCATGGACCTGCGCAAGGACCCGCTGGCCCTGCAGCGCCTGAAGGACGCGGCCGAGCGCGCCAAGATCGAGCTGTCCTCGTCGCAGCAGACCGAGGTGAACCTGCCCTACGTCACCGCCGACGCCTCGGGCCCGAAGCACCTGAACATCAAGCTCACCCGGGCCAAGCTCGAGGCGCTGGTGGAAGACCTGGTCAAGAAGACCATCGAGCCCTGCCGCGTCGCGCTCAACGACGCCGGCCTGCGCGCCAGCGAGATCTCCGACGTCATCCTGGTCGGCGGCCAGACCCGCATGCCCAAGGTGAAGGCGGCCGTGGCCGAGTTCTTCGGCAAGGAGCCGCGCCAGGACGTGAACCCCGACGAAGCCGTCGCCATCGGCGCCGCGGTGCAGGGCGGCGTGCTGGCCGGCACCGTCAAGGACGTGCTGCTGCTCGACGTCACCCCGCTGAGCCTGGGCATCGAGACCCTGGGCGGCGTGATGACCAAGATCATCGAGAAGAACACCACCATCCCGACCAAGGCCTCGCAGGTGTTCTCCACCGCCGAGGACAACCAGTCGGCCGTGACCGTGCACGTGCTGCAGGGCGAGCGCGAACAGGCCCGCTTCAACAAGTCGCTGGCCAAGTTCGACCTCAGCGGCATCGAGCCGGCGCCGCGCGGCATGCCGCAGGTGGAGGTGTCGTTCGACATCGACGCCAACGGCATCCTGCACGTGTCGGCCAAGGACAAGAAGACCGGCAAGGAGCAGAAGGTCGAGATCAAGGCCGGCTCGGGCCTGAGCGAGGAGGAGATCGCGCAGATGGTGCGCGATGCCGAGGCGCACCGCGAGGAGGACAAGAAGTTCCACGAGCTGGTGACCGCGCGCAACGCCGCCGATGGCCTCATCCACGCCACCCGCACCGCCATCACCGAGCACGGCTCGAAGGTGCCGGGCGAGCAGCTGGCCGGCATCGAGACCGCGCTGTCCGAGCTCGAGACCGCGATGAAGGGCGACGACAAGGGCCAGATCGAGGCCAAGACCAACGCCCTGCAGCAGGCCGCGCAGTCGCTTTACGCGGCGGCCGCGGCTGGCAACCAGGGCCCGCAGGACGGCGGCGACGCCGGCCCGAAGGGCAAGGCCGAGGACGTGGTGGACGCCGAGTTCACCGAGGTCAAGGACGACAAATAAGCATGTTCCCGCCGCGCTGCGCGCGGCCCGAATATGTGTCGGCGTTCGAGCCGCGCTTTGCGCGGCTCAACGCCGACGGGGCCGGGCCGCGGATGCGGCCCGAGCCACTTTCCGGGATTGATGGGTTTGGGATGGGTTGATGAGCAAGCGCGACTACTACGAAGTTCTCGGGGTTTCCCGGAGCGTGACCGAGGATGAGCTGAAGAAGGCTTACCGGCGCGCGGCCCAGAAATTCCACCCGGACCGCAACCCGGGCGACGCCGAGGCCGAGGTGCGCTTCAAGGAGGCCAAGGAGGCCTACGAAGTCCTGTCCGACGGCGGCAAGCGCCGCATGTACGACCAGCACGGCCATGCCGCTTTCGAAAATGGCATGGGCGGCGGCAACGGCGGCCCGGGTTTCGCCGACGTCAACGACATCTTCGGCGACATCTTCGGCGACATCTTCGGTGGCGGCCGCCAGCGCGGCCCGCGTCGCGGCGCCGACCTGCGCTACGTGGTCGAGCTCGACCTCGAGGAGGCGGTTTTCGGCGTCGAGAAGCGCATCGAGGTGCCCACGCTCGTGGCCTGCGAACCCTGCAAGGGCAGCGGTTCCGAGGACGGCAAGGTCGAAACCTGCAAGACCTGCGCCGGCCGCGGCCAGGTGCGCATGCAGCGCGGCATCTTCGCCGTGCAGCAGGCCTGCCCGGCCTGCGGCGGCCGCGGCCAGACCATCGCCAAGCCCTGCAAGAGCTGCCACGGCAACGGCCGGGTGCAGCAGGACAAGGTGCTGGAAGTGAAGATCCCGGCCGGCGTCGACACCGGCGACCGCATCCGCCTCGCGGGCGAGGGCGAGGCTGGCCCGCCGGGCGCGCAACCGGGCGACCTGTACGTCGAGGTGGACGTGCGCCAGCACGCCATCTTCCAGCGCGACGGCAACGACCTTTATTGCGAAGTGCCGATCCGCTTCTCGCAGGCCGCGCTGGGCGCCGACATCGTGGTGCCCACGCTGGGCGGCGAGGCGCTGATCAAGGTCCCGCACGAAACCCAGACCGGCAAGCTGTTCCGGCTGCGCGGCAAGGGCGTGAAGTCGGTGCGCGCGCACGCGCCGGGCGACCTGCTGTGCCGGGTGGTGGTGGAGACGCCGGTGAACCTCACGGCGAAGCAGCGCGAGCTGCTCAAGGATTTCGAGTCCACCTTCGAGGGCGAACACGGCGCCCGCCATTCGCCGCGCTCCAGCGGCTTCCTCGACGGCGTCAAGGCGTTCTGGGAACGCATGACCTCCTGAACAACGCGGCGCCCGGGGATCCCCGGGCGCCGTTTTCGTTTCAGGGCTGCTGCGGCCGCACCATGCGCGCCGGGGTTTCGACGTTCGCGAACGCCTCCAGCTTGTCGCCCACCACGTTCTCGAGGTGCTCGATGCGGCTGACCGAGGTGGGGTGGGTCGAGAACATCAGCGCCACGCCGGTGTCGTCGGCGTGGGTGCCGTCGAGCGTCTGCAGCACGCCGGCGAGGGCGTAGGGGTTGTAGCCACCCCGCGCGGCGATGACCATGCCACGCACGTCGGCCTGGTACTCGTCGCCCTTGTCCAGGCCGCGCACGAACACCTCGGTGCCGGCCTTGAAGGCCTTCTCGCCGAACATCTGCACCATGGTGTTGTCGCTGCGGCCCGCGGCTTCGCCGGCAAGCTCGGTGGCGAAGGCCTGGCCCATTTCCTTCTTGATGGCCTTCACCTGGTGGCGCTCGACCACGTGGGCGATTTCATGCGAGAGCACCGAGGCCAGCTCGGCCTCGTCGCGCAGGCGGTCGTACAGGCCCTGGGTGATCAGGATGGTGCCGCCGGGCAGGGCGAAGGCGTTCACGTCGGTGCTGTCCATCACGCCGAAACGCCAGGGCAGGTCGGGGCGTTCGGTCTGCAGGGCCAGCCACAGGCCGATGCGGTTCACGTACTGCTGCAGGGCCTGGTCGCGCACCAGCGGGCGGGCGCCCAGCAGGTTCGCGGCGATGCCGCGGCCGAGCTCGATTTCCTGCTCGTCGGTGATGGGCGCGGTGGCGTCGGCGGCCTTCTTGCCGAGGCCGAACAGGCGCTCGGCGTCGCCGAGGCGGCTGAAGGCGGCCGCGGGCGCGGCCAGGGCGATCGCCAGCGCGGCGACCAAGGCACGGTTGCGGGTACGGTTCATCGCTGCTTCCTCCGGCCGCCGCGGCCTTCCTTGAGGTAATCCACCTTCTGGGCCGAGAGGCCACCGGTCATGGCGAACAGGCGGGCGTCGTCGGTAGAGGCGGCCAGGGTCTCGAGCATCTCGACTTCCGACATGGCCGGGTAGGCGCCGCGCAGGATGTCGGGCGAGAGGCCCTTCACGCCGGTGGTGACCGCGCCGCCGCTGGAGCCGGTCTGGAAGACCGCCGCCAGCGAATTGCCGCCGCCGGCGGCCTTGCCGTCGGCGGTGCCGGTGCGCAGGTTGAGGATGCGCACCCAGCCGGCGGCGCCGGCCGGGGTTTTGACGCCGGCCCAGGCGCCCTTGCGTTCGGTGATGTCCACCGATTCCTTGGCGGCCAGGCGACCCACCACGCCGGCCGAGCCCAGGGGCTCGCTGCGCAGTTCGGTGGGCTTGAGCACGGTGCCGGACTCGGCCAGCGCGGCGCCTGCCGCCAGCACGGCGGCCAGGGCCAGCACCAGCGGCGCGTGGCGCCGGGCGGATGGGGGGTTGGGGTGTCGCATCGCGGGTTCCTCCTCAGGATGCATCGTCGGCTCGTTCGGGTTCGTACAGGTCCACGGGCTGTTCCCGGCCCTTGACCTTGAACTGCCCCCGATGGGTAAAACGCAATTCTGCGCTGCCGGCGCACGCGTCGCGTGTGCTGTTCGACACAAGCACCCGGGCCACGCCCTTGGTGGTGCCCTCGATGCGGCTGCCCAGGTTCACGGTGTCGCCGATGGCGGTGTACTCCATCCGGCTGTCGCTGCCCAGGAAACCCACCACGGCCGGGCCGGTGTGCAGGCCGATGCCTATGTCGAAATCGCCCAGGCCCTCGTCGCGCCCGGCCAGTTCGCGCTTGAACTCGTCCAGGGCCTCGAGCATGTCCAGCGCGGCGTTCACGGCCCGGCGGGCGTGGTCGGGGCTCTCGGTAGGGGCGTTCCAGAAGGCCATGACGGCGTCGCCGATGAACTTGTCCAGGGTGCCGCCGTGGCGGTAGATCACCTCGACCTGGCGGGTGAAATAGCGGTTGAGCAGGTCCACCACCTGCTCCGGGCTGCGGGTTTCGGAAAGCGTGGTGAAGCCGCGGATGTCCGAGAACAGGATGGTGATCTCGCGGGCTTCGGGGCGGCGCTCGCGGTCGAGTTCGCCGCTTTCGACCAGGCCTTTCACCACGCGCGGGTCGAGGAAGCGGCCGAACAGGCCCACGGTGGCCTCGCGCTCCCGGCGCTCGCGGCGCTGGCCCTCGACGGTGAACACCGCGAAGGCCACCCAGCCCAGCAGCAGGGCGGCGCCCACGGGGGCGTACAGGTTGGCCCGGAACAGCGCCCAGGCCGCCAGCACCAGGAGGGCGCTGGCCAGGCCCAGGCCCAGGCCGGTGCGCACCGGGCTGGCGCGGCGCCGGAAGGCCACCACCACCGCGGCCGACAGCAGCAGGGCCAGCGGCCAGCGGCTGGGCAGGTCGCGCAGCCAGTCGCCGGCGCGCAGGTTGGCGATGGCGGTGGTGAGGATGTGCACGCCGGGCGTGCCGGTGGCGACAGGCGTGGGGCGCAGGTCGAACAGGCTGGGCGCGGTCGGGGCGATGAGCAGGATCTTGCCGCGCAGGGTCGGGGCGATGCGCGGCTCGCGCTGGCCCAGGTCGTGGAAGAGGTCGACGAACGAAATCGTCTTCGGCGCCTGGCCGAACCAGTGCAGGCGGAGGGTTTCCTGGTCGGGCAGGGTGGCGCCCGTGAAGGCGGCGACGTTGGGCGCCATCCAGCCCAGCCGCCAGCCGCCGATCTCCTTCCAGAGCCGGTAGTGGCGGCCGGTGCCGTCGTCGTCGGCCTCGAAGTTGATCAGGCCGCCGCGCCAGCTGGTTTCGTCCAGCACCAGCGGCACCAGCAAGGTCGCGGCGGCGTCGGGATCGGCACCCGGGCCGCGCACGGCGCCGAAGGAGGGCGGCAGCCGCGACAGCGGCGCGAGGTTGCCGCTGTCCATCAGGGCCGAGGGCATGAACAGGTTGTCCTGCGCTGCCACGACATCCTTGAAATAGGCGTCGCTCTCGCCGCCGAACACGTCGGCCTCGTTGAACATCAGGTCGAAGGCGATGGCCTTGGGTTCGAAGGGCGCCAGGCCCTCGAGCAGTTCGCCGTGGATGGCGCGCGGCCAGGGCCAGGAGCCGGCTTCCTCCAGCATCAGTTCCAGGCTGCGCTGGTCGATGCCGATCACCACGATGTCGTCGGGAGGCAGGCGCGAAGCGGCGTGGCGGGCCAGCAGCCAGTCGCCCAGGCGGTGGTCGGCGCGCTCGAGCAGGCCGGAAAGCTGCAGCGCCAGCGCGATCGCCGCCAGCACCAGCAAGGGCAGCCGGACCGACACCTGCTTGTTTCCCGCCATGCGTTCCCCCCGTCGCGACCGCCCCGAGTGTAGCGTTTGCCAGTGCCGGCGGGTTTCCGCTAGCGTGGGCGCCGATGAACCTTTCGCCCCTCCGCATCTTCGTGCACGGCGCCTCCGGGCGCATGGGCCGCGCCCTGCTGCGGCTCGCGCCCGAGCGCAGCGACCTGGTGCTGGTCGCCGCCGCCACCCGCGCCGGCGCGCCGCTTCCGGAAGCACCGGGGCTGCCGGTGCTGGCCACCTCGGCGCTGGACGCCGCGCCCGTCTTCGACCTGGCCATCGACTTCAGCCTGCCCGAAGCCTTCGACGGCATCCTGGGCCTGTGCCGGCGCCGCGGCGTGGGCCTGGTGAGCGGCACCACGGGGCTGTCGGAGGCCCAGTTCGAGGCCTTCAACGCCCTGTCGGAGCGGCAGGCGGTGCTGTGGTCGGCGAATTTCAGCATCGGCGTGGCCGTGCTGCGGGCGCTGGTGCAGCGGGCAGCCGCGGCGGTGCCGGGCTGGGACGCCGACGTGGTCGAGTCGCACCACGTGCACAAGAAGGACGCGCCCTCGGGCACGGCGCTGCTGCTGGGCGCGGCGGTGGAAGCCGGCCGGGGCAGGGCGCCGCACTATGCCTCGCTGCGCGCCGGCGACATCGTCGGCGAGCACCTGGTGCAGCTCACCGGGCCGGGCGAGCGCCTGGAACTGGCCCACCGCGCCACCAGCCGCGACATCTTCGCCCGCGGCGCGCTGGAAGCGGCGGCGCGCGTGGCCCGGCTGGGCCCGGGCAGGCACGATTTCGGCGCGCTGCTGCTGGCCGAGCCCCGGGCCTGAACGAAGGCCGCGTTTCCCTTTTGGGCCCGGTGCCGCTAAAATTCCGGCTCGCCTGAACCCTCACCCGCACGGACCTGGTTTCGCCCAGTCCGCGGGTGCTCGCACATCCAGCGAACGGGTTCCCCCATGCAAGGCGATAGCCCGTGACCCATCCCGCAATCCTCGCGCTCGAAGACGGCACCGTGTTCGAGGGCGTTTCCGTAGGCGCGCCCGGCACCAGCGTCGGCGAAGTGGTGTTCAACACCGCCATGACCGGCTACCAGGAGATCGTCACCGATCCTTCCTACGCCCGCCAGCTGGTCACCCTGACTTACCCCCACGTCGGCAACACCGGCTGCACCGCGCAGGACGACGAGGCCGAGCGCCCCTGGGCCGCCGGCCTGATCGTGCGCGACGTGCCGCGCCGCCCCAGCAACTGGCGCAGCCAGGCGCCGCTGCCGGAATGGCTGGCGGCGCGCGGCGTGGTCGCCATCGCCGGCCTCGACACCCGCAAGCTCACCCGCCTGCTGCGCGACCGCGGCGCCCAGAACGGCTGCCTGATGGCCGGCGAGGCCATCGACCGCGACCAGGCGGTGGAGCTGGCGCGCAAGTTCCCGGGCCTGAAGGGCATGGACCTGGCCAAGGAAGTCTGCACCCGCGAGCGCTACAGCTGGACCGAGGGCCAGCTCGACCTCGACGCCGACGCCTTCGTGCGCGCCGAGCCGCGTTTCCACGTGGTGGCCTACGACTTCGGCGTGAAGCGCAACATCCTGCGCATGCTGGCCGAGCGTGGCTGCCGCGTCACCGTGGTGCCGGCGCAGACGCCGTTCGCGCAGGTGCTGGCCGAAAACCCGGACGGCGTGTTCCTGTCCAACGGCCCCGGCGACCCGGCGCCCTGCGACTACGCCATCGCCGCCATCCGCGAGGCCCTGGCGGCGAAGCTGCCGGTGTTCGGCATCTGCCTGGGCCACCAGCTGCTGGCCCTGGCCGCCGGCGCCAACACGCTGAAGATGAAGTTCGGCCACCACGGCGCCAACCACCCGGTGATCGACCTCGACAGCAAGCGGGTCATGATCACCAGCCAGAACCACGGTTTCGCCGTGGACGAGGCCAGCCTGCCGGCCAACGTGCGGGTCACCCACCGCTCGCTGTTCGACGGTTCCAACCAGGGCATCGAACTCACCGATGCCCCGGCCTTCAGCTTCCAGGGCCACCCGGAAGCCAGCCCCGGCCCGCGCGACGTGGCGGGGCTGTTCGACAAGTTCGTCGACATGATGTCGGCGCGTAAGTAAACCACCCTGGGGAGAGGGTAACGATGATGAAGTTCAGGATGTTCGAGCTGGTCGCGCTGCTGGCGCTGATGCCGGCACTGGCCGCTGCCGAGGGCACGCAGGTGCCGCTGGGCGATTTCTTCAAGGACCCGGAGTTCACCTCGGTGTCGCTGTCGCCGACCGGCGAGTACATCACCGTCTCGGTGCCGCAGGGCGACCGGACCGTGCTGGCCGCCTTCCGCGTCGACGGCATGCAGCTGGTCGGCAAGTGGGACTACGGCGAGAAGCGCCACATCGACCGCGTCGAATGGGTCAACGACGAGCGCTTCTTCATGTACGTCTCGCGCAAGGTCGGCCGCTTCGACGCGCGCGTGGGCAACCCCGACGTGTACGCCAGCAACGTCGACGGCTCCAAGCGCATGGACGTGCCCAACGGCGGCACCTACTTCATCGTCGACAAGACCTGGGACGACCCGGCCAACATCCTGGTCGTGCGCTCGGTCGACTCGGCCTTCCTGTCCAAGCTCAACGTCAACACCGGCCGCGTGACGACCGTCGCCAGCGCGCCGCTGCGCATGGGCACCTTCATCCTCGACCACGAGGGCGAGGTGCGTTATGCCGTGGGCCAGGACGAGGAAGGCGTGCGCGTCACCCTGCGCCGCAAGGGCGAGGGCTGGGACGTGCTGGGCCGCGCCAAGCTGGGCGACGCCATCCGCACGCCGCTGGGCTTCGACGCCGAGAACAAGCGCGTGATCTTCTCCAAGAGCGACAAGGGCGAACCCGCGCGCCTGGTGCTGGCCGACCCGGCCGGCGGCGAGGAGACCCTGCTCTCGCGCAACCCGAACGTGGACCCGATCGGCTACCTGGCCAGCAGCGACGAGCGCCACCTGCTGGCCATCGCCTACATGGACGGCACCCCGGGTTACGACTTCATCAACCCGGACCACCCGGAGTCGAAGACCTACGCCGGCCTGATCAACGCCTTCCCGCAGCACGCGGTGCGCTTCGACGGCATCAGCCGCGACGGCCGCCTGGTGCTGTTCCGCACCTACAGCGACGTGGACCCGGGCGCCTACTACCTGTTCGACCGCAAGACCTCGCGCGCCCAGTTCCTGCTGGCCTCGCGCGACTGGATCAAGCCCGAGCAGATGTCGCCGATGCAGCCGATCACGGTGACCGCGCGCGACGGCCGCAAGCTGCATGGCTACCTCACCGTGCCGGCGCACACCGACGGCCGCGACCTGCCGCTCATCCTGCACCCGCACGGCGGCCCGCACGGCCCGCGCGACGAGTGGGGCTTCAACCCCGACGTGCAGTTCCTGGCCAGCCGCGGCTACGCCGTGCTGCAGATCAACTTCCGCGGCTCGGGCGGCTACGGCGACGAATTCGAGGGCACCGGTTACCGCAACTGGGGCACCACGATGATCGACGACATGACCGACGCCGTGAACTGGGTGGTCGGGCAGGGCGTCGCCGACAAGAACCGCATCTGCACCTACGGCGCGTCCTACGGCGGTTACGCCGCGCTGCAGAGCGTGGTTCGCGAGCCGGACCTGTACCGCTGCGCCGTCGGTTACGTCGGCCTGTACAACATGTCGCTGTGGATGAAGGACAGCGACGTGGCCGAGAGCGAGTGGGGCCGCAACTACCAGCGCGACGTGTTCCCGGATTCCGAGTCCGGCCGCGCCGCGCAGTCGCCGGCCTTCAACGTCGACCGCATCAAGGCCGCGGTGATGCTGGTGCATGGCGCCAAGGACCCGCGCGTGCCGATCTCGCAGTACGACTTCCTGCTCGACCGCTTGCAGAAGGCCGGCAAGCCGCCGGAAGTGACCATCGTCGAGGAGAAGGAAGGCCACGGCTTCTACGACTACGACAACCAGGTCGAGCTCTACACCGCCCTGGAAGCCTTCCTCGGCAAGCACATCGGCAACCCGCGCGCCGCCACCGGCGCGCCCTGAAGCACCGGCGCCCGCCGCCCCGGCGGGCGCCAACCCCCACGAACACCCCGGACGAACCAAGGCCATGCCCAAGCGCACAGACATCAAGACCATCCTGATCATCGGCGCCGGTCCGATCGTCATCGGCCAGGCCTGCGAGTTCGACTACTCCGGCGCCCAGGCCTGCAAGGCCCTGCGCGACGAGGGTTACCGGGTGGTGCTGGTGAACTCGAACCCGGCCACGATCATGACCGACCCGGAGATGGCCGACGCCGTCTACATCGAGCCGATCAACCCGGCCACGGTCGAGCGCATCATCGCCAAGGAAAGGCCCGACGCGCTGCTGCCCACCATGGGCGGACAGACCGCGCTCAACTGCGCGCTGGACCTGGCGGACGCCGGCGTGCTCGACAAGTACAACGTCGAGCTGATTGGCGCCAAGCGCGAAGCCATCCGCATGGCCGAGGACCGCGAGCTGTTCCGCGTCGCGATGCGCGAGATCGGCCTCGAATGCCCCAAGGCCGAAGTCGCGCGCACGCTCGACGAAGCCATCCGCATCCAGGCCACGGTGGGCTACCCCACCATCATCCGCCCCAGCTTCACCCTGGGCGGCAGCGGCGGCGGCATCGCCTACAACCGCGAGGAGCTGGTGGAAATCGTCACCCGCGGCCTCGAGCTCTCGCCCACCAGCGAAGTGCTGGTCGAGGAGTCGGTGCTGGGCTGGAAGGAATTCGAGATGGAGGTGGTGCGCGACACCGCCGACAACTGCATCATCGTCTGCTCCATCGAGAACCTCGACCCGATGGGCGTGCACACCGGTGATTCCATCACGGTCGCCCCGGCGCAGACGCTCACCGACAAGGAATACCAGCGCCTGCGCGACGCCTCCATCGCCGTGCTGCGCAAAATCGGCGTGGACACCGGCGGCTCGAACGTGCAGTTCGGCATCAACGCCCAGAACGGCCGCGTGGTCGTGATCGAGATGAACCCGCGCGTGTCGCGTTCCTCGGCGCTGGCCTCGAAGGCCACCGGCTTCCCGATCGCCAAGATCGCCGCCAAGCTGGCGGTCGGCTACACGCTCGACGAGCTGCGCAACGACATCACCGGCGGCGCCACCCCGGCTTCGTTCGAGCCGACCATCGACTACGTGGTCACCAAGATCCCGCGCTTCGCCTTCGAGAAGTTCCCGGCCGCCGACGCCCGCCTGACCACCCAGATGAAGTCGGTGGGCGAAGTAATGGCCATCGGCCGCACCTTCCAGGAATCCATGCAGAAGGCCCTGCGTGGCCTGGAGACCGGCAAGTGCGGCTTCGACCCGACCGGCGACGCCGGCCGCGGCGAGGAAGGCCTGGTCAAGATCCGCCGCGAGCTCAAGGAGCCGGGCCCGGAGCGCCTGTTCCAGGTGGCCGAGGCCTTCCGCGCCGGCCTGAGCGTGGAAGACGTGTACGGCCTGAGCTTCATCGACCCCTGGTTCCTGGACCAGATCGAGGAAATCATCGCCGCCGAGAAGGCCGTGGCCGCCGGCGGCCTGGCCGGCCTGGACGCGTCGCGCCTGCGCGAGCTCAAGCGCATGGGCTTCTCCGACGCGCGCCTGGCCCAGCTGGCCGGCACCGACGAAAGCGCCGTGCGCGCCCTGCGCCGCGCCTTCGGCGTGCGCCCGGTGTACAAGCGCGTGGACAGCTGCGGCGCCGAGTTCGCCACCTCCACCGCCTACCTGTATTCGACCTACGAGGACGAGTGCGAGGCCGAGCCCAGCGGCCGCGACAAGATCATGGTGCTCGGCGGCGGCCCCAACCGCATCGGCCAGGGCATCGAGTTCGACTACTGCTGCGTGCACGCCGCGCTCGCCCTGCGCGAGGACGGCTACGAAACCATCATGGTCAACTGCAACCCGGAGACCGTGTCCACCGACTACGACACCTCCGACCGCCTGTACTTCGAACCGGTGACGCTCGAGGACGTGCTGGAGATCGTCGAGGTCGAGAAGCCCAAGGGCGTGATCGTGCAGTACGGCGGCCAGACCCCGCTCAAGCTCTCGCGCGCGCTCGAGGCCGCCGGCGTGCCCATCATCGGCACCAGCCCGGACAGCATCGACCTGGCCGAGGACCGCGAGCGCTTCCAGAAGCTGGTCGAGGAACTGGGCCTGCTGCAGCCGCCGAACCGCACCGCCCGCAACGCCGAGCAGGCCATCGCCCTGGCCAACGAGATCGGCTACCCGCTGGTGGTGCGCCCGAGCTACGTGCTGGGCGGCCGCGCCATGGAGATCGTCTATTCCGACGCCGACCTCTCGCGCTACATCCGCGAGGCGGTGCAGGTGTCGAACGATTCGCCGGTGCTGCTCGACCGCTTCCTCGACAACGCGGTCGAGGTGGACGTGGACATCATCGCCGACGCCGAGGGCAACGTGCTGGTGGGCGGCATCATGGAGCACATCGAGGAAGCCGGCGTGCACTCGGGCGACTCCTCCTGCTCGCTGCCGCCGTATTCGCTGCCGGCCAACGTGCAGGACAAGCTGCGCGTGCAGGTGGCCCAGCTCGCCCGCGCGCTGAAGGTGGTGGGCCTGATGAACACCCAGTTCGCCATCCACATGGACGAACACGGCGGCGACACCATCTACCTGCTGGAAGTGAACCCGCGCGCCTCGCGCACGGTGCCCTTCGTGTCCAAGGCCATCGGCGTGCCGCTGGCGAAGATCGCCGCGCGCTGCATGGCCGGCAAGACCCTGGCCCAGCAGGGCGCCACGAAGGAGATCGTGCCGGACTACTACTCGGTCAAGGAAGCGATCTTCCCCTTCGCCAAGTTCCAGAACGTCGACCCGATCCTCGGCCCCGAGATGCGCTCCACGGGCGAGGTGATGGGCGTGGGCCGCACCTTCGCCGAGGCCTTCGGCCGCGCCGAGGAAGCCGCCAACATCAAGGCACCAGTGCCGGGCAAGGCCTTCCTGTCGGTGCGCGACCCGGACAAGAAGCGCCTGCTGCCGGTGGCCACCGACCTGGTCGAGCGCGGCTACACGCTGGTGGCCACCGAGGGCACCGCGAAGTTCCTGGGCGAGCAGGGCATCGCCTGCGAGCGCATCAACAAGGTCATCGAAGGCCGCCCGCACATCGTCGACCTGATCAAGAACGGCGAGATCAGCTACATTGTGAACACGACCGAGGGCAAGCAGGCCATCGCCGACTCGTTTTCGATCCGGCGCGAGGCGCTGCAGCACCGCGTCACGTATTCCACCACCATCCCGGGCGCGCGCGCCCTGATCCGCGGCACCGACACCCGTGACAACCCCCGGGTCTGGTCGCTGCAGGAACTGCACAAGGAGCTTCACGGATGAGAGCCCCCTTGACCACCAAGGGCGCCACGCGCCTCAGGGAAGAGCTCGAGCACCTCAAGTCGGTCAAGCGGCCGGCGGTGATCAACGCCATCGCCGAGGCGCGGGCCCACGGCGACCTGAAGGAAAACGCCGAGTACCACGCCGCCCGCGAGCAGCAGGGCTTCATCGAGGGCCGCATCCAGGAGCTGGAGTACGTGCTTTCGCACGCCCAGCTGATCGACGTGGCCAGCCTCAACGCCGGCAGCCGCGTGGTGTTCGGCGCCACCGTCGAACTGGCCGATTGCGACACCGGCGACGAGGTGACCTACCAGATCGTGGGTGACCTGGAAGCCGACATCAAGCAGGGCCTGATCTCGATTTCCTCGCCGCTGGCGCGCGCGCTGATCGGCAAGCACGAGGGCGACACCGTCACCATCCAGGCGCCGGCCGGCGCCCGCGACTACGACATCGTCGGCGTGCGCTACGAGGGCTGAGGCCCGCCCGATGCCCGCCATCGAGGCCGCGCCCGCCGTCGTCCTGCTCTTGCCCGAACGCCGGCGTTTCGCCGGCCAGCCCCTGTCGCCCACCGTGGCGCGCGCGCTCGCCCGCGGCGACCGGGCGCCCGATGCCGACGCCGGCGAAACGGCGCAACTGCAGCGCTGGTTCGACCTGCTGCCGCGCGGCTGGCCATTGGCGGCCATCACCCGGCAGCGCGACGCCGGCGACGCCGCCGGCCAGGCCTGGCTGCGCGCCGACCCGGCCTTCGTGCGCCCGGACATGACCGGTGCGCGCGTGATGGCCATTGGCGACCTCGGCCTTTCGCGCGAGGAAGCCGACGCGCTGCTGGCTGGACTGCGGCCGCTGTTCGGCGACGCCGGCTTCTCGCTCAGTGCGCCGGATCCCGCGCGCTGGTACCTGGCGCTGCCCGCCGGCGCCGCGCTGCCGGCGTTTTCACCGCCGGAAGCGGCGCTGGGCGACGACCTCTTCCTGCACCTGCCGGAGGGCCCCGAAGGCCGTCGCTGGCGCGCCCTGCTCAACGAGGCGCAGGTGCTGCTGCACCACCATCCCGTCAATGCCGCCCGCATCGCGGCGGGCCGCGTGCCGGCCAACAGCCTGTGCTTCTGGGGCGCGGGGCGCCTGCCTGACCGCGTGCGCGGCCGGGTGGCGAAGGTCGCCAGCGACGACGCCACGCTGGCGTCGCTGGCGGCGCTGGCCACGGAAACGGCGGGCGAGGGCACCTTGCTGGACCTGCGCGCGGCGCGCGAGTGGTTGCCGGTGGAGACATGCCTGCTCGAATCACTGGCGTCCGCCGGCGGCGGCACGGTGCAGCTCGACTTCGCGGACGGCGCGGGCTGGACGCTGCGCGCCGGGCAGCGCTGGCGCCTGTGGCGCCGGCCGCTGGTGGCCCTGGCATGACGCCCGCACCGCTGCGCATCGTGCGCCGCGCGGTGCCGCCGCACGGCCCCTGGCCGGACGCGGTGCCGCCGGTGCTGCAGCGCGTGTACGCCGCGCGCGGCGTGCTCGATCCTTCGCAGGGCGAACTGAAGCTGGCGCGCCTGCTGCCGCCCGAATCGCTGGGCCGGGTGGCGCAGGCGGCGGCGCTGCTGGCCGACGCCATCGCCCGCGATGCGCATATCGTCGTGGTCGGCGACTTCGACTGCGACGGCGCCACCGGCACCGCCGTGGCCGTGCGCGGCCTGCGCCTGCTGGGCGCGAAGCGGGTCAGTTACCAGGTGCCGCACCGCGTCACGCACGGCTACGGGCTCACGCCGGGCCTGGTCGAACACCTGCGCGCACTGTCGCCCGACCTGGTGCTCACCGTGGACAGCGGCATCGCCTGCCACGCCGGCATCGCCGCGGCCAAGGCCAGCGGCTGGCAGGTGCTGGTCACCGACCACCATCTTCCAGGCGAAACGCTGCCGCCGGCGGACGTCATCGTCGACCCGAACCTCGGCGACGACGCCTTCCCCAGCAAGGCGCTGGCCGGCGTGGGCGTGGTGTTCTACCTGCTGCTGGCGCTGCGCCGGCACCTGCGCGAGGCCGGCGCGTTCGACGGGCCCGAGCCGGACCTTTCGGCCTTGCTCGACCTCGTCGCCGTGGGCACCGTCGCCGACCTGGTGCCTCTGGATTTCAACAACCGCCTGCTGGTGTCGGCCGGCTTGCGCCGCCTGCGCCAGGGCCTGGGCCAGCCCGGCCTGCGCGCGCTGATCGAACTCGCCGGCCGCGACGCGTCCACGCTCACGGCCTCGGACATCGGCTTCGCCATCGGCCCGCGCCTCAACGCCGCCGGCCGGCTCGAGGACATGGCGCTGGGCATCGAGTGCCTGCTCTGCGACGACCCGGCGCGCGCCCGTGAACTGGCCAGCGTGCTCGACCGCATCAACGCCGAGCGCAAGGACCTGCAGCAGCAGATGGTGGACGCCGCCGAGGCGCTGGTCGCCGGGCTGCCGCTGGGCGAGGGCGCGCTGCCGCCGGTGCTGTGCCTGCACGACGACGGCTGGCATCCCGGCGTGGTCGGCCTGGTGGCCTCGCGCCTGAAGGACCGCCTGCACCGCCCGGTGCTGGCGCTGGCGCCGTCGGAACCCGGCAGCACGCTGCTCAAGGGCTCGGCGCGCTCGATCCCGGGCCTGCACCTGCGCGACGCGCTGGCCGCGGTCGATGCCCGCCATCCCGGCCTGATCGAACGCTTCGGCGGCCACGCCATGGCAGCCGGCCTGAGCCTGGAAGCCGCGGGCCTGGCGCAGTTCCGCGCCGCGCTCGAAGCCGAAGTGGCCCGCCACCTGAGCCCCGAACTGCTGCGCTCGGAGCTGGCCAGCGACGGCGAGCTGGCGCCGTCGGAACACAGCCGCGAACTGGCCGACCAGCTGCGCCTGGCCGGGCCCTGGGGACAGGGGTTCCCGGAGCCGGTGTTCGACGGCGTGTTCCGGGTGGCGTCCTGGCGCCGGGTCGGGGAGCGCCACCTGAAACTGGCGCTGCAGCCCGAGGCCGGCGGCGGCGAACTGTCCGCCATCCACTTCGGCGGCTGGACCGGGCTGGCGCCTGCGGGCCGCGTGCACGTGGCCTACCAGCTCGAACCCGACGACTGGAACGGCCGCCGCGGCGTGCAGCTGCTGGTCCGCCACCTCGCGCCGGCGCCCGCCTGAAATGCGCGGGTGGTATCATTCGCGGCCTTTCCCACGACCAACCGCGGAAGACCATGGAACTCAATCCCGTCCGCCAGCGCATCGCCGACCTCCGGGGCCGGCTGGATTCGCTCAGGGGGTATCTTTGACTTCGACCTCAAGGTCGAACGTCTCGAGGAAGTAAACCGGGAGCTGGAAAGCCCCGACGTCTGGAACGACCCCGAACGCGCCCAGGGCCTGGGCCGCGAGCGCTCCGCGCTCGAGAAGGTGGTCAACGGCATCCGCGGCCTCACCGACGGCCTCGCCGGCGCCAGCGAGCTGCTTGAGCTGGCGGAAATGGAAAACGACGAGGACACCGCGTCCGCGGTCGTCGACGACGTCGAGAAGTACGGCCGCGAGGTCGACAAGCTCGAGTTCCAGCGGATGTTCTCCGGCAAGATGGACTCGGCCAACGCCTTCGTCGACATCCAGGCCGGCGCCGGCGGCACCGAGGCCCAGGACTGGGCCGAGATGCTGCTGCGCATGTACCTGCGCTGGTGCGAATCGCGCGGCTGGAAGACCGAGCTGATGGAAGTCAGCGGCGGCGAAGTGGCCGGCATCAAGTCCGCCACCTTCCGCGTCGAGGGCGACTTCGCCTACGGCTGGCTCAAGACCGAGACCGGCGTGCACCGCCTGGTGCGCAAGTCGCCGTTCGATTCCGACAACCGCCGGCACACCAGCTTCACCTCGGTGTTCGTGTCGCCGGAAGTCGACGACAACATCGACATCACCATCAACCCGGCCGACCTCAAGACCGACGTCTACCGCTCGTCCGGCGCCGGCGGCCAGCACGTGAACAAGACCGAGTCGGCGGTGCGCATCACGCACGTGCCCACCGGCATCGTGGTGGCCTGCCAGACCGGCCGCAGCCAGCATTCGAACCGCGACACCGCGATGAAGATGCTCGCCGCCAAGCTCTACGAGCTCGAGATCCAGAAGCGCAACGCCGAGAAGGACGCGGTGGAAGCCACCAAGTCCGACATCGGCTGGGGCAGCCAGATCCGCAACTACGTGCTCGACCAGAGCCGCATCAAGGACCTGCGCACCGGCATCGAACGCTCCGACACCCAGAAGGTGCTCGACGGCGACCTGGACGAATTCATCGAAGCCAGCCTCAAGGCCGGCCTGGAAGTCGGCGCGAAACGCACCGACGCCTGAGCCCCCGCGCCCCACTTCCCACGAACGACACCGCCATGACCGACCAGCCGAGCCAGACCCCGCCCGCCGCCGACGAGAACAGCCTGATCGCCGAGCGCCGCGCGAAACTCTCGGCCCTGCGCGGGCAGGGCATCGCCTTCCCGAACGACTTCGTGCGCGCCGACTACGCCGGCGACCTGCAGGCCGAGTTCGCCGACAAGGACGCCTGGACCGCCGAGACGCTCGAGGGCCTGGACCGCCGCGTGGCCCTGGCCGGCCGCCTGATGGCCAAGCGCGTGATGGGCAAGGCCAGCTTCGCCCAGATCCAGGACATGAGCGGCCGCATCCAGCTCTACCTGCAGGGCGGCGACCTGGGCGAGGCCTACGAGGCCTTCAAGGGCTGGGACGTGGGCGACATCGTGGCGGTGCAGGGCGGCCTGACCCGCACCCGCACGGGCGAGCTGTCGGTCAAGGCCACGTCGCTGCGCCTGCTCACCAAGTCGCTGCGCCCGCTGCCGGACAAGTTCCACGGCCTGGCCGACGTCGAGCAGCGCTACCGCATGCGCTACGTCGACCTGGTGATGAACCCGGAGGCGCGCGAGGTGTTCGTGCAGCGCTCGCGCATCGTTTCGGCCATGCGCGCCTGGCTCGACGCCCGCCGCTTCCTGGAAGTGGAAACGCCGATGATGCACTACATCCCCGGCGGCGCCACGGCCAAGCCCTTCACCACCCACCACAACGCGCTGGGCCTGGACCTGTACCTGCGCGTGGCGCCCGAGCTCTACCTCAAGCGCCTGGTCGTGGGCGGCATGGAGCGCGTGTACGAGATCAACCGCAACTTCCGCAACGAGGGCGTGTCCACCCGGCACAACCCCGAGTTCACCATGCTCGAGCTCTACGAGGCCTACGCCACCTACCACGAGGTGATGGACCTCACCGAGGGCCTGATCCGCGAGACGGCGCTGCGCGTGCGCGACACCACCCACCTGCAGTGGGAGGACATGGCCATCGACCTGGGCCCGGCCTTCCGCCGCTGGTCCATGACCGAGGCGGTGCTCGAACTGAACCCGGAGATCGCCCGCGAGGAACTGCGTGATGTGCAGGCCATGCGCGCCCATTGCGCGCGCCTGGGCATCAAGGTCAAGGAAAGCTACGGCTGGGGCAAGCTGCTGCTGGAGGTGTTCGAGAAGACCGTCGAGCACACCCTGGTGCAGCCGACCTTCATCACCGACCACCCGGTGGAGGTCAGCCCGCTGGCCCGCGCCTCCGACCGCGACCCGCAGCTGACCGACCGCTTCGAACTGTTCATCGGCGGCCGCGAGATCGCCAACGGCTTCTCCGAGCTCAACGACCCGGAAGACCAGAAGGCGCGCTTCCTGGCCCAGGTGGAGGCCAAGGAGGGTGGCGACGACGAGGCCATGCACTTCGACGCCGACTACATCCGGGCGCTCGAGTACGGCATGGCCCCCACCGGCGGCCTGGGCATCGGCATCGACCGGCTGGTGATGCTGATCACCGATTCGGCCTCGATCCGCGACGTGCTGCTGTTCCCCTACATGCGCCCCGAGGCCTGACCCGGGTCCTGTTGCACTGCGCAAAGTAGCGGGGCTAACGCCTTGCCGCCGAAAGAATTCCGGGAGTAAGCTGGGGTCGTTGCCGCCCCCGCGGCGTGGCGCCCCGCGCCCGGAGCCCGATGTGAACGTCCTGATCGTCGATGACCAGCCCTCGCAGCGGACGATGTTCCGCCACCTGCTGGAGGACATCAGCCCCGAAGTGAAGGTCACCGACTTCGGCGACCCGGTCGAGGCCCTGCTGTGGTCCCAGCGCAGCTCGCCCGACCTGCTGCTGCTCGATTACCGCATGCCCAAGCTCGACGGCCTGGAGTTCGCGCGCCGCTTCCGCCGCCCGCTGTCGCACCGGGACGTGCCCATCATCCTGATCACCGTGGTCGGCGACGAGCCCATCCGCAACGCCGCCCTCGAGGCCGGCGTCATCGATTTCCTGGTCAAGCCGGTGCGCCCGCGCGAACTGCGTTCGCGCTGCCGCAACCTGCTGGCGCTTCGCCAGCAGCAGCAGAACCTCAAGAGCCGCGCCCACGAACTCGAGCGCCAGTTGCTGGCGCGCATGCACGAGCTCGACGAGCGCGAGCGCGAGATCCTGCACCGCCTGGCCAAGGCCACCGCCTTCCGCGACGGCAGCTCGGTGGCCAGCTTCGAGCGCCTGGGGCGCTATGCCGGCCTCATCGCCGAGGCCATGGGCCTGGGCGAGGACGAAGTGCGCATGATCGAGCTGGCCGCGCCGCTGCACGACATCGGCAAGCTCGGCATCTCCGACGCCATCCTGCGCAAGCCGGGCCGGCTCGACGCCGCCGAGTTCGAGGAGGTCAAGCGCCATCCGCAACTGGGCTACGAACTGCTCAGCGACAGCAGCAGCCGCTTCGTGCAGGTGGGCGCCACCATCGCCCTGGGCCACCAGGAGCGATGGGACGGCAGTGGGTACCCCGCCGGCCTGGCCGGCGAGGACATCCCGCTGCCGGCGCGCATCGTCGCCGTGGCCGACGTGCTCGACGCCATGACCTCAGACCGCCCCTGGCGCAAGGCGCTGCCGCTGGCCGAAGCCTTCGAATTCCTGCGCTCGCAGTCGGGCGTGCTGTTCGATCCGGCCGTGGTGGACGCGCTGATGGCCCGCCGCGAGCGGGTGCAGGAGATCCTCGCCTTCCTCTCGCCGACGCGTTCGCTCGGCTAGCCCCAGCCCCGCGGCGGCTCCCGTGAACGCCTCCCTCCAGCGCCTCGCCGACCGGTTCCGCAACCGGCCCGACAGCGAGCATGGCCAGGCGATCACGCGCGTCGTCGTCACCGCGGTCATCCTGGTCTACCTGCTGGGCGTGACCTCGACGTCCGAGGTGGGCAACGAACCGCTGCGCCTGGTCTTCCTGTTCTTCGCCATCGAGTTCGTGGTGGGCCTGGGCATCCTGGCCTCCATCGCCATCCGCCCCGGCGTGTCGCACGGCCGGCGCGTGCTGGGCATGCTGCTCGACTACGGCATGATGGGCGCGGCCATGCACGTGCTCGGCGAATCGCTCTCGCCGGTGTACGTGGTGCTGATGTGGGTGACCATCGGCAACGGCCTGCGCTTCGGCGAACGCTACCTGGTGGCGGCCATCCTGATCGCCAGCGCCAGTTTCCTGGGCGTGCTGCTCAGCACGCCGTACTGGCAGCAGAACCAGATGCTGGGCTGGGGCCTGCTGCTGGGCCTGACCGCCATCCCGGCCTACCTGACCTCGCTGCTGCGCGCGCTGACCCGCGCCACCGAGGAAGCCAAGCGCGCGAACGAGGCCAAGAGCCGCTTCCTGGCCAACATGAGCCACGAGTTCCGCACGCCGCTCAACGGCATCGTCGGCATGTCGCAGCTGCTCAGCACCACGCGCCTGAGCAAGGAGCAGCGCGAGTGCACCGAAGTCATCCAGACCTCGGCGCGGGCGCTGCTGGCGCTGGTGGAGGACGTGTTGGACATCTCGGCCATCGAGGCCGGCAAGCTGCGCCTGAACGTCGAGGACTTCCAGCTGCGCGAGCTCACCCGCGGCGTGCAGGTGATGCTGCAGCCGGCGGCGGCGGCCAAGGGCCTGGCCTTCACCGTGAACGTGTCCGACCGGGTCCCCGACGGCCTGCGCGGCGACGTGGACCACCTGCGCCAGATCCTGGTGAACCTGCTCAACAACGCCATCAAGTTCACCGACGTGGGCAAGGTGACGCTGGACGTGGGCCTGGCGGCGCCGCGCAAGCGCGAGCTGGCCGAAGCCGGCAAGACGGACGCGCCGGAAATCATGCTGCGCTTCTCGGTGCGCGACACCGGCATCGGCATCCCGCTGGAAGCGCAGAAGCGGCTGTTCGAAGCCTTCGAACAGGTGGACTCGGCCAAGACCCGCCGCCATGGCGGCACGGGCCTGGGCACCACCATCGCCAAGGGCCTGGCCGAAACCATGGGCGGCCGGCTGGGCTTCGAGAGCGAGGAGGGCGCCGGTTCGCACTTCTGGGTCGAACTGCCGTATTCGCTGGTGGACGCCGGCGCGCAGGACCTGGCCCCGGCGCCGGCCAACGTCATCGCCTTCGACGATCCGTTCGTGCGCCACCGCGCCCGCGTCAAGCCGCTGCACACGCTGATCGCCGACGACCACGCCGCCAACCGCATGGTGCTGCGCCGCCTGCTGGAAAAGGCCGGGCACCACGTCGAGGAAGTCGAGTCCGGCGACGAGGTGCTGGCGCTGCTGACCGAGCGCGATTTCGACGCCGTGCTGGTGGACCTGCACATGCCCGGCGTCAGCGGCCTGGACGTGATGCGCGAGGTGCGGGTGATGGAGGCCGGCGGCAACCGCCGCACGCCCTTCCTGGTGCTCACCGCCGACGTCACGCCCGAGGCCATCCAGGCCTGCGAACAGGCCGGCGCGCGCGCCTTCCTGCCCAAGCCCATCGTCGCCGGCCGCTTGCTGGAGGCCTTGGCCGACGTGGCCACCGGCGGGCGCGAGGCCGCCCCCGCCGCCGAGGAAAAGGGCACCGCGGCCGTCGACCTGGTGGTGCTGGACGACACGGTGCTGGGCGAGCTGGCCGAGCTCAACCTGGGCAAGGATTTCGTGGCGAACTTCGTGCAGCAGTGCGTGCGCGATGCGCTGCGCTGCCTGGGTTCGCTGGAGCAGTGCGGCCAGTCGGCCGACTGGGACGGGTTCCGGGACCACTGCCACGCGCTCAAGGGCGTGGCCGGCAACCTGGGCATGTCGCGGGTGGCGACGCTGGGTTACGAGATCATGCAGCTGCCGAACTGGCAGCTTGCCAAGGACTGGCGCGCGCGCGAACGCGCGCTGCGCGAGCAGTTCGAACTGGCGCGCGAGGCCCTGTCCCGGCTGCCCCCCCGGTCGGGGGGGCAGCGCTCGGACGACGCCTCGGGCTGAGCCCCAGGCCGGGGCGCGTCAGAGTGCGGCGGCGAGCGAAGTGGCCGCGGCCGCTTCGCTGGAACGACGCTCCTGCGCCTTCACCAGGCGCTCCATCGTGCGCAGCGACTTCTCGCCCAGCTGCAGCGCGGTGTCCACCCAGATCTCGGTGATGCGCATCAGCTCTTCCAGCGGCACCGGCGTGGCGTAATCGCGCACGCGCTGCATGGCCAGTCGCGCATGCGGCGAACGGCGGTGGCTGCGCAGCAGGTCCTGCACCGCCTGCACGCCCTGGCCCTTGGGCACCAGCACGTCGACGATGCCCATCTCGTACATCTGCTCGCTGGTGTAGACGGTGCCGTCGAGCATCAGCTTCTCGGCCTGCACCGGGCTGACCCGGCGGCACAGGAAGGAATAGGCGCCCATGCCCGGGAACAGGTCGAACAGCACCTCCGGGAAGCCCATGCCGACGCCGGCTTCGGCGACGATGGTCTGGCACGACAGCGCCAGTTCGAGGCCGCCGCCCAGCGCATCGCCCTGGACGAGTGCGATGGTGTCGACGCGGCCGCCGAGCTGGGTGTGCAGGTGGTAGACGCCCTCGACGCACATGCGGGCGTAGGCGAGCAGGGAGCTTCGGTCGCGCTCGCGGATGAGACGGGCGAACAGCTCGAGGTCGCCACCCAGGTTGAAGGCGCTGGCGTCGGAGGTGACCACCAGGTGGTCCAGTCCCGGCTCGCGGCCGTCGATGGCGGTCTGCTGGCTGCGCTGGCCGACGCCGGCCAGGTAGTCGCGCATGTCCTTCATCAGGTCGAGGGTGAAACAGGGACGGCGGCGCTGGCCGTCATTCGCACGCTCGGCGTGCATGTACATCCAGCTGGTGCGGGTACCCGGGTCTTCCTGGGTCCGCAAGGTATGGTAGGCGAAGGGGCGGGGGTTGTGCAGTTCGACGACGGGGCTCATGGTCGTGTCCTCGGGGCTCATGGGGGCGGCAGGCCGCCCGCATGGCACGTGGGACCGGGCGGCGGTTAAGGAACCGTTAGGCTCCTTCGCCCGATTCTAGACCCTGTTCAGCCCCCGTTGTAAACCGCCCCCCGTTTGGTGTAGGCGGCGCCCGGCCGGGGTGCCCGGTGCGTCAGGCCTTGGCGGCGGAGTCGCGCAGCTCCCGGCGCAGGATCTTGCCCACGTTCGACTTGGGCAATTCGTTGCGGAACTCGACGTAGCGCGGGTGCTTGTAGCCGGTGAGCTGCTCGCGGCAGAAATCCTTGACCTGTTCGGCGGTGAGCGCCGGGTCCTTGCGCACGATGACCACCTTCACCGCCTCGCCGGACTTCTCGTCGGGCACGCCCACCGCGGCCACCTCGAGCACGCCGGGCATCAGCGCGATCACGTCCTCGACCTCGTTCGGGTACACGTTGAAGCCCGAGACCAGGATCATGTCCTTCTTGCGGTCGACGATGTAGAAGAAACCCTGCGCGTCCATCTTGGCCATGTCGCCGGTATGCAGCCAGCCATCGGCGTCGATGACCTTGGCGGTTTCCTCGGGGCGTTGCCAGTAGCCGGCCATCACCTGCGGGCCCTTGATGCACAGCTCGCCCACTTCGCCGACGGGCAGCATGCGGCCTTCGTCGTCCTTGACGCAGGCGTCGGTGGACGGGATCGGCAGGCCGATGGCGCCGTTGTATTCGGGCAGGTCCATCGGGTTGATGCAGGCGGCGGGCGAGGTTTCGGTGAGGCCGTAGGCCTCGACCAGGGTGACGCCGGTGACCTTCTTCCAGCGTTCGGCCACCGCGCGCTGCACGGCCATGCCACCGCCCAACGTGAGGTGCAGGCGCGAGAAATCGACCTGGTCGAAGCCCGGGGTGTTGAGCAGGCCGTTGAAAAGCGTGTTCACGCCGGTGATGGCGGTGAACGGGATCTTCTTCAGTTCGGCGACGAAACCCTTCATGTCGCGCGGGTTGGTGATCAGGTAGTTCAGGCCGCCGAACTTCATGAAGACCAGGCAGTTCGCCGTCAGCGCGAAGATGTGGTACAGGGGCAGGGCGGTGATGATCACCTCCTTGCCCATGGTGGCGTTGGTGCCGATCCACACCGACGATTGCTGCATGTTCGCCACCAGGTTGCGGTGGGTCAGCATGGCGCCCTTGGCGACGCCGGTGGTGCCGCCGGTGTACTGCAGGAAGGCGATGTCGGTGCCGCGGATGTCGATGGCCGGCAGCTGGTGGCGCGCGCCCAGGGCCAGGGTTTCGGTGAAACGAACGTGGCCGGGCAGCTCGTATTCGGGCACTTCCTTGCGCACGTGGCGCAGCACGAAGTTGATCAGCGGGCCCTTGGGGAAACCGAGCATGTCGCCCACGCCGGTGACGATGACCTGCTTGAGCGCCGTGTCGGCGACGACGTCGGCCACCACGTGGGCGAAGTTCTCCAGCACCACGATGGCGCTGGCGCCCGAGTCGGTGAGCTGGTGCCTGAGCTCGCGGGCGGTGTACATCGGGTTGGTGTTGACCACCGTGAGCCCGGCGCGAAGCACGCCGAAGATGGCGATCGGGTACTGCAGGATGTTGGGCATCATCAGGGCGACGCGGTCGCCCTTCTTGAGCTTGAGCTCATGCAGCAGGTAGTTGGCGAACTGGGTGCTGAGCCGGTCGATCTCGGCGTAGGTGAGCTTCTTGCCGAAATTGGCGAAGGCCGGGTTGTCGCGGTACTCGCGGCAGGTCTCCTCGAGCACCGCTACGATCGACGGGTATTTCTCCAGGTCGACCTCGGGGGCGATACCCTTCGGATAATTGGCCAGCCAAGGACGTTCGAAACCCATGCACTTCCCCTCGATTCCCGATGCCTGCATTCCCCGCCGCGCTGCGCGCGATCGCGCCGCGAATTGGAGTATTCGCTCGATTGGAGCATACCCCTCGGGGTCAGGCAAGGCGCGCCGCGCAGGGCTTCGCGCTCCCTTCACGACGACCTTGTGCGTCCTGCTCGCGCTGGCCGCGGGCTGCCAACGCGAGCCGCCCGAAGCGGCGCTGCGCGCTCGGATCGCCGGCCTGGAAGCCGCCATCGAGACCCGCGACGCGGACGCCCTTGCCGAAGGCCTGGCCGAGGACTTCGCCGGCCCGGACGGCATGGACCGCGACCGCCTGCGGCGCACCGCCGCGCTGGCCTGGCTTCGCAACCGGGAGGTGGGGGTGGCGCTGGGCCCGGTGGAGGTGGAACTGATCGGCGACCGCGCGACCGCGAGCTTCACCGCGGCCACCCGCGGCGGCGAGGGCCTGCTGCCGGACCGGGCGCAGGTCTATCGCGTCGAAACCGGCTGGCGGCTCGACGACGGGGAATGGGTGCTGATCTCGGCGCGCTGGGAGCCGGCGCTCTAGCACCGCCAAAAAAAGGGCGGCCCGGAGGCCGCCCTTGTTCGTGCCACGTGCGCGGCCGGCAGTGGCCGGCCCGGCCTCAGGCCGCCTTGCGGGCCGCCAGCTGGCGCAGCACGTAGTGCAGGATGCCGCCGTGGCGGAAGTACTCGACTTCCTTCGGCGTCAGCAGCAGCACCTGCACCTGGAAACGCAGCTCGGTGCCGTCCGGGCGGGTCGCCACGACCGTCGCGGTCTTGGCGGCGCCGTCCTGCAGGCCGGTGATCGAGACCACCTCGTCGCCCTTGAGGCCCAGCGACTGCGCGTTCTGGCCTTCCAGGAACTGGCAGGGCAGCACGCCCATGCCGACCAGGTTGGAGCGGTGGATGCGCTCGAAGCTCTCGGCCACGACCGCCTTCACGCCCAGCAGGTTGGTGCCCTTGGCCGCCCAGTCGCGCGACGAACCGGTGCCGTACTCCTTGCCCGCGAACACCACCAGCGGCACGCCCTCGGCCTTGTACTTCATGGCCGCGTCGTAGATCGCCAGCTTCTCGCCGGTGGGGTAGTGGATGGTGTTGCCGCCTTCCTCGCCGCCCAGCATCAGGTTCTTGATGCGGATGTTGGCGAAGGTGCCGCGCACCATCACGTCGTCGTTGCCGCGGCGCGAGCCGTAGCTGTTGAAGTCGGCCGGCTGCACGCCGCGCGCCTGCAGGAACTTGCCCGCCGGCGAGCTGGCCTTGATGTTGCCGGCCGGGCTGATGTGGTCGGTGGTGATCGAGTCGCCGAAGATGCCCATGACGCGGGCGCCGTTGATGTCGGCGATCGAACCCACGGCCATCTGCATGCCGTCGAAGTAGGGCGGGTTCTTGATGTAGGTGGAAGCGTCGTCCCAGGCGAACTTGGCGCCGTCCGGCGAGGCGATCTGGTTCCAGCGGGTGTCGCCGCCGAAGACGTTGGCGTAGTTGTGCTTGAACATCTCCGGGCCGACGGTTTTGGCGATGAAGTCGCCGATTTCCTTGTTCGAGGGCCAGATGTCCTTGAGGTACACCGGCTTGCCGTCGCTGCCCGTGCCCAGCGGCTCGGTGGTCAGGTCGATGTCGGTGGTGCCGGCGATGGCGTAGGCGACCACCAGCGGCGGCGAGGCCAGGTAGTTCATCTTCACTTCGGCGTGCACGCGGCCTTCGAAGTTGCGGTTGCCCGAGAGCACCGAGGTCACCACCAGGTCGTTCTCGGCGATGCCCTTGGAGACTTCCTCGGGCAGCGGGCCCGAGTTGCCGATGCAGGTGGTGCAGCCGTAGCCGACCACGTGGAAGCCGAGCTGCTCGAGGTCGTCGAGCACGCCGGCCTTCTTGAGGTAGTCGGTGACCACCAGCGAGCCCGGGCCGAGCGAGGTCTTCACCCACGGCGCGGACTTGAGGCCCTTGGCCACGGCGTTGCGCGCCAGCAAGCCGGCGCCCAGCATCACCGCCGGGTTCGAGGTGTTGGTGCAGGAGGTGATGGCCGCGATGACGACGGAGCCGTCGGTCAGGTGCGCGTCCTGGTCCTTGATGCGGATCTTCGACTTGGGCTTGGAGGCCAGGTGGTCGGCCTGCGCCTGGTGGCCGCCCTCGGAATCCATGCGCGCCACCTCGCCGTTCTTCGGCTTGCGGTTGGCGGCGAGGGCGCCGAGGTTGGCGTTGAAGTTGGCCTTCATGTCGCTCAGCAGCACGCGGTCCTGCGGGCGCTTGGGGCCGGCCAGCGAGGGCTTCACTTCGCCCATGTCCAGCTGCAGGGTCGAGCTGTACTCGGCCTCCGGCTGGCCCGGGGTGCGCCACAGGCCCTGGGCCTGGGCATAGGCCTTGACCAGCGCGACCTGGGACTCGTCGCGGCCGGACAGGCGCAGGTAGTTCAGCGATTCCTCGTCCACCGGGAAGATGCCGCAGGTGGCGCCGTATTCCGGGGCCATGTTGGCGATGGTGGCGCGGTCGGCCAGGGGCAGGTGGTCGAGGCCGTCGCCGTAGAACTCGACGAACTTGCCGACCACGCCGTGCTTGCGCAGCATCTGGGTGACGGTGAGCACCAGGTCGGTGGCGGTGGCGCCCTCGGGCAGCTTACCGGTGAGCTTGAAGCCCACGACCTGCGGGATGAGCATCGAGCTCGGCTGGCCCAGCATGGCGGCCTCGGCCTCGATGCCGCCGACGCCCCAGCCCAGGACGCCGATGCCGTTGATCATGGTGGTGTGCGAGTCGGTGCCGAACACGGTGTCCGGGAACGCGTACTTCACGCCGTCGATGGTGCGCTCCATCACCACGCGCGCCAGGTGCTCGAGGTTGACCTGGTGCACGATGCCGGTGTTGGGCGGCACGACCTTGAAGTTGTCGAAGGCCTTCTGGCCCCAGCGCAGGAAGCTGTAGCGCTCCTGGTTGCGCTCGAACTCGATCTTGCCGTTGAGGTCCAGCGCCTCGGGCTTGCCGAAGACGTCGACCTGCACCGAGTGGTCGATGACCAGCTCGGAGGGAATGAGCGGGTTGATCTGGTCGGCGTTGCCGCCGAGCTTGACCACGGCGTCGCGCATCGCGGCCAGGTCGACCACGCAGGGCACGCCGGTGAAGTCCTGCAGGACCACGCGGGCCGGCATGAAGGCGATCTCGGTGTCCGGTTCCTTCTTCGCGTCCCAGGTGGCGACGGCCTCGATGTGCTCCTTGCCCACCGTCATGCCGCCGTCTTCGCAGCGCAGGAGGTTCTCGAGCAGGATCTTCATCGAATACGGCAGGCGGGCCAGGTTGAAGCGCTGGCCGAGCTTGGCGAGGCTGAAATAGGTGTAGGTCGTGCCGTTGACGGCCAATTGGTCGCGGGTCGCGAAGGAGTCGCTCATGGACAGGCTCCGGGCTGGTTCGAGGGGGCTGGGAGTGGCGCGCAGTGGGGCCGCGTCAGCCCGGTATTATGCCCCAAACCATACCCCGCCGTCCGCTGGGCGCGGCGCCGCGGGCCGCAACTCAGCGTGTCGCGTCGAGCCAGTCGCGCGCCGCCTGCACCAGGGCGCGGCGGCCGAACAGGAAGTCCCAGTAGCTGCCACCGAGCTGCCGCCAAAGCACCGCCGCGCGCACCGCGGCGAGCAGGGTGGCGCGCACTTCGCCGACCACGTCGGGCTGGCCCAGGTACACCGGGTTGCCCTGCACCAGCACGCGCGGCCCGATCGGGCTGACCTCGCGTGCATACAGCTCGCCCAGCCGCGCCAGCACGGTCGGGTGCGCGGGGCCCCAGTGCTCGCGCTGGCGGGCGATCTCCTTCAGCCCGTCGTGCACGGCGCCGGGCGCGCGGCCGTGGCGGATGAACTTGCGTTCGAGGTGCAGCACGGTCATGGCCATGCGCGTGACCGCGGCGTCGCGCCCGGCGCCGCCCTCGAACTGGTTGACCAGTCGCTCCAGGCCCAGGCGCAGGTTGCCGGCGCCGTCGAACACGGCCTCCGGCGATTCGGCGTCGAAGCGGAACAGGCTGTCGATGCTGGCGGCCAGCGGCCCGGCCTGGGCCTGGCCGTTCTGGGCCATCTGCTGCACCAGGTAAACGGCCTGGAGCAGGCCGGCGAGGGCGAGGGCGCGTTCCTTCATCACGGGCGGGTCTTGGCTTCCAGGGGAGCGTCGGTGCGGGCGATCACGGCGCCACCCAGGCATTGTTCGCCCTGGTAGAGCACCACGGACTGGCCGGGCGTGACCGCGCGCTGCGGGGACGCGAAGGCTACGGAAAGCGACCCGTCCGCGTCCACCTCCACGGTGCAGGGCTGGTCGGCCTGGCGGTAGCGGGTCTTGGCCGTGCACTCGAAGCGGGCGGCCGGCGGCGCGCCGGCGACCCAGTGCGCCGGCTCCGAGCGCAGGGTGTTCGAAAGCAGCCAGGGGCTGTCGGCGCCCTGGTCGACGTAGAGCACGTTGGCGTGCACGTCCTTGCCCACCACGTACCACGGCGCCGCGGCGCGGCCCTTCACGCCGCCGATGTTCAGGCCCTCGCGCTGGCCCAGGGTGTAGTACCAGGCGCCGGCATGCTCGCCGACCACCACGCCCTCCACGTCCTGGATCCGGCCGGGGCGGGCGGGCAGGTAGCGTCCCAGGAACTCGCGGAAGTCGCGCTCGCCGATGAAGCAGATGCCGGTCGAGTCCTTCTTCGCCGCCGTGGGCAGGCCGGCCTCGGTGGCCAGGCGACGGACTTCGGCCTTGGGCAGGTGGCCGATGGGAAACAGCGTGGCCGACAGCTGTTCCTGGCCCAGCTGGTGCAGGAAGTAGCTCTGGTCCTTGCCGGCGTCGGCGCCGCGCAGCAGCAGCCAGCGGCCGTCGCGCCGCGCCACCTGGGCGTAGTGGCCCGTGGCGATGCACTCGGCGCCGAGCGCGCGGGCCTCGTCCAGGAAGGTCTTGAACTTGATCTCTCGGTTGCACAGCACGTCGGGGTTGGGCGTTCGGCCGGCCCGGTATTCGTCCAGGAAGTGCTGGAACACGTCCTTCCAGTACTCCGCGGCGAAATTGCGGGTGTGGAAGGGGATGCCGAGCAGGCCGGCGATGCGCAGGGCGTCGCGGCGGTCCTCGACCGCGCGGCATTCGCCGCCGCCGTCGTTGTCGTCGTCCCAGTTCTGCATGAACAGGCCGGCCAGCGATTCGCCCCGGCGCTGCAGCAACAGGGCCGCGACCGAGGAATCCACGCCGCCGGACAGGCCGACGATGACCCGCGCGGGCGTCATGCGCAGTGCGTCAGGGCCTGCAGCGGCAGCCGTCGCCCGGACAGGAAATCCTCGGCGACCTTCCAGACCAGCGGGCTGCGGTGGCGGGCCGATTCGGCCGCCAGTTCGGCGGGCGTGAGCCACAGGGCCTGCAGGATGCCTTCGTCCAGCGGCCGGTCGGGGTGGTGGCGCACCGGTTCGGCCGCGAACGCCATGCGCAGGAAATGCTTGCCGTCGCGCGGGGAGGTCCACTGGTAAGCGCCAATGAAGGCGGTCAGCGAGACCTCCCAGCCCGTTTCCTCGAGGGTTTCACGCAGCGCCGCTTCCACCAGGCTCTCGTCGGGCTCCAGGTGGCCGGCGGGCTGGTTCAACACACGCTCGCCCTGCACCTGCTCCTCGACCAGCAGCAGGCGGCCGTCGCGCACCACCACGGTGGCGACGGTCACGTCGGGCTGCCAGAAGCGGCCGCTGCGGTAGTTCAAAGATCGTCCTTGCCGGTCAGGTCCAGCTCGACCGCGTCGGCCGCGCTGGCCGCCAGGTCGATGGCCTCGTCCAGGGCGTCGGCGCTGGCGTCGGCCGGGATCTTGATGACCAGCATGGCCACGCGCTCCTGCTTCACCCAGGAGCCGAGCTTGAGCGTGTTGCTGCGCTCGAGCAGGTCGTTGGCGATGGCGGCCGGGAAGGCGGCGCCCTCGGCCTGGTAGCCGGGCGACCAGATTTCGCGCACGCGCTGGTGGTTGGTGGCCTCGACCACCGAGCGGACCCAGACCAGCTGGGTACGGCCGCCGCCGACGTTCACGGTGATCTGGAAGTCGCCGTCGTCGTCGATGGTGAAGGGGGTGCCCTTGCTCTCGAGCTGGGCCTTCACGACGGCATCGTGGTCGGCGGCGGAAAGCGGGGCGGCGAACAGCAGGGCAGCGGCAATGCAAGCAGTAAGCAGGCGCATGGCGTGGTCTCTGGTTGGGTGGCCGGCGGGACTCCGGCCCGGCCATTCTCGGCGGAAAACCTCGCGTCCGTCCACGAGGGCGGGGCGTTACCGCCGGTCCGGCGCGACTTATACTGGCGCCATGCCCCAAGACCCCCGCCCCGAACGCGAGCACGACCACGGACTGGCGGTGGAATCCGCCCGCCCGGAGGTCGTGCGGCCCCCCCTGTACCAGGTCGTCCTGCTCAACGACGACTTCACCCCGATGGACTTCGTGGTCGAGGTCCTGCAGTCCTTTTTCGCCATGAACCGGGAAAAGGCCACCCAGGTCATGCTGCACGTCCATACCCGCGGCAAGGGCGTTTGCGGCGTGTACACGCGCGAGGTGGCTGAATCGAAGGTCACCCAAGTCAACGAGTTTTCCAGGCAGCACCAGCACCCCCTGTTGTGCACCATGGAAAAAGCCTAGGCTGGCCCCATATCGGAGCAAACGTTCCGGAGTAGCCCATGTTCAGCAAGGACCTCGAGTACACCATCGGCCAGTGCTACAAGCAGGCCCGCGAAGCCCGCCATGAATTCATGACGGTCGAGCACCTGCTGCTGGCGCTGCTCGACAACCCGTCGGCGGCCGGCGTGCTCAAGGCCTGCGGCGCCGACCAGCCCAAGCTGGCCACCGGGCTGCGCCAGATCATCGCCGACACGGTGCCGGTGCTGCCGGCCGACGACCCGCGCGACACCCAGCCCACGCTGGGCTTCCAGCGCGTGCTCCAGCGCGCTGTCTACCACGTGCAGAGCTCGGGCAAGAAGGAAGTCACCGGCGCCAACGTGCTGGTGGCCATCTTCGGCGAGAAGGACTCGCACGCGGTGTACTTCCTCAACCAGCAGGAGATCACCCGCCTCGACGTGGTGAACTACCTCTCGCACGGCATCGCCAAGATCGGCGACGGCGCCGAGGAGAAACCCGCGCCCGAAGCCAAGCCGGAGGGCGAGGAGGGCGGCGAGGCCAAGGGCAACCCGCTGCAGGAATTCGCCTCCAACCTCAACGAGCTGGCGAAGGAAGGCAAGATCGACCCGCTGATCGGCCGCGAGGACGAGGTCGAGCGCACCATCCAGGTGCTCTGCCGCCGCCGCAAGAACAACCCGCTCTACGTCGGCGAGGCCGGCGTGGGCAAGACCGCGCTGGCCGAGGGCCTGGCCTGGCGCATCGTCGAGGGCAAGGTCCCGGCGGTGCTCAAGGACGCGGTCATCTATTCGCTCGACCTGGGCGCGCTGGTGGCCGGCACCAAGTACCGCGGCGACTTCGAGAAGCGCCTGAAGGCGGTCATCCAGCAGATCCGCAAGGAGCCGGGCGCCATCCTGTTCGTGGACGAGATCCACACCATCATCGGCGCCGGTTCGGCGTCGGGTGGCACCATGGACGCCTCCAACCTGATCAAGCCGGTCCTGCAGAGCGGCGAGCTGCGCTGCATCGGCTCCACCACCTTCCAGGAATACCGCGGCGTGTTCGAAAAGGACCGCGCGCTCGCGCGCCGGTTCCAGAAGATCGACGTGGTCGAGCCCACCGTGGCCGAGGCCGTGGCCATCCTCAACGGCCTCAAGACCCGCTTCGAGGCCCACCACGAGGTGGAATACGCCGCCGACGCGCTGCAGGCCGCGGTGGACCTGTCGGTCAAGCACATCAACGACCGCCTGCTGCCGGACAAGGCCATCGACGTGATCGACGAGGCCGGCGCCCGCCAGCGCCTGCTCGACGAGGGCAAGCGCAAGAAGGTGGTGGACGTCGAGGAGATCGAGCTGATCGTGGCCAAGATGGCCCGCATCCCGACCAAGCAGGTCAGCGCCTCGGACAAGGACGTGCTCAAGAACCTCGAGCGCAACCTCAAGATGGTCATCTTCGGCCAGGACCCGGCCATCGAGACCCTGGTCTCGGCCATCAAGCTGGCCCGCTCGGGCCTGGCCAACCCGGACAAGCCGATCGGCAACTTCCTGTTCGCCGGCCCCACCGGCGTGGGCAAGACCGAAGTGACCAAGCAGCTGGCGATGCAGCTGGGCATCGAGCTGGTGCGCTTCGACATGTCCGAGTACATGGAAGCGCACTCGGTGAGCCGCCTGATCGGTGCGCCCCCGGGTTACGTCGGCTTCGACCAGGGCGGCCTGCTGACCGAGAAGATCGTCAAGACCCCGCACTGCGTGCTGCTGCTCGACGAGATCGAGAAGGCGCACCCGGACGTGTTCAACATCCTGCTGCAGGTCATGGACCGCGGCGTGCTCACCGACACCAACGGCCGCGAGGCGAACTTCCGCAACGTGGTGCTGGTGATGACCACGAACGCCGGCGCCACCCAGGCGGCGCGCCGCACCATGGGCTTCGTCGAGCAGAACCACACGTCCGACGCCATGGAAGTGATCCGCAAGGCCTTCACGCCGGAGTTCCGCAACCGCCTGGACGGCATCATCCAGTTCGGCTCGCTGGGGCTGGACCACATCCTGCGGGTGGTGGACAAGTTCCTGATCGAACTCGAGGCGCAGCTGCACGAGAAGCACGTGAGCCTCTCGGCTACGCCGGACGCGCGCCAGTGGCTGGCGCAGAACGGCTTCGACCCGCAGATGGGCGCGCGGCCGATGGCGCGGCTGCTGCAGGACAAGATCAAGCGGCCGCTGGCGGACGAACTGCTGTTCGGCAAGCTGGTCGGCGGCGGCAAGGTCACCGTGGACGTGCGCGACGGCGATCTGGTGGTCGACGCCCAGGCCGAGCCCGAGAAGCTGCTGCCCGCGACGGTCTGACGGCCGAGGGGTTCGAAGGCGCACGATGCCCGCCGCCAGGCGGGCATCGTCTTTATTCCGGGGCGCCGGTCCGCTGCCAGCCCGGTTGCATGGCTGGCCGGCTGCGGCCGATGCCCATCGCCAGGAGCAGCCCGAGCATGAGCGCGAAGCTGCCCGCGAGCACCGGGATTTCGCCGAGGGAACCCACGAACCGCGTCAGCGGCTGGATCAGTCCGATTTCAGCCAGCAGCACCCGCAGCAGCTCGTTGAGGGGGAAGAACAAGGCGGCCAGCAGGAACGGCCATCCGTTCCGCCAGTCCCTGGCCACGAAGGCCAGGCCCACGGCCAGGCAGACGGCCTGGCCGGTCATGGCCGCGCTGGCGAACCGGTGGAAGGTTTCCGGGCCCTCGATCCTGAAGGCGGGGACCAGGCCGATCAGGGTGAAGAACAGCGCGATCCCCATGAACAGGATGGCGGTCGAGAGAAGGAGCGCGCCATGAAGCCGCCGGCGTTTCCTGAAGACGAACGCGAGCAGGACAAGCAGTCCGAACTCCAGGGTTCCCATCACGTTCTGGACGATCAGGGCGTCGCCTAGCCCCGAGACCATGCCCTTGCGCGCCGAATGCACCGAGAGCATCGACGTGCTGGCGAACAGCAGCGGCGCGAGCAGGAGCACCCACGTCCCGACCACCCTGTGGCCCGCGAAGTTTCCGGTGGCGGCGAGGCGCAGCTGCCAGGTGAGCAGGGTCAGCCACAGGAGGTTGGCCACCAGGTGGAAATGCTGGCGGGACCCGGGGGCGGGGCTGTCGCCGAAGTAGATGTCCCAGAAGCCCGTGGCGGTGAGCACGAGCGCCGCCGCCAGCAACGAGTGCTCGGGGAGATACTTGCCTGCCTGCTTCATGGCGTTGCTCGCGTGGCCTGACCGGGCGGTCTCCCATCGGGCAACGCAGCCAAATCGCGCATCCGGACACGGGCGGAAAAAGAAGAACGGCGGCCCATGGCCGCCGATTCTGCAGGACGTGGGGACTGGCCCCTTATTTCATGCGGTAGGTGATCCGACCCTTGGTCAGGTCGTAGGGCGTCATCTCGACCTTGACCTTGTCGCCGGTCAGGATGCGGATGTAGTTCTTGCGCATGCGGCCGGAAATGTGGGCCGTGATCACGTGGCCGTTCTCGAGCTTGACCCGGAACATGGTGTTCGGAAGGGTCTCGAGCACCGTGCCTTCGAATTCAATGGAATCGTCTTTGGACATTCTTGGTTGCGCTGGGCGGAAAAGCCGCCCTTGGAAGCCGCGCATTCTGCCATGTCCTTGCCGCGCTTGCAAAAATTTGGTTAATCAGCAGTGACCCCCGCCAGCAGGGCTGCCGGGAACGGCGCCACCCGCCCGGCCCAGGAGCCCGCGGCCGCGGGTTCGGAGGCCAGCCGGCGCACGGCCTGCAGGAAGTCGTCCCGCGGCAGCAGGCGCGCGCCGAGGAACTCGAGGTGGGGGTTTCGCACCTGGGCATCGAGCAGGGGCCAGCCCCAGCCGTGCAGCAGCCGGGCCAGCCCGGCCAGCGCCACCTTCGACCCGCCCGATTCGGCGCTGAACATGCTCTCGCCGAAGAACATGCGGCCCACCGCCACGCCGTAGATGCCGCCGACCAGGCGTCCGCCGTCGAACACCTCGACGCTGTGCGCATGGCCGAGCCGGTGCAGCTCGCGGTAGGCCGCCGCCATCGCCGGCGTGATCCAGGTGCCGTCCTGGCCCGGCCGCGGACTGTGCGCACAGGCGGCGATGACGGCGTCGAAGGCGGTGTCGGCGCGCAGCTCCCAGCGGCTGCGCCGGAGCTCGCGGCGGAAGCGCGAGGACAGCCGCACGCCCGCGGTGTCGAACACCATGCGCGGGTCCGGGCACCACCACAGGATCGGCTCGCCCTCGGAGAACCAGGGGAAGATGCCGTGCCGGTAGGCATTGAGCAGCCGCGCCGGCGACAGGTCGCCGCCCATGGCCAGCAGGCCGTTGGGATCGCGCAGCGCCCGCCAGGCCGGCGGGAACGGCGCCTCCGGGTCAGGCCCCAGCAGCGGCAGCCGGATCGTCATCGCGGAAGGGGCTGTGCGCCAGCACGGCGTCGCGGTAGCGGCGGGCGCCGGCGCGTTCCTGCGCGCACCAGCCGCGCAGCGCTTCGGCGAAGGCCGGGTCGGCCACGTGGTGGTGGCTGCGGGTGAGCACCGGCAGGAAACCGCGCGCCACCTTGTGTTCGCCCTGGGCGCCGGGCTCGAACACTTGCAGGCCCTCGCGCAGGCAGTAGTCGATGCCCTGGTGGTAGCAGGTTTCGAAGTGCAGGCCGGGCGCCGCTTCGTGCGCGCCCCAGTAGCGGCCGTAAAGCGTGTCGCCGCCGCGCAGGCAGAGCGCGCCGGCCACCGTGTCGCCGCCGCGTTCGGCCAGGAACAGCACCAGCCGGCGCGGCATGGCGGTGGCGAGGTGCCGGAAGAAATCCAGTGTCAGTGCGGGGTGGTTGCCGTAATCGGCGAAGGTGCGGCAGTAGAAATAATGCATGGCCTCGAGGTCGGCCTCGCCGGCCTCGTCGCCGTGCACGGTGCGGAAGCGGAAGCCGGCGCGCACGACCTTGTCGCGTTCCTGGCGCAGGTTCTTGCGTTTCCTGGGCTGCAGCGCCGCCAGGAAGGCCCCGAAATCGGCCCAGCCGCGGTTGCGCCAGTGGAACTGCACGTCCTCGCGTGCCAGCCAGTCCTCGCCGAAGGCGGCGTCTTCGGTTTCGGGGTGGAAATTCACGTGCAGCGACGACAGGCCGTCGCGCCGGCACTGCGCCACCATGGCCGCCAGCAGCGCCGCGCGGTCGGCCGGCTCGCGCGCCAGCAGGCGTGGGCCGGTGACGGGCGAGTAGGGCACCGCCACCAGCCACTTCGGGAAGTACTCACGCCCGAAGCGGGCGTGGGCCTGGGCCCAGGCCTGGTCGAAGACGAATTCGCCGTGGGAGTTGGACTTCAGGTAGGCCGGGGCCGCGGCCACCAGTTCGCCGTCGCGCCAGAGCGAGGCGTGGCGAGGCGTCCAGCCCCAGGCCGGGCGCAGGCAGCCGTGCCGCTCCAGCCCGGCCAGGAAGGCGTGCGCCAGGAACGGGTTGGCGTCGCCGTGCAGGGCGTCCCAGGCCTGGGCCGGGATCTCGTCGAGTCTCTCGTGCAGCCGCAGCTTCATGCGGTGCGGCCGGTCATTCCTTGTCGAGGAACTTCTCGGCGTCGAGGGCCGCCATGCAGCCGAAGCCGGCCGAAGTGATGGCCTGGCGATACACCTGGTCGGCCACGTCGCCGGCGGCGAACACGCCCGGCACCGAGGTGGCGGTGGCATTGCCCTCCAGGCCCGACTTGATGGTCAGGTAACCGTTGCGCATGGCCAGCTGGCCCTCGAACAGCGACGTGTTCGGGGTATGGCCGATGGCCACGAAGAAACCCTGCACGGCGATTTCGCGGGTGGACTCGTCCCGGGTCGAACGGATGCGCATGCCGGTGACGCCGGAATCGTCGCCCAGCACCTCGTCCACCGTGTGGTCCCACACCAGCTCCACCTTGCCGGCCGCGGCCTTGGCGAAGAGCTTGTCCTGCAGGATCTTTTCCGAGCGCAGCTTGTCGCGGCGGTGCACCAGGTAGACCTTGCGGGCGATGTTGGACAGGTACAGCGCCTCTTCGACGGCCGTGTTGCCGCCGCCGATCACCGCCACGTCCTGGTCGCGGAAGAAGAAGCCGTCGCAGGTGGCGCAGGCCGACACGCCCTTGCCCATGAACTTCTGCTCGGACTCGATGCCCAGGTACTTGGCGCTGGCGCCGGTGGCGATGATCAGGGCGTCGCAGGTGTACTCGCCGCTGTCGCCGACCAGGCGGAAGGGCCGGCGCGAGAGGTCGGCGGTGTGGATGTGGTCGAACACGATCTCGGTCTCGAAGCGCTCGGCATGCGCCTGCATGCGCGCCATCAGGTCCGGGCCCATCAGGCCGTGGGCATCGCCCGGCCAGTTGTCCACCTCGGTGGTGGTCATCAGCTGGCCACCCTGCTGCAGGCCCGTCACCAGCACCGGCTTGAGGTTGGCGCGGGCGGCGTAGACGGCGGCCGAATAGCCGGCGGGGCCGGAACCGAGGATGAGCAGGCGGCTGTGCTTGGGGGCGGTCATGTATGATTCTTCTGGTTCATGGGGTGGTGTCGCGAAGGCCATGTAGCTTGTAGGCCACGGCGGGGCAAATCAAGGCGAACCGGGGTTTCCCAGCGTTGCGGCGGCGGGCCAGGGGGCAGTGGGCGCGGCCGTGTGAACTGCTGTATAAACAGGCATCTATCACGACCTTCTGAGGCAGTTCCTCTCGGTGGCGCGCACTCCCGATCGAAGCACCAACGCCGGCATGGACCGCCGCCAGAAACTCTGGCGCGAACTCGCGCTCGTCGCGTTGTCGCCGCTGCTCCTCTACCTCCTGGCCAGCCTGCTCAGTTACCACACCGACGACCCGGGCTGGTCGCGCACCGGCACCGTGGCCGGCCCGCTGCACAACGTCGGCGGCCTGGTGGGCGCCTACCTGGCGGACCTCGCGTTCTGGTTCTTCGGCTACGTGGCCTACACCGTGCCCCTGGTGCTGGGCGGCATCGCCTGGATCGCGCTGTTCGGGCTGGATTCGGACGGCGACGGCCGCGTCGATTTCGGCCCGGCGCTGCGGCTGGTCGGCATCGTCGGTTTCCTGGTCTCGGCCTGCGGGCTGCTGCACGTGCTGGGCGGCTCGGCGCCGAACCTGCCGGCGGAATCGGGCGGCATCCTGGGCCAGCTGGTCGGCACCTCCATGCGCAAGGTGTTCGGTGGCATGGGCGGGCACCTGTTCCTGCTGGCCGTGCTGCTGATGTCGGTCACCCTGGCCACCGGCCTGAGCTGGTTCGCGCTGATGGACTGGATCGGCGGCAAGGTGCTGGCCCTGTTCGGCCGCCTGGGCGAGGGCACCCGCCAGGCCGCCGAATGGCAGCGCGCCCGTGCCATGCGCGAGGAGCGCGAGGAAGTCCGCAAGGTCGAAACCATCAAGCGCGCCAAGCGCGAGCCGGTGCGGATCGAGCCGCCGCCCAAGCCGGTCATCGAGAAGTCAGAACGCGCCCAGCGCGAGCAGCAGATCCCGCTGTTCAATGCCTCCGGCGGCGAAGGCCTGCCGCCGCTGTCGCTGCTCGACGACCCGAAGGAACAGCCCAAGGGTTATTCCGAGGAAACCCTGGAAACCCTGTCGCGCCAGATCGAGTTCAAGCTCAAGGACTTCCGCGTGGAAGTGCAGGTGGTCGGCGCCTACCCGGGCCCGGTGATCACCCGCTTCGAGATGGAGCCGGCGCCGGGCGTGAAGGGCAGCCAGATCAGCTCGCTCGACAAGGACATCGCCCGCGGCCTGAGCGTGAAGTCGGTGCGCGTGGTCGACGTCATCCCGGGCAAGTCGGTGGTGGGCCTGGAAATCCCCAATTCGCACCGCGAAACCATCTACCTCAGCGAAATCCTGCGCTCGAAGGAATACGACAAGCTGGCCTCGCCGCTGGCCATGGCGCTCGGCAAGGACATCGCCGGCCGCCCGGTGGTGGTCGACCTGGCCCGCATGCCGCACCTGCTGGTGGCCGGCACCACCGGCTCGGGCAAGTCGGTGGGCGTGAACGCCATGGTCCTGAGCCTGCTCTACAAGAGCAGCGCCAAGGACGTGCGCATGCTGATGATCGACCCGAAGATGCTGGAGCTGTCGGTCTACCAGAACATCCCGCACCTGCTGGCGCCGGTGGTCACCGACATGAAGGAGGCCGCCAACGGCCTGCGCTGGTGCGTGGCCGAAATGGAGCGCCGCTACAAGCTGATGAGCGCCGTGGGCGTGCGCAACCTGGCCGGCTTCAACCGCAAGGTGAAGGACGCCCAGGACGCCGGCCAGCCGCTGATGGACCCGCTGTTCCGCCCCAACCCGGACCTCGGCGAAGTGCCGCGCCCGCTCGAGGCGCTGCCCTACATCGTCGTGTTCATCGACGAATTCGCCGACATGATGATGATCGTCGGCAAGAAGGTGGAGGAGCTCATCGCCCGCCTGGCGCAGAAGGCCCGCGCCGCCGGCATCCACCTGATCCTGGCCACCCAGCGCCCGTCGGTGGACGTGATCACGGGCCTGATCAAGGCCAACATCCCGACCCGCATCGCCTTCCAGGTGAGCTCGAAGATCGACTCGCGCACCATCCTTGACCAGTCCGGCGCGGAAACCCTGCTGGGCAACGGCGACATGCTCTACCTGCCGCCTGGCACGGCCATGCCCGAGCGCGTGCATGGCGCCTTCGTCAGCGACGACGAGGTGCACCGCGTGGTGGCCCACCTGCGCCAGAACAGCTCCGGCCCGGACTACATCGAGGGCGTGCTGGAGGAAGTGCAGTCCATGGGCGACGGCGTCGTCATCGGCCCCACCGGGCTGCCGGAATCCGGCGGCGGCGCGGGCGACGAGTCCGACCCGCTGTACGACGAGGCGGTGAAGGTGGTCACCGAAACCCGCCGCGCCTCCATTTCCGGCGTGCAGCGGCGCCTGAAGATCGGCTACAACCGCGCCGCCCGCCTGATCGAGGCCATGGAAGCCGCCGGCATCGTCACGCCGCCCGAACACAACGGCGACCGCCAGGTCATCGCCCCGCCGCCGCCGCGCTGAGCCGCGCACAAGCGCGGTTCAGGCGCCTGCGGCAAGACTTGTACACAACCCAACCCCTGGTCCTTCCCATGCGCCTGTTCCTGACTGCCTGCCTCCTGCTCGCCGCCCCGCTGGCCCACGCCGGCGCCCGCGAAAAGCTCGACGCCTTCAGCGGCGGCGTGCAGGGCCTGTCCGCGCAGTTCCAGCAGCGCGTGTACGACCCCGAAGGCCGGATGACGGAGTCCTCCAGCGGCTCGGTGGCGCTGAAGGCGCCGCGGCAGTTCCGCTGGGAATACACCCAGCCTTTCCCGCAGCTGATCGTGGCCGACGGCGACCACATCTGGATCCACGACCCCGACCTCGAGCAGGTCAACGTGCGCAACCAGAGCTACGAGGAGCAGGTGAGCCCGCTGGCCGTGCTGATCGACCCGGCCGAGCTCGACCGCCAGTTCAAGGTGGCCGACGGCGGCGCCGGCCAGGGCCTGGAATGGCTGGAACTTACCCCGCGCAAGCCCGACGACGCGCCCTTCGAGCGCGCCCGCCTGGGCTTCGACGCCGCCGGCCTGGCCACCATGGAAATGCACGACGGCCTGGGCCAGCGCACCGAAGTGCGTTTCACCGGCTGGAAGCGCAACCCGGCCTTCGCCGCGGGCACCTTCGCCTTCACCCCGCCGCCGGGCACCGACGTGGTGGGCGAGGTGAGCGAGGGTGCCGAGGTCATTCCCCTCGCCGAGTGACCCGGCGGATTAGAATGCGGGCGTGACCCGCAAGAAACCCGCCAGCGACTCCCTGTTCCAGCCGCCCGAGGGCCTCAAGCCCCTGGCCGAGCGCATGCGCCCGGCCACGCTGGACGACATGGTGGGCCAGCGCCGGCTGCTGGCGCCGGGCAGCGCCCTGAGGCGCGCGGTGGAAGCCGGCAACGTGCACTCGATGATCCTCTGGGGGCCGCCCGGCTGCGGCAAGACCACGCTGGCCCTGCTGCTGGCGCGTTACGCCGAGGCCGAGTTCGTGGCCATCTCCGCCGTGCTCTCCGGCCTGCCCGAGGTGCGCCAGGTGCTGGCCGCGGCCGGCGAGCGTTTCGCGCAGGGCCGGCGCACGGTGCTGTTCGTGGACGAGGTGCACCGCTTCAACAAGACCCAGCAGGACGCCTTCCTGCCGCACATCGAGCGCGGCAGCATCCTGTTCGTCGGCGCCACCACGGAAAACCCCAGCTTCGAGCTCAACTCGGCGCTGCTCTCGCGCTGCCGCGTGCACGTGCTGGAAGCGGTGTCGGTGGACGACATCGTCGAAGCGCTGCGCCGCGCCCTGGCCGATGAAACGCGGGGCCTGGGCGGGCAGGGCGTGCGCGCTTCCGACGAGCGCCTGCGCGACATCGCCGGCGCCGCCGACGGCGACGTGCGCCGCGCCCTGACCCTGCTCGAGATCGCCGCCGAACTGGCCGCCGACGAAGGCGACGAAGTCACCGAGGCCACTCTGGCGCAGGTGCTGGCCGACCGCACCCGCCGCTTCGACAAGCAGGGCGAGCAGTTCTACGACCAGATCTCGGCCCTGCACAAATCCATGCGCAGCTCGAACCCCGACGCCGCGCTGTACTGGTTCACGCGCCTGCTCGACGGCGGCTGCGACCCGGTCTACCTGGCGCGCCGGCTCACCCGCATGGCGGTCGAAGACGTCGGCCTGGCCGACCCGCGCGCCCTGCAGATGGCCATCGAAGCCTGGGAAGCCTACGAGCGCCTGGGCAGCCCCGAGGGCGACCTGGCGCTGGCGCAGCTGGTCATTTACCTGGCCAGCACCGCCAAGTCGAACGCCGCCTACACCGCCTTCAAGGCCGCCCAGGCCGACGTGCGCGAGGCGGGCACGCTGGAAGTGCCGATGCACCTGCGCAACGCGCCGACCAAGCTGATGAAGCAGCTCGGCTACGGCACCGGCTATCAGTACGACCACGACGCGCCCGACGGCGTGGCGCTGGGCCAGACCGGCTTCCCCGACGCCATGGGCGAGCGCGTGTACTACGAACCGGTCGAGCGCGGCCTCGAGATCAAGCTCAAGGAAAAGCTCGACCGCCTTCGCGCCGCCCGCGCCGCCGCCCGCAAGCCCTGACTCAGGGCGCCACGTCGGTGCGCATCACCGGGTAGAGCCGGAAGCGCTCGTCCCAGGACGAATGCCGGCGGTAGAAGAACTCCAGCCGCGCCTGCGGGTCGGCGGCGAAGGCCGGGTCGTCCTGCAGGCGCCTGGCGAAGGCCGCCGCGAGCGCGGGGTCTTCCGCCAGCATCTTGCGGGCCACGTCCTCGGCCACGTAGTCCTCCATGTATTCCTTGCGCTCGAAGGCGTTGTTGAATTCGCCCCAGGCCAGCAGGGAATCCGGTGCCTTCGGTTCCAGCATCGCCATCACCAGGCGCGCGCCGGGCTGGCGCAGGGGCACGTAGAGCGAACCGGCGGGGACGTCGCGGGTTTCCCTGGCCCAGTCGCCGGTGACGGCCAGGGTCTGGTGGCCTTCGACCGAGCCGGCGGAGAGCTGGGCGGTGTCGGCGCGGAAGACTTCGACCTCGCGTTTGCCGCCATTGGCGATTTCGCGGAACTGCACGCCGTGCAGGCGCAGCTTCGCGCCCACGAAGGCGGCGTGTTCGGCCGGCACGAGATAGCCCGCGGCCGGCGCGGCCACGGTGACGCTCGGCTGCACGTCGTCGCGCAGCGGGATGCGCCAGATTTGCGGTGTGGTTTCGTCATAGCGGGTCATCAGCGCGCCGGAGATTTCCGAGGGCGTGCGGGTGTAGGCGTAGCCGCGGAAGTCGATCAGTCGTGCTTCCGGGCCCGCGGTGAAGGCCAGCGGCTGCGGGGCGCCACCGGTCTCGCCGGCGCGGGCGTCGGCCTCGCGGGCCAGGCGCTGCCAGGCCTGGCCGTTCGCGGCGAGGCGCTCGAGCACCGACACCACCGTGTTGCGGGTGATGCGCACGCGGTGCGGGTATTCACGCCACGAATGGGTTTCCACCAGCATGGCCAGCCGGTTGCGCAGCCAGAAGTAGCCGGTGGAAAAACGCGGCGGCGCCACGCCGTCGGCGAAGCCCGAGCTCGGGTCGTCCGAGACCACGAACGAGGGATAGAAGGGCAGGGGCAGCGAGCCCTGCGTTTCCAGGTCGGCGATGACGCCGTCGCGCCAGGCGCGGCCGGCCTCGCGCAGGGCCGGGTCGCCGGCGTGCACGGGTTCCACCTGGATGGAGATGTCGTGTTCGAACTGGGCGCCGTCGGTGGCGTGCAGGTCCACCACCGCCAGCGGGTCCCAGGCCTGCACCAGGCCCAGCATGGCCTGCATTTCGGGCGAATCGGCCTTCAGGTAATCGCGGTTGAGGTTGTAGTTCTGCGCCGTGGTGCGCCAACCCATTTCCACCGGGCCGCGCTGGTTGGGGCGGTTCCAGGGGCCGAAACGCTCGTGGCCGTCCACGTTGAAGACCGGCACGAACACCAGCACCAGCTTGTCGAGCGCGCCTTTGGCCACCTTGCCTTCGAGCACCTCTCGCAGGGCCAGGAAGCCCGCATCCTTGCCGTCGATCTCGCCGGCGTGGATGCCGCCCTGTACCAGCACCACCGGCAGGTCCTGCCCGCGCGCGGCGGCGGGGTCGAGCGCGCCGCGGGTCGAGGCCACCAGCGCCTTCATCGGCCGGCCCTGGGGCGTGGTGCCGAAGTCGAGGCATCGCACTGCGGCCGGGTAGGCCCGGGCGAAGTCGTCGCAGAGCTTCACGACCTCGTCGTAGCGGCCGGTGCGGGTGAAGCCCGAGGCCTCGGACACCGTGCCCAGAGGGGGCGGGGCGGCCAGGGCCGGGGCGGCGGCGACGAGCAGCAGGCAGAGCAGGGTGCGCATGGCGGGACTTCGTGCAAGGGACAGGCAGGCAGGGTAACCGCTGCGGCGCCGGCGGCAGAAGCGCGCCAAGGCCGGCATTGCCGTTAGCATGTCGGCGTGCAAGAACGACCGGGATCGCGATGAACTGGAACCTGCTCTGGCTGGTCATGGCCGGTGGCGCCCTGGGCGCCGGCGCGCGCCACCTGTTGGGCGGCTGGCTGCTGCGCCAGCTCGGCAACGGGATGCCCTGGGGCACGCTGGCGGTGAACCTGCTCGGCAGCTTCGCGGCGGGCTTCCTGCTGGTGTGGCTGGAAGGCCGCGGCCCGAGCGCGCTTTACCTGCGCGCCTTCCTCATCGTCGGCGTGCTCGGTGGCCTGACCACCTATTCGGCGCTGATGCTCGAATGCCTGATGTACGCGCGCGGCGCGAAGCTTGGCGCGCTGGCGGGCTACCTGGGCCTGACGCTCGCGGGTGGTTTCGCGTTGGTGTGGGCCGGCGCGCGGATGGCTGACCTCGTCCGCCCTGCCTGAGCCGGGCTCAGAAGCGCTCGCTCACCGGCAGGTAGCGCCACTGCCCGGCCGGCATCTTGGCCAGGCCGATGCGGCCCAGGCGCAGGCGGCGCACGGCGGTGGCGCGCAGGCCGACTTCGTTGCACAGGTGCTGCAACAGGCCCGGGCGCACGCCCTTGATGGCGAAGCGCAGCCGCTGCTCGTTCTGCCAGCTCACCTTGAAGGGCGCCACCGGCCAGCCGTCGAACTGCGTGCCGCCGGTGAGGCGGTTCCAGCCGTAGGGCGCGAGTTCGCCCTCGACGTCGACGATGAATTCCTGTTCGAGCTTGGCGGCGTCTTCCTGCAGGCGGCGCAGCACGCGGCCGTCCTGGCTGAACACCATCAGGCCGCTGGCCTCGGTTTCCAGCGGCATGGCCGGCTGCAGGCGCGGGAAGTGGCGCTTGAGCAGGCGCCAGTCGGAAGCGTCCTCGGGCCAGCGGTTTTCGGGCACCAGCAGCGACAGCGCCGGGTTCGGCCCGTCGCCCGAATCGAAGCCCGCCGGCTTGTGCAGCAGCATCGTCGCCGGCTCGGCCGGGTCGGGGCGGGCGCCGGGCAGCAGCGCCACGGTTTCGTCAGTGACCTTGTGCTGCGGCTCCTCGACCACCACGCCGTCCACCGTCACCCAGCCGCCCTGCACGTACAGTTCGGCCTCGCTGCGCGAGCAGCCGGTGAGTTCGACGACGCGCTTGGCCAGCCGGACGGCTTCGGTCATGGGGGTTCCGCAGGAAGGGAGGCGGGCGAGCATGCGCCGCCCCGGCGGGGATTGCCAGCCCGCGCCGGCGGGGTCCCGGAACCCGGGAATTTCGTTGCACCGGCGGCCGGCCGGGCGCGATAATGCACCGCCCCGTTTCATTTCTGGAATGACCCGATGCTCGACCCGAACCTGCTCCGCGGCCAGCTCGCCGAGACCGCCGCGACCCTGAAGCAGACCCGAGGCTACGACCTCGACGTGGCTTCGCTCGAGCGCCTCGAGGCCGAGCGCAAGGCCATCCAGACCCGCACGCAGGAACTGCAGAACCTGCGCAACACCCGTTCCAAGGCCATCGGCATGGCCAAGGCCAAGGGCGAGGACACCACCGCCCTGATGGCCGAGGTGGCCGGCCTGGCCGACGAGCTCAAGACCTCCGAGGTCCGGCTCGAGCAGATCCGCGCCGAACTCGAGCGCATCACGCTCACCGTTCCGAACCTGCCGCACGCCTCGGTGCCCTTCGGCAGCGACGAAACCCAGAACCAGGAAATCCAACGCTGGGGCACGCCGCGCAGCTTCGATTTCCCGGTGAAGGACCACGTGGAGCTCGGTGCCCGCGACGGCTGGCTCGACGGCGACGGCGGCGCCAAGCTCAGCGGCGCCCGCTTCACCGTGCTGCGCGGCCCGCTGGCGCGCCTTCACCGCGCCCTGGCCCAGTTCATGCTCGACCTGCACACCGGCGAGCACGGCTACCTGGAGGCCAACGTGCCGCTGATCGTCAACGCCGAGAGCATGCAGGGCACCGGCCAGCTGCCGAAGTTCGAGGAAGACCTGTTCTCCACCGAAGTGGGTGAGAGCCGGCGTTACCTGATCCCCACCAGCGAAGTGCCGCTCACCAACCTGGTGCGCGACAGCATCGTCGAGGACGCCCAGCTGCCGCTGCGTTTGAGCGCGCATTCGATGTGCTTCCGCGCCGAGGCCGGCAGCCACGGCCGCGACACCCGCGGCATGATCCGCCAGCACCAGTTCGAAAAGGTGGAGCTGGTTTCCATCGCGCGGCCGGAAGAATCCGACGCCGAGCACGAGCGCATGACCCGCTGCGCCGAAGTGGTGCTGGAGAAACTCGGCCTGCCTTACCGCAAGGTGCTGCTGTGCACCGGCGACATGGGCTTCTCGGCCCGCAAGACCTACGACCTCGAGGTGTGGCTGCCCAGCCAGGGCACCTACCGCGAGATCAGCAGCTGCTCGAACTGCGGTGATTTCCAGGCCCGGCGCATGCAGGCGCGCTGGCGCAACCCGGCCACCGGCAAGCCCGAGCCGGTGCACACCCTCAATGGTTCGGGCGTGGCCGTGGGCCGCGCGCTGATCGCGGTGATGGAAAACTACCAGCAGGCCGACGGCAGCATCGACGTGCCGGCCGCGCTGCGGCCCTACATGGGCAACCAGGAGCGCATCGGATGAACCACCCCGACCTCAACGACCTGCAGTTCTACGCCATGGTGGTCGAACACGGCGGCTTCGCCGCGGCCGAGCGCGCCTTGGGCGTGCCGAAGTCGCGCCTGAGTCGGCGCATCGCCCAGCTCGAGTCCGACCTGGGCGTGCGCCTGCTGCAGCGCTCCACCCGCAAGTTCGCCGTCACCGACGTCGGCCAGAGCGTGTACCGCCATGCCCAGACCATGCTCGCCGAGGCCCAGGCCGCGCGCGAGGCGGTGGACCGCGTCAGCGCCGCCCCGCGCGGCGTGATCAAGGTCAGCTGCCCGGTGGCGCTGGCGCAGGAGCTGCTGGCGCCGCTGCTGCCGGAGTTCATGAAGAAGCACCCGCAGGTGCGCATCCAGCTGCACGTCAGCAACCGCCGGGTGGACGTGATCCAGGAAGGTTTCGACGTGGCCCTGCGCGTGCGCAGCCAGCTCACCGACGACGGCGAGATGGTGGCGCGCAGCTTCGGCCAGCTGCGCGAGCTGCTGGTGGCCAGCCCGAAATACCTCGACCGCGTCGGCCGCCCGGCCACGCCGGCCGACCTGGCCGGCCACACCACGCTGAGCATGAGCGAAGACGATTCGCGCCAGCGCTGGACCCTGCACGGCCCCGACGGCCACGTGCAGAAGGTGGACCTGACGCCGGCGCTGATGGCCCAGGATTTCCCGCTGCTGCTGGCGGCCGCGCGCGACGGCCTGGGCGTGGTGCTGCTGCCGGAACTGAGCTGCGCCGAGGCCATCCGCAAGCGCGAACTGGAAGTGGTGCTGCCGCAGTGGAACCTGCCGCAGGGCATCTGCCACGCCATCTATCCCTCGCGCCGCGGCCTGCTGCCGGCGGTGCGCGTGTTCATCGATTTCCTGGCCGACCGCCTGCCGGCGCTCATCCAGGACAGCAAGCTCAAGTGCGGCACGCCGGGCGGCCCGGACTGCCCGCCGTCGCCCTGAGCAGGAGCGTTTTTCCAGGGGAAGAGTGGCCGAGCGGTTTAAGGCACCGGTCTTGAAAACCGGCGAAGGGTCAAACCTTCCGTGGGTTCGAATCCCACCTCTTCCGCCAGTTGCGAACCAGCCATGGCCCAGGGGGGGCGGAATGGGGATCTTTTCACGTGCGGTGGGTTTGCTCCGCAACCGCGAGCAGGCAACGGGGCAGGGCGGGGACGATTCCTTCGCCCGCGTGACGGCCAGGATCAAGGCTGCGAAGGCCGCGGCCGCGAAGCGCGGCGATGGCGCCGCCATCGACTGGACCGCGCTGGCCGGGCACGAGGCCTGGTTCGACCGTCCCGACGCGCTCGAGGTCGTGCAGTCCCGCGTCGACCGCGGCGAGCTCACCGGCGAGCAGGCCGCGCTGCTGCGGGCCTGGATCGTGGACGGCTACGTGGTGCTGCCCGGCGCGGTGGACCACGCCGACATCGACGGCGTCAACGCCTACGTCGACGACCTGCTGCAGACCGACGTGCCGAACCCGGACATCACCTTGCTCGGTTTCACCCTGGACGATGCCACCGGCGGCGCGGCGGTCCCGCACGCGGACCTTGTGCGGCTGTCGCCCGCGGAACGGCAGGCAAGGGCGCGGCTGAGCCCCTGGCGCATCCACGAGCTGTGGACGCGCTGCGAGCCCGCGCGCCGCGTCTACCAGAATGCACGCCTCATCGAGGCGGCGTCGCTGATCTTCGGCTGTCCGGCCTACCCGCGCTCGACCATCAATTTCTACCTCGGCAGCCAGCAGGAGCTGCACCAGGACATGACGGTCTTCCACGTCTTCCCGGGCAATTACCTGATCGGCGCCTGGGTCGCCTGCGAGGACATTTCCGCCGACAGCGGCCCGCTGGTGTTTTCGCCCGGCTCGCACCGCGCGCCGCCGTACGAGAAGTTCGCCAACCACCCGCAGGACACGCTGCGCACCTGCCCGCTGGACGAGTACGCCGGCTACTACGCGTACACGAACGCGCTGGCCGCCGAACACGGCACGAAGCAGTTCCTGGCCCGCAAGGGCGACGTGCTGCTGTGGCACGGCATGCTGGTGCACGGCGGCAGCGCGGTGCGCGACAAGGCGCTGACGCGCCGCTCGATGGTCATCCACTACCTGCGCGACGGTGCCGACCAGACCGGCAGCATCGTCGGCCCGTACAACTGGAACTGAGCCCGGTGGGGACCGAGTCGGTGTGGCTGCTGGCGGCGGCCGTGATGATGGTCGCGCTGCTCTATGCCTCGGTGGGGCATGCGGGCGCGTCCGGCTACATCGCGTTGATGACGCTGTTCGGCATGGCGCCTGCGGAAATCCGGCCCACCGCGCTCACGCTCAACATCCTGGTCGCGTGCCTCGGCACCTGGCAGTTCTGGCGCGCGGGCAAGTTTTCCTGGGCGCTGTTCTGGCCTTTCGCCGTGCTGGCGGTGCCGATGGCTTTCGTCGGAGGCTACCTCAACCTGCCGGCGCAGGTGTTCAAGGTGCTGATCGGCCTGGTGCTGCTGTTTTCGGCGGTGCAGCTCGTGCGCCGGCCGCTGGCCGAGGCCGAGCCCAGGCCGCCGTCGCTGCCGGTGTCGCTGGGGGCCGGCGCGGGCATCGGGCTGCTGTCGGGCCTGACCGGCACGGGCGGCGGCATCTTCCTGACGCCGCTGCTGATCCTCAAGGGCTGGGCGCGCTCGGGCACGGCGGCCGGCGTGTCGGCGCCCTTCATCCTGGTCAATTCGATGGCGGGCCTGGCCGGCAACGTCAGCGCCACCCAGCACCTGCCCGGTTTCATCCTGCCGCTGGTGGGCGCGGTGCTGGTGGGTGGTTTCGTCGGTGCGCACCTGGGCAGCCACCGGCTGCCGCAGGGGGCGATCAAGCGCGTGCTGGCGGTGGTGCTGGTGATCGCAGGCGGGAAGCTGCTGTTCGCCTGACCGCCGCGCTCAGACGCCCTTTCCGGCCAGCAGCGATAGCACCGCGCAGCCGCCGTGCGCCAGCACGCAGGCGGGCAGCGAGCGGGTACGCAGGAACACCACCGCCATCACCAGGCCGAAGGCCAGGCTGGCCAGCGCATCGCCAGGCCCGTCGGACCAGGGCAGGGCCGTGCCCGCCAGCGCGGAAACGAGCGCGGCCGGCACGCTGCCAACGGCCCGCGACGCGATCGGCAGCAGCCAGGCACGGAACGAGAGTTCGGTGAGGAAGGGCGCGTAGAACCCGGCGAGCAGGAACACCGGCAGCGACAGCGCGTCCGGTTGCCAGCTGCCCACCTCGGGCCCCAGCCACGGCGCAAACGCACGCGTGGCAGCGGCGACCAGCTGCAATGCCGCGAACGCCGCGATTGCGCCTGCTGCGCCGGTGGCCAGTGCGCGGCCGGTTGGAGCCGGGCTGCGCCACAGGGAGGGCAGGCCATGCTGCTGGCTGGCCGCCCAGTACACCACCAGCACGCTGCCGGTGGGGATGAACAGGACCAGCAACAACGACACCAGCGAGTCGGCCCACTGCGCGGCGTCGAGTGGATTGGGCAGGTCGTTGTAGACCAGGGCGTGGGCGCGGCAGGCCTGTGCGCCGGCCTCGCGTGCGAGGGCGTCGAGCGTGCTCCGGGCGGCCGCCAGTTCGAACCTGCGCAGGCGCGAGAAGCTGATGGCGGTGCTGCCGGGTGTGCAGTCGTCCGGGCGGTGGCGGGCGTAGCCACCGGCGACGGTTTCACCGTGGGCGAAGACCTCGTGGTGCAACACGCGCTCGCGCAGCGATTGCAATTGCGCCGGCGTGCCTTCCACCCACAGCAGCACGCGGTCATGGTCGCCCAAGGCCGTGAGCACATGGAAACAGGCCAGCACCACCACGGCGAGCACGAGTGGCAGCAGCAGCGAAAGCGCGGTCAGTCCGAGACGGGCGTGCAGGCGGATGGCGGGTGTCCCCGGGTACGTTGGCGGTGAGTCTGGTTGTGCGCCTGGCCGGCCGGCCAGCGGCAGGCGTCGCGCGACGGCGTAAGGAATTGTCGGCGCGCGGGCAGGGGCCAGGGCGAAGCCGCCCGGTTCTGTACGGTCCGGATAACGGCGTTTGCCATGCTGCCGCAGCGTAGGAAATCACCTAGTGCATGCGCGGCAACTTGCCATTGATGCGGCCGTTTCCTTCGCCTAGGTTAGGGCGGAACCCTGGGGAGGGACCGCATGTGATCAGAGTTTTCATCCTTGACGACCACGCGCTCGTGCGCACCGGCTACCGGCTCATCCTCGAGAAGAGTGGCGAGGTGGAGATCGTCGGCGAAGCCGCCACCGGCGAAGAAGGCCTGCCGCTCATCCGCAAGCTGCGCCCCGACGTGGTGCTGTGCGACCTGCACCTTCCCGGCATCAGCGGGCTGGACGTGACCGAGCGCCTGGTGCGCTCCGAGCCCGACACCAAGGTCATCATCGTCTCCATCCAGGAAGACGGGCCGATGCCGCGGCGCCTGATCGAAGCCGGCGCCTTCGCCTACCTGGGCAAGGGCTGCGATCCGCAGGAACTGGTGCGCGCGGTGCGCGACGTGTTCCGTGGCCGCCGCTACCTGGCCACGCAGGTGGCGCAGCGCATGGCGCTGGAAGGCTTCGGCGGCAAGGGCTCGCCCTTCGACACGCTGTCGCCGCGCGAGATGCAGGTGGCGCGGCTGCTGTGCCAGGGCCTGCGCATGGAAGAGATCGGCCGCCGGCTCAGCCTGAGCGGCAAGACGGTGGCCACGCACAAATACCGGCTGTTCGAGAAGCTCGGCATCCGCGACGCCATTTCGCTGGCGCGCCTGGCCGGGCAGCACGGCATTTCCGATCCGGCGTCCGCACTGGGCGCCTGAACGCGGCGCAAAAAGAAAGGCGCCTTTCGGCGCCTTTCTTTCGACTCAGTCCTGCTTGCCGGGCTGGGGCGGCTGGCCGGGTTCGGCCAGCGTCCAGTCCGGGGCGGCCGGCGTCGGCTCGGCGGCCTCCGCGGCGCGCACTTCGGCCTGCGACGGCGGGGCGTCGAACACGGCCGGCTGGGTGCGGATGAACGGGTTCACCGGCGCGGCCGGCGCCTGCGGTTCCGGCTCGGCCGGGATCAGGCTCTGCTGCACCGGCGCGCTCGCGACGGGCGCAACGGTG
>NZ_AVCH01000105.1 GCF_000747075.1 Arenimonas malthae CC-JY-1
GGACTGGCCCGCGCGCCTGCGCCGCTGGCGCGCCGCCGAATCCACGCGCCTGGTGTGGCGCGACCTGCACGGCGTGGACGACGTGGACGCCACCCTGGCCGGCAGCAGCCGCATCGCCGACCAGGCGCTGCAGGCGGCGGTGGCCGCGCTGTCGGGCCAGCTGGCGCAGGCGCACGGCGTGGTGCGCAGCGCCAGCGGCGAGGTGCAGTCGCTGGTGGTGTTCGGCCTGGGCAAGCTGGGCGGGCGCGAACTCAACTTCAGTTCCGACGTGGACCTGGTCTACGCCTTCCCCGAACACGGCGGCAGCGACGGCGCCCGCCCGCTCGACGGCGAGGCCTGGTTCACGCGCCTGGGCCAGCGCCTGGTGCAGTTGCTGGGCGAGGTCACGGCCGACGGTTTCTGCCACCGCGTGGACCTGCGCCTGCGGCCCTTCGGCGGCAGCGGCCGGCTGGCGCTGAGCTTCGGCGCGATGGAGCAGTACTACCAGCGCGAGGGCCGCGACTGGGAGCGTTACGCCTGGATCAAGGCGCGGCCCGTGG
>NZ_AVCH01000106.1 GCF_000747075.1 Arenimonas malthae CC-JY-1
CGCCTGCTGGAAACGCTGCGGCCCTTCGTCTACCGGCGTTACCTCGACTACAGCGCGCTCGACGGCCTGCGCGAGATGAAGGCGCTGATCAGCGCCGAGGTGCAGAAGCGCGAACTGGCCGAAGACCTGAAGCTGGGCCCGGGTGGCATCCGCGAGGTGGAATTCCTGGTGCAGGCGCTGCAGCTGATCCGCGCCGGCCGCGAACCCGCGCTGCGGGGGCGTTCGCTGCTGCCGGCGCTGGCCGCACTGGCCGACGCCGGCCACGTCGCCGAGGCCACGGCCGACCGCCTGGCCGAGGCCTACCGTTTCCTGCGCCGGCTCGAGAACCGGGTGCAGATGCTGGCCGACCAGCAGGTGCACGCCCTGCCGGACGACCCCGTGGCGCGCCACCGCATCGCCCGCGCGCTGGGCTACCCGGGCGAGCGCGAGCTGCTGGCCGAGCTCGACGGCCACCGCTCCGTGGTGGCCGAGGAATTCTCCGGCCTGCTCGAGGCGCGCCACCGCCGCCGCGCGCCGGAAGGTGCGCTGGTGAAGTACTGGCGCGCGCTGCCCGACGGCGGCGACGCCGCGGTGCTGGCCGATGCCGGATTCACCGACGCCGAGGCGCAGGACGCGAACCTGCGCGACTTCGCCCGCACCCCGGCGGTGCGGGCGCTGTCGCCGCGCGGCCGCCAGCGCCTGGACAACGTGCTGCCGGAACTGCTGGCCGCCGCCG
>NZ_AVCH01000107.1 GCF_000747075.1 Arenimonas malthae CC-JY-1
CGGCGCGCGAGGCCCGCGCGGCGCGCGAGCGGATGGACGCGCTGCACGCGGCGCTGGCCGACGGCCCGGTCACCGACGTCGTCAGCGTCGGCATCGGCGGCAGCGACCTCGGTCCGCGGCTTGCGGTGGACGCGCTGCGCGATTTCCACGACGGCCGCTTCCGCGTCCATTTCCTCACCAACATGGACGGCAGCGCGGCGCAGCACCTGCTGCAGCGGCTGGACCCGGCGCGCACGGCCGGCATCCTGGTGTCCAAGAGTTTCGGCACGCAGGAAACCCTGCTCAACGGCGGCATCCTGCGCGACTGGCTGGGAGGCAGCGACCGGCTGTTCGCCGTCAGCGCGAACACCGGCCGGGCCGAGGCCTTCGGCATCGCGCCGGCGCGCGTGCTGCCGATGTGGGACTGGGTCGGCGGGCGTTATTCATTGTGGTCGGCGGTGGGCTTCGCGCTGCAGCTGGCGATCGGGCGCAAGGCCTTCGCGCAGCTGCTCGACGGCGCCGCGCTGATGGACCGGCACGTGCGCGAGGCGCCGGTGGCGCACAACCTGGCGGCCTGGCACGGCCTGTTCGCGGTGTGGAACCGCAACGCGCTGGGCGCCGCCACGCAGGCCGTGCTGCCTTACGACGAACGCCTGGCGCTGCTGCCCAGCTACCTTCAGCAGCTGGTGATGGAAAGCCTGGGCAAGTCGGTGCGCGCCGACGGCAGCCCGGTGCCCGTGTCCACGGTGCCGGTGCTCTGGGGCGGCGCCGGTACCAACGTGCAGCACAGTTTCTTCCAGGCCCTGCACCAGGGCACCGACCCGGTGCCGGCCGATTTCATCGGCGTCATCCGCCCCGCGCACGGGCACGAGGAAAACCACCGTGCGCTGATGGCCAACCTGCTGGCCCAGGCCGAGGCCCTGGCCAACGGCGCCGTCCACGAGGACCCGCACCGCCACCACGCCGGCGGCCGCCCCAGCACGCTGATGCTGCTCGACGAACTCACGCCGGCCTCGCTGGGCGCGCTGCTGGCCATGTACGAACACAGCGTCTACGTGCAGGCCGTGCTCTGGGGCATCAACGCCTTCGACCAGTGGGGCGTGGAGCTGGGCAAGAAGATCGCCGGCGAACTGCTGCCTGCGATGTCGGGCCAGTCCCAGCCCAGCGACCCCATCACCCGCGCCCTCGTGGCCGAAATCCGCGCCCGCCGCTAGGAAAGAACTGGGTTCTTCAACCAAGTACCGGACCGGCGCCGTCGCCACGGCGGA
>NZ_AVCH01000108.1 GCF_000747075.1 Arenimonas malthae CC-JY-1
GACAAGATCGCACCGTGATGCTCGAATACCACCTGCATAGATGCTGCAACAACAGCCGTCCTTGGAGACAAGGTTGCAGGCAGATCCCTGCCGTTTTGCCGGAGCCATAACGAAACTCGCTCAGTAGCGCGAATTTGCAGAGCTAGATCAGCCCCCTCTTCCATCAAAGACACCAATCACTCCAAAGGACAGCGCCGAAAGATCAAAACCATCTATCGCTCTATTATCGCGGCCAACTTCTGCCTAAGCTTCGAAAACTGATTTGTGCCAATCGCAGGCTGCGCCAAAACGGCTACAACGACTTCCTCAAGTATGCTCGGTTCATGGGCTAGACCATGGAGTTTCTCAAAAAGCTGGATCGAAGTTAGCGATCCCACAGGACTATTGGGGGATACTTGGCCCCGAGCCCTGAGAACCCCCTCGACGACACTCCTTGAAGCTCCCGACGCAGTTAGCAGAGCCTCGGGATCATCGCTCCACAGCCAGACGCCAGCATCCCAAAGCAAGTCAATCCATCTAGAAGGCTTGCGCGCAACAACCGCCGAGGAGACTTGAGACACCTGTGAAGCGGAAAGTCGACCAGCCGCCCTTACAGCCGCGTCAAGCACGCTTCCAGCGTAGACCCCGCTTTGTGGCGGGCCTACATCTAGTTCATTCTTCATCGATTCCAGAGACTTTACCGCCTTCGGCTTTCGACCGTTCGGCAAGTGCATCACTGAAATCAATTGATCAATCGCTTCAACAAGAGGTCCGGAAGCCCCGGCAGGAAGGGGGTCAAAATAGGGCGCGTTGTCTTTCAGCCCAGCGTCGTAATCAAGCACTGACAGAAATCCAACACCCAAGTCCCTAAGCAACCGCCCTAGTTCGACCAGTGGCACCTTCCCCCCGCAGGGAATTACCAGGACATCAAGGCGATCCGGCTCCATTCCAAACCAGACCCGAAAGAGCGAGCGAACCAACGCGACATCACTGGGCCCCTCGACCAGTATCACCTTCTTAGCCAAGAGCGCCTCTATCGGCCGCAAGCCGAATTGGCCAAGCAAAATTCTAATCTCACGATCAGTCTTCCCTGATGTCTGCTTTACGAGAACGGTCTTCCCTTGGTCCATCCTCAAAGAGCGCAGCGACCTCAGGTCAAACTGTGAATCGCCCCGGCTTCTCC
>NZ_AVCH01000109.1 GCF_000747075.1 Arenimonas malthae CC-JY-1
ATGTCCAAGGAAAAGTTCGAGCGCAAGAAGCCGCACGTGAACGTGGGCACCATCGGTCACGTTGACCACGGCAAGACGACGCTGACGGCGGCGCTGACGAAGGTTGGCGCGGAGCGTTTTGGTGGCGAGTTCAAGGCGTACGACGCGATCGACGCGGCGCCGGAAGAGAAGGCTCGCGGCATCACGATTTCGACCGCGCACGTGGAGTACGAGTCGCCGACCCGTCACTACGCGCACGTGGACTGCCCGGGCCACGCCGACTACGTGAAGAACATGATCACGGGTGCGGCGCAGATGGACGGCGCGATCCTGGTGTGCTCGGCCGCCGACGGCCCGATGCCGCAGACGCGCGAGCACATCCTGCTGGCGCGCCAGGTGGGCGTTCCGTACATCGTGGTGTACATGAACAAGGCCGACCTGGTTGACGACGCGGAGCTGCTGGAGCTGGTGGAGATGGAAATCCGCGAGCTGCTGAGCAAGTACGACTTCCCGGGCGACGACACCCCGATCATCAAGGGTTCGGCGCGTTCGGCGCTGGAAGGCGACCAGTCGGAGATCGGCGTGCCGTCGATCATCAAGCTGGTCGAGGCGCTGGACACCTGGATTCCGGAGCCGCAGCGCGACATCGACAAGCCGTTCCTGATGCCGGTCGAGGACGTGTTCTCGATCTCGGGCCGTGGCACGGTGGTGACGGGCCGCATCGAGCGCGGCGTGATCAAGGTGGGCGAGGAAATCGAGATCGTGGGCATCCGCCCGACGGTCAAGACCACGGTCACCGGCGTTGAGATGTTCCGCAAGCTGCTGGACCAGGGCCAGGCGGGCGACAACGCGGGCCTGCTGCTGCGCGGCACGAAGCGTGACGAAGTCGAGCGCGGCCAGGTTCTGGCCAAGCCGGGCTCGATCACCCCGCACACCGAGTTCGAGGCGGAGGTGTACGTGCTGTCGAAGGACGAGGGCGGCCGCCACACGCCGTTCTTCAAGGGCTACCGTCCGCAGTTCTACTTCCGCACGACCGACGTGACTGGCGCCTGCCAGCTGCCGGAAGGCGTGGAGATGGTGATGCCGGGCGACAACGTGAAGATGGTGGTGACCCTGATCGCGCCGATCGCGATGGACGAGGGCCTGCGCTTCGCGATCCGCGAGGGTGGCCGCACCGT
>NZ_AVCH01000110.1 GCF_000747075.1 Arenimonas malthae CC-JY-1
CCTCTTCGCGGCTGCGCCACGAGCGCCGGTGGGTCACCTCGGCCTTGAACAGCCCGATCACGGTTTCGGCCAGCGCGTTGTCGTAGCTGTCGCCCACACTGCCCACCGACGGCTCGATGCCAGCTTCGATGAGCCGGTCCGTGTAGCGGATCGACAGGTACTGGCTGCCGCGATCGGAATGGTGGATCAGGGCCTTCTCGCCGGGCCGACGTGCCCACACGGCCTGCTCGAGCGCGTCGAGCACGAACTGCGTCTGCTGCGAAGAACTGGCCCGCCAGCCGACGATCCGCCGGGCGAACACGTCGATCACGAAGGCCACGTACACGAAGCCCTGCCAGGTCGGCACATAAGTGAAGTCGCTCACCCACAGCGCGTTCGGCCGGTCAGCCCTGAACTGCCGCTTCACCAGGTCCATCGGCTTCTCCTCGACCAACTCCTGGCCGATCCACTTGCGCGGCTTGCCGCGCACCACGCCCTGCAGGCCGGCGCGGCGCATCAGCCGCTCCACCGTGCAGCGGGCCACCTTCACGCCTTCCCGGTGCAGCTGCCGCCACACCTTGCGCGCCCCGTAGGCCTGGCGATTCTCCTGCCAGACCCGGTCGATCACGGGCGCCAGGACCTGCTCGCGATGCCAGCGCGCGGGCTGGCGCGCCGGGTCGGCCTGGCGGCTGGCGTGTTCGTAGTACGTCGACGGGGCGATCGGCAGCACCTTGCAGATCGGCTCGACCCCGTAGGCGTCTCGGTTCTGGTCGATGAAGTCCTTCAGGACTTGTACCGGCGGTCGAGCTCCGCCTGGGCAAAAAACGCCGACGCCTTGCGCAGGATCTCGTTGGCCTGGCGCAGCTCCCGCACCTCGCGCTCCAAGGCCTTGATCCGCGCCTGCTCGTCGGTCGTCAGCCCGGGCCGCAGCCCGCTGTCGCGCTCGGCACGGCGGACCCACGTCCGCAGCGTCTCCGCCTTGCAGCCGATCTTCCCGGCCACCGACGTGATCGCCGCCCACTGGGAGCTGTGCTCGCCCTGGTGGTCCAGGACCAT
>NZ_AVCH01000111.1 GCF_000747075.1 Arenimonas malthae CC-JY-1
GGGGAAAAGCCCCTGGCGATGACCTACTCTTGCATGGCTTAGGCCACACTACCATTGGCGCAGCTGCGTTTCACTTCCGAGTTCGGGATGGGATCGGGTGGTTCCACAGCGCTATGGTCGCCAGGGAGAGGGTGGAGGGTCGCGAATACCAGATCCTTATGGGATGTGGGCCGCGCCGGCCTCTCGTTGGGTGGGAAGTAGCGAACATTGTAAGGCGTTACGGCCATCGACGTGCGTCGAGGGTAAGGCGTCTTGAGGTTATATGATCAAGCCGCACGGATCATTAGTATCAGTTAGCTCAACGCATTGCTGCGCTTACACACCTGACCTATCAACGACGTGGTCTTCATCGTTCCTTTAGGGGACTTGTGTCCCGGGAGATCTCATCTTGAGGCGCGCTTCCCGCTTAGATGCTTTCAGCGGTTATCGTTTCCGACCATAGCTACCCGGCAATGCCATTGGCATGACAACCGGAACACCAGGGGGTCGTCCACTCCGGTCCTCTCGTACTAGGAGCAGCCCCTCTCAAATCTCCAACGCCCACGACAGATAGGGACCGAACTGTCTCACGACGTTCTGAACCCAGCTCGCGTACCACTTTAAATGGCGAACAGCCATACCCTTGGGACCGACTACAGCCCCAGGATGTGATGAGCCGACATCGAGGTGCCAAACACCGCCGTCGATATGAACTCTTGGGCGGTATCAGCCTGTTATCCCCGGAGTACCTTTTATCCGTTGAGCGATGGCCCTTCCATACAGAACCACCGGATCACTAAGACCTACTTTCGTACCTGCTTGATCCGTCGATCTTGCAGTCAAGCACGCTTATGCCTTTGCACACAGTGCGCGATGTCCGACCGCGCTGAGCGTACCTTCGTGCTCCTCCGTTACTCTTTGGGAGGAGACCGCCCCAGTCAAACTACCCACCATACATGGTCCCCGGCCCGGATAACGGGCCCAGGTTAGAACGTCAAGCACATCAGGGTGG
>NZ_AVCH01000112.1 GCF_000747075.1 Arenimonas malthae CC-JY-1
GCCGTCGCGACCGCAACGAGCGTGGCGGCCGTCGCGAGCGCATCGAGCGCGACCGCGGTGGCAAGCCGGCGCAGGCCGGCCAGCCCGCGCAGGCCGCCCAGCCGCAGCAGGGCAAGCAGCCGCGTCCGCCCAAGCCCGAGCGCAGCGAGGAACAGAAGCGCCAGGACGAGCAGAAGCGTCTCGAGGCGCAGCAGCGCCGCGAGGAGAACCAGAAGAAGGAAGCCGAGCGCCGCGAGCAGCAGCGCCTCGAGAACCAGAAGCGCGAGCAGGAGCGCCGCGAAGCCCGCGCCGCCCGCCAGGCCGCGCAGGGGGGTGCCGAAGGCACCGCCGTCGCGCTGGCGGTGGACGGCGTCGAAAGCGCCGTGGCGCTGGCCGCGTCGTCTTCCGACGAGGGCATGGTGGCCGAGGGCGTCGAGAACCTGGGCGGCGCCGCCGGTGAAGCGGCCGCGGCCGAGGGCACCGGGCGCCGCCGTCGCGGTCGTCGGGGTGGCCGTCGCCGTCGTCGCACGGAAGGCGCCGCGGGTGACGCCGCCAATGGCGGCAACGAGGGCCAGGGCGGCGACGCCGAAGGCGATTTCGACGACGAGGACATGGGCCAGGACGAATCCACCCCGCGTTCCACCGTGGCGGCCCCGACCGTGACCGCCGGCGAATCGGATTTCGACGACCTGGAGCCGACCCCGGTGGTCGCGGCCCCGAGGCCGGAAGCGCCGCGCGCGCCTGCGCCGAGCCCCTCGCCGTCGGTGGTGCCGGTGGCGGTGATGGCCGCCGTGGCGTCCACGCCGGGCGTCGAGGAAATCGAAGCGGAACCGGACGCGGACGTCGCCCCCGTGGTCGAGCCGAAGGCCGTGGCCGAGACGGTGGCGGCCGCGGTCGCGCCCGTGGTGGTCGAGGCCCCGGTGGCCGAGCCGGTCTCCCCGCCTGCGG
>NZ_AVCH01000113.1 GCF_000747075.1 Arenimonas malthae CC-JY-1
CCGCAACCCGCTGCGCCGCGACGCCGCCGCCACCCCGCCGGCCACGCTGGTGCCGCCGCCCACGAACTCCACCACCACCACCACCACGACCACCGCGCCCACCACGACGCGCCCGCCGGCCACGAGCACCACGGCTCCGCCGTCGGGCGGCGACCGCCCCGGCAGCACCCGGCGCCCCTGAATTTCCTTTGCCCAGGTTTGATCCCATGATGCGAAACCCGCTCTCCGCCCGGTCCCCGAGCCCGTCCCCGTCGGCTTGGCGCAGGCTCGCCCTGGTGCTGGCCATGGCCTTGCTGAGCAGCGTGCTTGGCGCCTGCGCCACGGTGCCGCCGCCCGCCTTCCCGGACCCGCTGCGCGCCCCCAAGGCCGAGGCGGAAGCCGAGGCGCTGCCCGGCGACGAGGCCGCCACCCGCGGCCGCCCGCGCGTGGAGTCGGGCCCGACCATCGAAACGTCGCCGGTGCGTACCGTCGACCGCCGCAAGCTGCCGCCGATGAAGAGCAGCGAGCCGGTGGCCCTGACGCTTGACGGCGTCACGCTCAGCGCCTTCATCAACGAGGTGTTCGGCACCCAGCTCGGCTTCTCGCTGGACGTCGACCCGGCCGTGCGCAGCCGCCAGGAGCTGGTGAGCCTGCGCCTGGTCGACCCGGAGCCGCCGCATCGCCTGTACGTGATCGCCGAGGAAGTGCTCAAGCGCTACCAGATCAACATCACCGAGGCCGAGGGCGGCGTGCTGCGCTTCGCGCCCGGCAGCGCCGACGACGTCGAGCCGGCGCGCCTGATCACCGGCCGCGCCCTGCCGGACGTGCCGGCGGGGGAGCGCCCGGTGTTCGTGGCGATGCCGCTGGACATCACCGAGCCCGGCCGCATCACCGCGCAGGTGCGCAACCTGCTCGGCGCCAATGCCGGCGTCACCCTGACCGAGATGCTCGAGTCCAACGCCGTGCTCATCAGCGGCCGCCCGACCGCGGTGCAGGCCACGATGGAGGCGATCGCGCTGCTCGACCGTGCTTCGCTGCGCGACAAGAAGTCGCTGCGCATCAACCCGCTCTACCTCGGCGCCGACGTGCTGGCCAAGGAACTCACCGACGTGCTGCAGGCGCAGGGTTATTCGGTGCGCCAGGGCACCGGCGGTTCCGGCGCGCTGACCTTCGTGCCGGTCACGTCCGCCAATGCGCTGCTGATCTTCAGCGAGTCCGACCCGGCCCTGGCCGCGGCCGCCGAGTGGGCCGAGCGCCTGGACCAGCCCAGCGACGAAAATGCCGGCGATGGCGGCGTGTACCTCTACTTCGCGCGCCACACCACGGTGGAATCGCTGCTGCCGGTGCTGCAGGCCCTGGTCGGCGGCACCGGTGCCGGTGGCAACCCGCTGGCCGGCGGCGGCGCCGCGGCCGCCACCGGCGGTTCGACCAGCACGCGCCCGGCCGCCGAATCCGGCGGCGCGCGCGGCGGCAACCGCGCCACCGTCATGGGCGGCGTCGGCGGCCAGCTGGCCGTGGACCCGATCCGAAACGTCATCGTCTTCCAGGGCGAGGCGCAGAAGTGGCGCGCCGTGCAGGGCGTGCTGGCGCGGCTGGACCAGCCGGCCCGGCAGGTGGTGATCGAAGTCACGATCGCGGAAGTCACCCTCACCGACGAATTCGAGCATGGCGTCGAATGGGCGCTGCGCAACGTCGGCGTCAGCAACTTCACCGGGCCGATCGGCTTCAACACCGGCAGCGAGCCCAACAGCGGCGGCGTGGTGTGGAGCCCGATCTCCTCGTCCGGCCAGGTGCGCGCGGTGATGAACCTGTTCGCGCAGGACAGCCGCGTGTCCATCCTTTCCACGCCGCGCCTGATGGTGAAGAGCGGCGAAAGCGCCAGCATCGACGTCGGCACCGAGGTGCCCATCATCACCAGCCAGGCCACCGCGGTGGACCTGCCGACCACGCCGGGCAACGGTTCGTCCATCCTGCAGCAGGTGCAGTACCGCAAGACCGGCGTGCTGCTGGAGATCGACGCGGTGGTGCATTCCGGCCAGCGGGTGGACCTGAAGGTCGCCCAGGAGGTCAGCGAGGCCACCCAGACCGACACCAGCGACATTTCCTCGCCCAGCATCTTCAGCCGGCGCCTGGAAACCAGCCTCAGCCTGTCGGACGGCGAAAGCATGCTGCTGGGCGGCCTGATCTCGAACAGCACCACCCAGAGCAAGTCCAAGGTGCCCGGCCTGGGCGACATCCCGGTGGTGGGCAAGCTGTTCCAGAGCGCCAGCGACCTGGAAACCCGGACCGAGCTGCTGATGCTGATCACTCCCTACGTGATCGAGGACGCCAGCCAGGCCCGGGCCATCACGGACGCCGTCCGGGCCCGTTTCGAGGCCGGCGAGCGCTGAGCCGGCCCCCTGGGGGCCTGGGGCGGGTCCCCGGGGACCCTCGGACCCCCCTGTTCAGGCCCGAAATGTGAACAAGGTCACAAATCCTGAACAAGCATTGACGCTGCAAAACATGCGTATTAGCATCGGCCCACGTCTGGGGACTGCGCAGTGCTAGTGCATGCGCAAGCGGGCGAGGGCCCTCTCGGAGGCCGCGGTCAAGATGACCACAACACCTCCGAGAACCTTCCTCCGGTGCCGGCGCCGGCACGTGCGTGCAGGCGCTGGGCGGTGTCCAGGCTGGCCTAGCTGTTCCGATAATTTCCTAAGCTTAGGAGTCAACAAGAATGTCTCTCAACAAGAAGCTGCTCGCCGGCACCATCGCCGGTCTGCTGATCTCGACGACCGCCGGTGCGGTCAACCTCAACACCGGCCCGGCGCGCAACTACGCGCAGGAAATGACCAAGCCGGTTGCGATCACCGACGCGGCTGACACCATCGAAGTGGCCGTCGGTTACAACTTCTCGCCGAGCGAAGTCCGCTACGCCCGCCTGGAGTGCTCGAACAACCTCACCATCGCCAACCCGGCCGTTGCTTCCAGCGACGCTGCCAACCTGGCCGTCGGTGCGGTGAACGGCGCTGGTACCCCGGCCCTGTTCTTCTCGCTGACCGCCGACGCGGCCCTGGCCATCCCGACCGCTCCGATCGTGGTCTCGCTGGCTTCGGACAACACCCTGACCTCGAACGCCAACGTCGACTGCTCGTTCTCGCTGTACGACCAGCCGTCGCAGGCCCAGGCGGGCGGCGCCACCGGCCGCATCTACACCACCGGCCCGAAGGCGTTCATCCGTTCGATCCCGTCGTTCGAGTTCCTGACCACCCCGGGCCAGGCCATCGCCGACGTTGAAGCCATCGACGGCGCCTACACCGACTTCCTGTCGGGCGGCGTGTTCGGCGAGATCTACTTCGACCTCGTCGCCAACGAGCCGTTCAAGGCCGACGGCACCCTGATCACCATGGCGGACCTGTTCGCCGCTGGCACCAACGTCACCATCGCCGGCGACTTCTCCGCCGCCGCCGACGTCGAGTTCAGCAACTGGGGCCCGGCCGACACCGTGACCGACGATGACGCCAACTTCATCATCGGCTCCAGCTGGCTGTGGGACGACATCGAGTACATCCCGAACTTCGCCGACCAGATCCTCGAGTCGACCTACACCGCCACCCTCGACGCCGTCGCCAACGCTGGTTACACCATCGCTGACGTCGGTCCGCTGGACGCGGGCGAGATCGTCCGCAACGGCACCCAGCTGCAGGCCCCGCTGGCCCAGCTGCCGGCCAACTGGCTGAGCCGCGTGGTCATCACCAACACCGGTGCGCTGGATCGTCCGTACGAGATCTCGGTGTTCGGCGAGACGGGCAACACCATCTCGACCAACGCTGTCAACATGACCGGCTCCGTGCCGGCTGGTGGCACCAAGGTCGTTGACCTCGAGACCGTGCTGACCGGCTTCACCGGCGCCCCGCGCGCCACCATCAACCTGACCGTTGCTGGCCCGAACAACCAGATCCAGGGCCTGTACCAGATCGTCAACCCGGCTTCGGGCTCGATCAGCAACCACGTGATGGTGCGTCCGGGCACCAACTGATCCTTCGGGTTCAGTAACGCCTTGGAAGGGCCCGCTTCGGCGGGCC
>NZ_AVCH01000114.1 GCF_000747075.1 Arenimonas malthae CC-JY-1
CCACCCGCCGGCCCGACGCCGCGCTGGTGATGACCCACCTCGCCAGCGCCGACCTCGAGGCGCTGCGCGCGCTGTCCCTGCTCGACGTGCCCTACGTCGGCCTGCTCGGCCCGCCCGGCCGCCGCGACGAACTGCTGGCCGGACTCGAGCCCGCGTTGCGCGCGGCCCTGCTGCCGCGCCTGCACGCGCCCGCCGGCCTGTTCCTGGGCGGCGAAGGCCCCGAAGCCATCGCGCTGGCGATCGCCGCCGACCTCCAGCGCAGTTTCCACGCGCCCCGATGACCACGCCCCGCCACGCCCTGCTCGTGCTTGCCGCCGGCGGTTCGCGCCGACTCGGCGAAACCAAGCAGCTGCTGCGCCTGGACGGCGAATCGCTGGTGCGCCGCGCCGCCCGCCTGGGCCTGGCCACCGCGCCCGGTGAAGCCTGGCTGGTGTGCGGCGCCAACGCCGACGCCGTGCACGCGGAAGCCGCCGACCTGCCGCTGCGGCGGGTGGACTGCGCCGACTGGCAGGCCGGCCTGGGTGCCTCGCTGGCCACCGGCGTGAAGGCGCTGGGCAAACACGTGGACGGCGTCCTGGTGCTGCTGTGCGACCAGCCCGCGCTCGACCTGGCCCACCTGCTGGCCCTGCGCGAGGCCTGGCGCGGCGACCCGCGCCGGGCCGCCGCCAGCGCCTAT
>NZ_AVCH01000115.1 GCF_000747075.1 Arenimonas malthae CC-JY-1
GAAAGACTTCGCAAGTGATTGATCTTTGACAGTGTGCGCAGGAAATTTGTGCGGGCGCCTGTAGGGGATGGATGAGTCCATTTCTTGCAGACGTCTAGCCAAGAGCTTTAAGTCAATTGAGTTATCAAGCGATAAGAAGCCAAGGTCGGACTTCTGCAGACAAAGCTTTAAGCTTTAACTGAAGAGTTTGATCCTGGCTCAGAGTGAACGCTGGCGGCAGGCCTAACACATGCAAGTCGAGCGGCAGCGGGTCGTAGCAATACGATGCCGGCGAGCGGCGGACGGGTGAGGAATACATCGGAATCTACCCAGTCGTGGGGGATAACGTAGGGAAACTTACGCTAATACCGCATACGACCTGAGGGTGAAAGCAGGGGACCGCAAGGCCTTGCGCGATTGGATGAGCCGATGTCGGATTAGCTAGTTGGTGAGGTAAAGGCTCACCAAGGCGACGATCCGTAGCTGGTCTGAGAGGATGATCAGCCACACTGGAACTGAGACACGGTCCAGACTCCTACGGGAGGCAGCAGTGGGGAATATTGGACAATGGGCGCAAGCCTGATCCAGCCATGCCGCGTGTGTGAAGAAGGCCTTCGGGTTGTAAAGCACTTTTGTCCGGGAAGAAATCTTCCGACCTAATACGTCGGGAGGATGACGGTACCGGAAGAATAAGCACCGGCTAACTTCGTGCCAGCAGCCGCGGTAATACGAAGGGTGCAAGCGTTACTCGGAATTACTGGGCGTAAAGCGTGCGTAGGTGGTTCGTTAAGTCTGCCGTGAAAGCCCCGGGCTCAACCTGGGAATGGCGGTGGATACTGGCGGACTAGAG
>NZ_AVCH01000116.1 GCF_000747075.1 Arenimonas malthae CC-JY-1
GAAACGCCCGCCCCGGCCCCGGCTGGAGGAACCACCGAAGCCGCGCCCGCGGAAGCCACCGAGGCCGCGCCGGCCGAAGAAACCACCGCCGAAACCCCGGCCCCTGAGGCCCCGGCCGCGCCTGAAGCGCCCGCCGCCCCGGCGGCCCCGGCCCTGGACCCGGCCCTGGACCCGGCCAAGGCCCCGCGCCCGGGCGTCGACTACGAAGTCATGGCCGAGCCGCAGCCGACCTTCGGCCAGGGCGGCATCGAGGTCGCCGAGGTCTTCGCCTACACCTGCATCCACTGCGCCAACCTGCAGCCGGTGCTGAACCAGTGGAAGCCCAACATCGCCAGCGACGTGCGCTTCGTCTACGTGCCGGGCGTGTTCGGCGGCATCAGCGACAACTTCGCCCGCGGCTACTACGCCGCCGAGGCCATGGGCCTGGTCGAGAAGACCCACGACGCGCTGTTCCGCGCGGTGCTGATCGAGCGCAGCTTCCAGACCGCCTCCATCGAAGAGATCGCCGACTGGTACGCCAAGCAGGGCGCCAACCGCGACACCTTCCTGTCCACCATGCAGAGCTTCGCCGTGACCGCCAAGCTCAACCGCGCGCGCCAGTTCGCGCTGCGCAGCGGCGTGCAGTCCACCCCGACCATGATCATCAACGGCAAGTACCGCGCCGTCGCCACCGGCGACCGCGGCATGCAGGGCCTGCTCGACACCGTCGACTTCCTGGTGGCCAAGGAGCGCGCGGAAGCCGGCCAGTAAGCCGGTACCGCCGCGACTGAACGAGGGGCCGCCGATGCGGCCCCTTTTTTTTGGTTCTTCTCCCAACTGAGGGGA
>NZ_AVCH01000117.1 GCF_000747075.1 Arenimonas malthae CC-JY-1
GGTTCTTCTCCCAACTGAGGGGAGAGTGGCGCACGGCCGACCCGGGTAGTTTGTAGTTGTCTAGACAACAAACCGGGGGTCGGCCGTGGCCGACGAGGATTGTATTGCCCAGCTGGGTGGCTGGGTGGGTTATCGCGTGGATGATTGGCGCCAGGAGCAGCGGGCTGGCCAGTCCTGGGCCGTGTTGGAACTGACCCCCGACGAAGGCGCGCAGCGCCGATGCTCAGGCTGCGACCAGCCGGTGACGGGCATCCACGACAGCACGTTGCGGCGTATCCGGGACTTGCCGCTGTTCGAGCATGCGGTGGAATTACTGGTACCGCGGCTTCGCTTGGCCTGCCCACGCTGCGGCCCACGGCTGGAGCGGCTGGACTGGCTCGATCCCCACGCCCGGGTGACCCGCCGGTTGGCCGAGAGCGTGGCCCGGCTGTGCGCCGGGACGTCGGTGCGGCACGCCGCCCGGTGGTTCGGGCTGGATTGGAAGACGGTCAAGGCGATCGACTTTCGCCACTTGGATCGCACGCTGGGCCCGCCGGACCTGGACGGCGTGCGGCTGCTGGCGATGGATGAGTTCGCGATCCAGAGGGGGCATCGGTACGCGACCGTAGTGGTCGACCCTGAGCGAAAGCGGGTGCTTTGGATCGGCCGGGGCCGGTCCCGGGCGGAGATCCGGCCGTTCTTCGAGCAACTGGGGCCGGCGCGCTGCGCGCAGATCCGGGCCGTGGCCATGGACATGAACACGGCGTACGACCTGGAGGTGCAGGCGCACTGCCCGAACGCCGAGGTGGTCTACGACCTGTTCCATGTCGTGGCCAAGTACGGC
>NZ_AVCH01000118.1 GCF_000747075.1 Arenimonas malthae CC-JY-1
TGCAGAGCAGCCAGCTCAAGGCCCTGCAGGAACGCCTGGCCGCGGCGCAGGCCGCCGAGGCCCCGGTGGCAGCCGCCGAACCGGTGCCCGCCGCCGAGGCCCCCGTGGCCGAAGCCGCGCCCGAACCCGCGCCCGTCGCCGAGCCCTGGTACGCCAACCCGCTGGTGCTGGGTGGCGGTGGCCTGGTGCTGCTCGGCGGCCTGGTGCTCGCCCTGCGCGGACGCCGCCCGTCGGCGCCGTCGCCGGTGCCCGGCCGCCGCATTTCCGACGACGAGGCGCTCAAGGCCAGCCTGCCGGGTGCCCGCGTCGAACCTGCCATCGAGCCGGCCCCGGAGCCCACCGCCGCGCCCGCGCCCGGTGACGCCGAGCTGGCGCGCCTGCAGTCCGCCGTGAAGGCCAGGCCGGACGATCTCGAGGCGCACATCAGCCTGCTGCGCCACCTGCACAAGTCCGACGACCAGCCGGGCTTCGACGCCGCGGCGCAGGAAATGCGCGCCCGCGTCCGCAGCACGCTCGACCCGCGCTGGCGCGAGGCGGTGGTGATGGGCGTGGCGCTGTCGCCGGGCAACCCGCTGTTCAGCCAGGCCGGCTGGAACGCACCGCGCTTCGGCGACACCGGCGTCATGCCG
>NZ_AVCH01000119.1 GCF_000747075.1 Arenimonas malthae CC-JY-1
AACTCTGTCAGCAAATGCTTCATGATTAGCAAATCTGGGTACAACATTACTCATACATATTACTGGAGTACGCTTTACATTAGCTTGAGGTTTACACTTAACATTAGCAGACAAGTTATCCCCTCCAAATAACATCTTCAAATTCTCCGTTTCCCTAGGTTCGTAGTTTGGTTCATTCCAAATAAGAAGTCGTCTATTGTGACAATCCTGATACGCGAAGGTATTATATTTATTAGGGTTCTGCATTTGTCCAACATTAATATAGTAATCTTTAATAGCATCGCATAGAAAGTTCTTGCCAGCACTTGGAGGGCTAACAATTAGAAAGCAATTACACTTGGGAATATTCATGTCTGTTACATTAATCAAATCCGTTACAAACTGTTTCTTAGCTAACCCACATT
>NZ_AVCH01000120.1 GCF_000747075.1 Arenimonas malthae CC-JY-1
CTAGATTCATTATCAGTTAAATAATATAACTCCACCGAGTCAACATTACGTGCACTCCAAATTTTAACAGTGTTTGGGTCCTCATAAAACTTAACATAATCCTCTCTATTCCAAGTATTAATAATAGCAGCATGGCAATCTATAGCGTTCTTTACATCCCTATCATCTAACCTTTTAACTGCAATGGGATTTTCCAAGTACTCGCGAGTATATACTATCTCAGATAATGGACAAACAGCATACCTCTTAATTAAATCAAGAATTACTCCTGTGTCCCCTCTGATTCCTCCATCTCCTCCTGCGTTGCCAACACCTCTTCTTTTGCGACTTCGAGTACCTCCATCACCTTTCGGTTCAATTC
>NZ_AVCH01000121.1 GCF_000747075.1 Arenimonas malthae CC-JY-1
CGCGAACTGCGCGGGCGCTTCCTGGCGCCGCCGCCGCTGCCGCGCCCCACCTGGCTGCTCGAACGCCCCATCCCGCTGCGCGGCCCGGCGCCGCGGCTGCTGGCCGGGCCCGAGCGCATCGAATCGGGCTGGTGGGACGGCGACGACGTGCGCCGCGATTATTACGTCGCCGAAACCGCCGCCGGCCAGCGCGCCTGGGTGTTCTGCGCGGCCGGCGAACACGGGCCGTTCATGCTGCACGGCTGGTTCGCGTGAGCCTGCCGGGTTATGCCGAACTGCACTGCCTGAGCCACTTCAGCTTCGGGCGCGGGGCGTCGGGCGCGCGCGAACTGTTCGAGCGTGCGAAGCAGCAGGGATACGCCGCGCTGGCGATCACCGACGAAGCCACGCTGGCCGGCATCGTGCGGGCCTGGGAGGCGTCGAAGGCCACCGGCCTGCCGCTCATCGTCGGCAGTGAAATCCGGCTCGACGACGGCCTGCGCTGCGTGCTGCTGGTGGAAGACGACACCGGCTACCGGCGCCTGTGCGAACTGCTCACCACCGGCCGCCGGCGCAGCGCCAAGGGCGAATACCGGCTGGCGCGCGCCGACCTCGGGGGCGACACCGCCGGGCTGCTGGCGCTGTGGCTGCCGGGCGCCGCGCCCGACGAGGGCGAAGGCGCCTGGCTGCGCGACCGCTTCCCCGGCCGCTGCTGGCTGGCGGTGGAACTGCACCGCGGCCCCGACG
>NZ_AVCH01000122.1 GCF_000747075.1 Arenimonas malthae CC-JY-1
CGGGGCCAGGCCGTGTTCGACCACCTGCCAGCGGCGCTCCGCCAGCGCCGGTGCCAGCGCGCACAGGCGGCGGCGGGCGAAGTCGCTGGGCGCGACCAGCAGGACGTCGCGCGCGGCCAGTTCGGCCAGCAGCGCCTCGCGCAGCGACCACCAGGCGCGGGCATCGCGCCCGGCGAAGACGAAATCGCGGCCGGCGGCGGCCAGCTGCTTCGCCAGCGCCTCGCGGTCGAAGGCCTCGTGTTCCGGGTCGCGCGCGTCGTGCAGCAGCGGCCACAGCGGGAAGGCGTCGTGCGTGCACAGCGCCGTGGGCAGGCCGGTGCGCAGCACGTCGAGGCTGTGGCCCACCAGCGAGGACACGAGCACCGCGCCCACGCCCCAGGCGTCCTTCAGCGTGGAAAGGATGGCCGCGACTTCGGTGGAGCAAGCGGCGCAATCGCTGATGGGCGCCGACAGCTCCCAGCTGTGCAGGGGCGGCGCGTCGAGGTCGGCGTGCAGGCACAGGCGGCGGCCGAAGGGTGGCTTGTCGTGGTCGCCGCGCGCCACCAGCACCAGGTGCGTGCGCCCGGCGTCGGCCGCGGCGAGGTCGCACACGAAACGTTCGGCGCCGCCTCCCCAGCCGTGCAGCACGTGCAGCAGCGCCGGGCGGCCGGGCAAGGCGGGGCGGCCGCCGCGGCG
>NZ_AVCH01000123.1 GCF_000747075.1 Arenimonas malthae CC-JY-1
CTTCGGGCTCGATCAGCAACCACGTGATGGTGCGTCCGGGCACCAACTGATCCTTCGGGTTCAGTAACGCCTTGGAAGGGCCCGCTTCGGCGGGCCCTTCTTTTTTGCGGCGCCGTGGCGCTCGGCTATAGTGGCCCGTCTTCGTTTGCAGGACTCCCGACAGGGCATGTCTTCCCCGTTCCCGGACGCGCCGCCGACGGCCCTGGCCCGGCTGGCCGGACTCTTCCTCGGCAGGCCGCGCGTGCGGCTCGACCAGGTCGACAGCCTCGACGGCCTGCGTGGCCTCGCGGTGCTGGTCGTGCTGGCCTCGCACCTTTCCAATGCCGGCATGGGGCTGGTGCCCGGGCTCTCGCTCTCCGGCACCGGCAAGAGCGGCGTCTACCTCTTCTTCGTGCTCAGCGCCTTCCTGCTGGTGCGCCTGTTGCTCAGGCGGACGCCCGCGCAGTTCGCCGATGCGAGGCTGTGGGCTGATTACGCGCTGCGGCGCGTGCTGCGCATCTGGCCGCTTTACCTCGTGGTGCTGCTGTCGGCCTGGTGGCTCACGCGCAGTGGCCACGCCGGCTGGCACTACCAGCTCGACGATGCCGCGCTCTGGCGACACCTGGCCCTGCGCGAGGGCCAGAGCGTGCTGTGGAGCATCCCGGTCGAATTCGTGTTCTACCTGGTGCTGCCGTTCGTGGCGTGGGGGCTGGCCTTCTCGATGGCGCGGGCCTGGCCGTGGTGGCTGGAAGCCTTGGGCTTCGTGGCCGCGCTGGCCGCCGCCAGCTGGGCCTGGCCGCCCTCGACGGCGCTGGAGAACGACGTGCGCCTCGGGCCTTACCTGGTCATCTTCCTGTGCGGCGCCTTCGCCGCGCGCCTGGACCACCGAATCCGCGCCGCGGCCTCGCCGCCATCGAGCCGGGCCTGGGGCATCGTCGGCCTCGTCGCCATCGCCGCGCTGCTGCTGACGGTGCCGGTGGCCTGGGCCGCGCTGGCCGGCAAGCCGGTCGATTACGGCTTCAACCACCGCTGGTTCCTGTTCTTCGGCCTGGCCTGGTCGGCACTGTTGCTGGCCGTGCTGCATGGCCCGCGCTGGCTGCGCCGTCCGTTCGCGTCGGCGCCCGCGCGCTGGGTGGGCGTGGTGAGCTTCAGTGCCTATCTCTGGCACATGCCGGTGCTCGACCTGCTGCGTGCCCACGGGCTCGCCACGTGGCCGCTGCCGGCGCTCTGGGCCCTGCTGGCCGCGCTGGCGGTGGCGGGCCTCTCCTTCCTGGCGTTCGAACGCCCGTGGCGCGACCTGCGCTTCGTGCGCAAAGGCTGAAAAAACCGCCTCCCCGGTGTCCCCCTTGGGCCTTGGGGGTATCATTCCCGGTCAGCCAACACCCAGCCTCCAGGAGTCTTCGTGGCCCACCGCCCCGGCACCCTCGCCATCCACGCCGGCCAGTCGCCCGACCCGTCCACCGGGGCGGTGATGACGCCGATCTACGCCACGTCCACCTACGTGCAGGAAAGCCCGGGCGTGCACCAGGGCTACGAGTACTCGCGCAGCCACAACCCCACGCGCTTCGCCTACGAGCGCTGCGTGGCGGCGTTGGAAGGCGGCACCCGCGGCTTCGCATTCGCCTCGGGCCTGGCGGCCACCTCGACCATCCTCGAGCTGCTCGACAGCGGCAGCCACGTGCTGTGCATGGACGACGTCTACGGCGGTACCTACCGCCTGTTCGAGCGCGTGCGCCGCCGCAGCGCCGGCCTCGACTTCAGCTTCGTGGACCTGTCCGACGACGCCGCCTTCGACGCCGCCGTGAAGCCGGACACGAAGATGGTTTGGATCGAAACCCCCACCAACCCCACGCTCAAGCTGGTGGACATCGCCGCCGTCGCCGCCAAGGCGCGGGCGCGCGGCCTGATCGTGGTGGTGGACAACACCTTCTGCTCGCCCATGCTGCAGAAGCCGCTGGAACTGGGCGCGCACATCGTCATGCACTCGGCCACCAAGTACCTCAACGGCCACTCCGACATCGTCGGCGGCATGGCGGTGGTGGGCGACGACGCCGAACTCGCCGAGAAGATGGCCTTCCTGCAAAACGCCATCGGCGGCGTGCAGGGCCCCTTCGACAGCTTCCTGGCGCTGCGCGGCCTCAAGACCCTGCACCTGCGCATGAAGGCGCACTGCGAAAACGCCCAGGCCATCGCCGAGTGGCTGGAAAAGCACCCGAAGGTCGAGCGCGTGGCCTACCCGGGCCTGAAGTCGCACCCGCAGCACGCGCTCGCCTCGCGCCAGATGGCGGGCTACGGCGGCATGGTCAGCGTCTGGCTCAAGGGCGGTTTCGAGGCGGCCAAGGGCTTCATGGAAAAGCTCGAGCTGTTCGCCTGCGCCGAATCCCTGGGCGGCGTCGAGAGCCTGGCCAACCACCCGGCCGTGATGACCCATGCCTCGGTACCGGCCGAACGCCGCGCCGCGCTGGGCGTCACCGACAACCTGGTGCGCCTGAGCGTGGGCGTCGAGGACGTGGCCGACCTGCTCGCCGAGCTCGAGGACGCGCTGCGGTGAACGCCCAGCCGGGCTGGGCGCGACGCGCCCTCCGCCCGTTGTCCGCACTCACCGAACACCGCTCGCTGACGCTGGAGCTGGCCAAGCGCGACGTGCTCGGCCGTTACCGCGGCGCCAGCTTCGGCCTGCTGTGGTCGCTGATCAGCCCCTTCCTGATGCTGATGATCTACACCTTCGCCTTCGGCACGGTGATGGGCAACCGCTGGCCGCAGGTGGAGCAGGGCGGGGCCAGCTTCTCGATCATCCTGTTCGCGGCGCTGATCGTGCACGGCTTCTTTTCCGAAGTGCTCAACAAGGCGCCGACCCTGGTCACGGCCAACCCGAACTTCGTGAAGCGGGTGGTGTTCCCCATCGACATCCTGCCCTGGCCGCTGGTGATGTCCGCGCTCTTCCACGCCGGCACCACCCTGCTGGTGTTCCTGGCGCTGCGCCTGGTGATGGACGGCCAGCTGGCCTGGACCACGGTGTTCTTCCCGCTGGTGATGCTGCCGCTGCTGGTGCTGTGCCTGGCCATCGCCTGGTTCCTGGCGGCGCTGGGCGTGTACCTGCGCGACATCACCCAGGTGACGCCGCTGCTGTCGCTGGCGCTGCTGTTCCTGTCCACGGCCATGATGCCGCTCGAATCGGTGCCTGAGTCCTACCGCTGGGTGTTCGAATACAACCCGCTGAGCTTCATCATCGACCAGGCGCGCGCGGTGCTTCTGTGGCAGCAACTGCCGGACGCCTGGGGCCTGCTGCGCTACCTGGCGGTGGCGACCGGCCTGGCCTACCTGGGCCGTTATTTCTTCGCCAAGGCGCGTTCGGGGTTCGCCGATGTCCTCTGAGGTCGCCATCCGCGCCACGCACGTGGGCAAGGCCTTCCCGGTCTACGCGCGGCCGCACCACCGCCTGCTGCAGATGCTCTCGCCCGGCCCGGCCAACCGCTGGTACCGCGAATTCCACGCGCTGCGCGACGTGAGCTTCGAGATCCCGCGCGGGCAGACGGTCGGCATCGTCGGCCGCAACGGTTCGGGCAAGTCCACGCTGCTGCAGGTGCTGTGCGGCACGCTGTCGGCCAGCGCCGGCGACGTGGAGGTGCACGGCCGCGTGGCCGCGCTGCTCGAACTCGGCGCCGGCTTCAGCCCGGAATTCACCGGCCGCGAGAACGTCTACCTCAACGCCACCGTGCTCGGCCTGAGCCGGCGCGAGGTGGACGAACGCTTCGACAGCATCGCCGCCTTCGCCGACATCGGCGAGTTCATCGAACAGCCGGTCAAGACCTATTCCAGTGGCATGTACGTGCGCCTGGCCTTCGCCGTCGCCATCCACGTCGAACCCGACATCCTGGTGGTGGACGAGGCGCTGGCGGTGGGCGACGAGGCCTTCCAGCGCAAGTGTTTCGCGCGCATCGAACAGATCCGCCAGGCCGGCGCGACGGTGCTGTTCGTCTCGCACTCGGCCGGCACCGTGATCGAGCTGTGCGACCGCGCCCTGCTGCTCGACGGCGGGGAGCTGGTGGCCGACGGCGCGCCCAAGCAGGTGATCGGCCTGTACCAGAAGCTGCTGTACGCACCCGCCGGGCGCCTGGCCGAGCTTCGCGAGCAGGCCCGTGCCAACCCGGTGGCGGCGCTGGCGGGGCAGGAAAGCGCGCGCGACGCCGCGCCCGCGCCTGCCGCGGGCACCGCGGCCGACGCCGGTCCCGAGCCCTGGTACGACGAATCGCTGCGCCCGGCCAGCACCCTGGCCTACGCCTCGCAGGGCGCGAGCATCGAGGACCCGCACCTCACCACGCCCGACGGCCGCCGCGTCAACGTGCTGGTGGCTGGCCGCGAGTACGTGTACCGCTACCAGGTCCGCTTCGAACAGGCGGCCGCGGGCGTGCGCTGCGGCATGATGATGCGCACCGTCACCGGCGTCGAAGCCTGCGGCGCGGTGACCTCCACGGCGGAGCGGGCGCTGCCGGTGGTGGAAGCCGGCACGCGGCTGGCGGTGGCGTTCCGCTTCCGCTGCCTGCTGGCGGCGGGCGTGTATTTCCTCAATGCCGGCGTGCTGGCGCGGCTGGGCGAAGGCGAGGCCTACCTCGACCGCCGCATCGACGTGGCCATGTTCCGGGTGTTGCCCGACGCGGGCCGCCTGGACACCGGGCTGGTGGGCATGGACGTGGTGCCGGCGCTGGCGCCGGCACCGGACGAAGGAGTGGCATCGTGACGACGCGCAGCCAAGGCATCGTGGTGGCGGGCATGCACCGCAGCGGCACTTCGGCCCTGTCCGGGGCGCTCTCGCGGCTGGGCATCGCCCTGGGCGATTCGCTGGTGCCCGCGGCCGGCGACAACCCCAAGGGGTATTTCGAGCACGCGGGCGTGGTGGCCGTGCACGAGCAGCTGTTCCGCGAACTCGGCCGCTGGTGGTACGACCCGCGCGAACTGCCCGCCGGCTGGCTGGAATCGCCGGCCGCGCGCCGCGCCGAGGAGGCCCTGGTTTCGCTCCTGCGCGCCGACTTTTCCGGCGCTGCGCTGTGGGCGGTGAAGGACCCGCGCACCTGCCGCTTCCTGCCGCTCTGGCGCCGCGTGCTCGCGCGCCTGGCGGTGCCGGTGTCGGTGCTGGTGGTGATGCGCCCGCCGGGTGAAGTGGCGGCTTCGCTCGCCGCGCGCAACGGCTTCGGCCCGGAGCTCGGCGAGCTGCTGTGGCTGCGCCACGTGCTCGACGCCGTGCGCGGGTCGGCCGGCATGCCGCGCACCGTGATCGTCTACGAGGACATCGTGCGCGAACCGGTGGCCGCCATCGACGCCGCGCTGCAGCGGGTGGGCCTGCAGGCGCCCGTGCCCGCCGCCGAACGCGCCTCGGCCCTGGCCGGTTTCGTCGAGGCCTCGTACCAGCACCACGCGTCGGCCGCGCCGGCCGGGGCGACGCCGGTCGCCGGCCTCGCCCAACGCGTCTATGAAGCTGGCCGCGCGTTGGCGCGCGGGCAGGGGCGCTGGGAGGAGTTCGACGCGCTCGACGCCGAATTCCAGGCCCAGTGGCGCGCCGTCGGCCCCTTCGTGCAGGCCATGGGCGACGCGGTGTTCCCCGACCTCGAGGCCAGGGCCCGGCTGGCGGAGGAAATCCACGCGGCCCGCTCCGAGCTGGCGGCGCAGGTGCGCTGGGGCAAGGAAATGCTGGCCCAGCGCGAGGCGATGTCCGAGCAGCAGCAGGCGCTGAACGCCGCGCTCGCGCACCAGCGCGACCAGCTCGAGGCCGCGCTCTCGAACGCCCGCAGCGACCTGGCCGCGCAGGTGCGCTGGGCCGAGCAGACGCTGGAACAGCACCGCGAGGTGGTGGCCGAGGCGCACCGCCAGTCCGCCGCCGACCGCGAGCGCATCGCCGACCTGCAGGCGCGGCTGCAGCTGGCCGAGCAGCGCATTTCCCGGCTGCTGGCCTCGTTCTCCTGGCGCGCCACCGCGCCGCTGCGCGCGCTCGGCCGCGCCCTTGGCCGCCGCCCGGCCGCCGCCACCCCGAATCCCCCCGAGAAAGACCAATGATCTACTTCACCTCCATCTGCTCCAACTACCTGCCCAAGGCGATGGCGCTGGCCGAATCGGTCAAGCGCCACGATCCCGACGGCACCTTCGTGCTCTGCCTGGTCGAACGCGAGGCCCCGCAGGTGGCGCTCGACTTCCCGCACTTCGACGAAGTGGTGCTGGCCAAGGACGCGGGCTGGGAGGACTTCGACCGCTTCATGTTCCGCCACAGCATCGTCGAGGCCTCCACGGCGGTGAAGCCGCGCTTCATGATCCACCTCACCGAGCGCTACCCGCAGGCGGACAAGTTCGTCTACCTCGACCCCGACGTGCTGGTGTACGGCCCGTTCACCGAGCTCGACGCGCTGCTCGACCAGCACAGCATCGTGCTGGCGCCGCACCTGCTGCGGCCGGGCAACATCGACATGGAGATCAGCTCGCTGGCGCACGGTGCCTACAACCTGGGCTTCCTGGCGGTCAGCCGGGCGGAGAATTCCGCGCGCTTCCTGCAGTGGTGGGCCGAGCGCCTGTTCCTGTACTGCTACGACGACAAGAGCCGCGGCATCTTCACCGACCAGAAGTGGATCGACCTGGTGCCGTGTTTCTTCGACTGCCACATCCTCAAGCACCACGGCTACGACTTCGCCACCTGGTCGCTGCTGGGCAGCGAGCTGGTGGAGACGCAGGCCGGCTACGTCGCCAACGGCGACCCGCTGCGCTTCATCCATTTTTCGGGCCTCGACTCGGGCACGATCGACAAGGCCATCGGCTGGTGGCTGACGCCGGACAATTCGGCCACCTTCGTGAAGCTCTACGCCGAGTACCGCGCGTTGCTGGAGAAGCACGGCCAGGCCACGCTCGGCAAGACGCCCTGGAGCTACGCCACCTACGCCGACGGCCGCAAGATCGCCCTGCAGGCGCGCGTGGCCTACCGCAACCCCGAACTGTGGGCCGCGGTGCCGCGCCCCTTCGAGGCCAGCGACGCCGTCTTCCTGCCCGAGGGCGAAGCCCCGGCCGCCGTGGCCGCCGCCACCGAGCCGCCTTCCATCCTCGACCGCTTCATGCGCTCGACCCGCGAGATCGGCCTGGGCCCCACCATGGCCAAGGCCGTGCGCCGCATCACGGGCGGCAAGGCGGCGCGATGAGCCGCGTCTCGATCGTCATCCCCTGCTACAACGCCGGCGACCTGCTGCGCGAAGCGGTGGATTCGGCGCTCGCGCAAACCCACGCCGACACCGAGGTGGTGGTGGTGGACGACGGTTCCACCGACCCGCGCACCGCCGAGGTGCTGGCGGCGCTGGCCGGCCCGCGCGTCACCGTGATCCGCCAGGCCAACGCCGGCCCCGCGGCCGCGCGCAACCGCGCCATCGAGGCGGCCACCGGCGAGTTCATCCTGCCGCTGGACGCCGACGACCGCTTCGACCCGACCTACGCCGCCAAGGCACTGGCGGAAATGCAGCGCGACCCGTCGCTGGGCATCGTCTACTGCGACGCGATGAAGTTCGGCGCCGAAACCGGCATTTGGCGGCTGCCGGCCTTTTCGCTGCGCGAGATGGCGGTGGACAACGTGATCTTCTGCTCCAGCCTGTTCCGCAAGGCCGACTGGGCCACCGTGGGCGGCTACCGCGAATCGCTGCGGCACGGCATGGAGGACTACGAATTCTGGCTGCGCATCCTGTCGCTGGGGCGCGGCGTGGCGAAGATCCCGGAGCCGCTGTTCTTCTACCGCATCCAGGAACGCTCGCGCACCACGCAGTTCATGGAGCACCGGCCGAACGTGGTGGCGACCTACGCCGAGATCTTCCGCGCCAACCTCGATTTCTTCGCGCGCCACGCCGAGGTGCTGTTCGAGCACCGCTTCCAGCAGTACCGCGAGCTCGACCACTTCCGCTACCGCTACGGCAAGCTCGACCAGTGGATCGAGAAGCGCGGCGGCTGGATCAAGCGGTTCGCGCAGTTCGTCCGGCGCAGGCTCTGAAGCGATGGCGGCGATGGCCACCCCCGAAGAACTCACCCGCGGCCGCCGGCGGCTGGCGCTGCTTGGCGCCGCCTGGGGCGTGCTGGCGCTGCTGCTGGTGGCGATGCACAGCCCGGGCCAGATGTCGCTCGACACGGTGGTGGCGCTGTACGAAGGCGTGATCAACCGGGCGGTGGGCTGGGGCCCGCCCTTCATGGCGTCGGTGCTCGAATGGCTGGGCGGCGGCGTGGTGGGCGCGGCGGTGTTCGTGGCGCTGAACACCGCGCTGGTGCTGGGCGGCTTTTTCCTGGTGCTCACGCGCGGCGCCGATGCCGGCCACCTGGGCCGCCTGCCGGCCTGGCGGTTCTGGCTGGCGCTGCTGCTGTGCCTGAACCCGCTGTTCCTGCTCTACGTGGGCATCGTCTGGAAGGACGTGCTGCTGGCGACGCTGGCCATGTCCGCGGTGGTGGGCCTGTGGGCGCTTGAGCGGCGCCTGGACGCGCGCCGCTGGTGGCTGGTGGCACTGGTGGGCCTGGCGCTGGCGGCGCTGCCCTGGGCGCGCCAGCAGGCCTTCCTGGTGTCGCTGCCGCTGTGGGTCGTGCTGGCCTGGCTGGTCGCGCGCAAGCAGGCGGGCCGTCCACGCCGCATCGTTGCCGGGCTGGTCGTGCTGCTGGTACTGGCGCTGGGCCAGCGCGGCATCGGCGCCGCGGCCGACGCCACCATCACGCCGCTGCCCGAGAGCCCGACCAGCACGGGGCTGTCGATCATCATGGCCTACGACATCATCGGCATGAGCGCGTCCTCGGCCGATGGCGAACCCGCGCGCTCCGCCGGGGCGGGCGAGGCCACGATCGAGGCGATGCGGCGCACCTACAGCCCGGAGCGGGTGGACACCTCCTGGCACGTGCCCGAGGTGAGCTCGTTCATCAACGGCCTAGGCCAGGACGAGCTGCGGACGACCTGGTGGCGCGGCGTGCGCGAACGCACCAGCGAATACCTGGGCCACCGCGGCGACGCGCTGGCGTCGCTGCTTGGTTTCCGATCGATGGAAGGCTGCGTCGCCGGCTACTGGGGCGTCGCCGGCATCCCCGAGCATGTGCTGCACGCCGGGCTGATCGAGGAAATGGACCCGCGCGACCGACTGATCGGCCGGATCACGACCCAGCTCCGCGACACGCCCGTGCTCAGGCACTGGACCTACCTCGTGGTGCTGGCGGTCGTCACGTTCGTCCTGCTGCGCCGGCGCGGCGGCGAGGGCGCGACGACCTCGGCCGCCGCGACCCTGGGCGCCTGGCTGTACTTCGCCTCCTACGTGCCCACGACCATCGCCTGCGACTTCCGCTACCTGTACCCGACCGCCGCGCTGGCCTGCCTGGTGGCGCTGCACTTGCTCGTGGCGCCGCGGCCGGCCAAGGTGTCGACATGACGACGAACGAACTCCCGCCGGTGGACTGGGCCCAGGGCGTGGCCGTGGTGGTGCCCTGCCACCGCGTCACCCGCCACGTTGCCGGCGTCATCGCCGCCATCGGCCCGGAAGTGGACGCCATCTACTGCGTGGACGACGCCTGCCCCGACGGCAGCGGCGATTTCATCGCCCGCGAAGTGCGCGACCCGCGCGTGCGCGTGCTGCGCCACGAACACAACCAGGGCGTCGGCGGCGCGGTGATGACCGGCTACCGCCAGGCCATCGCCGACGGCGCGCGGGTGATCGTGAAACTCGACGGCGACGGCCAGATGGATCCGGCCCTGCTGCCGGCCTTCGTGGCGCCGATCCTGCGCGGCGACGCCGACTACACCAAGGGCAACCGATTCTGGGACCTGCGCCAGATCCGCCGGATGCCGCTGGTGCGGCGCCTGGGCAACCTGGCCCTGAGCTTCCTGGCCAAGGCCAGCACCGGCTACTGGGACCTGTTCGATCCCACCAACGGCTACACCGCCATCCACGCCGGCGTGGCCGCGCACCTGCCGATGGAGTCGATCAGCCGCCGCTACTTCTTCGAGACCGACCTGCTGTTCCGGCTCAACACCCTGCGCGCGGTGGTGGTGGACGTGCCGATGGACGCGCGTTACGGCGACGAGGTGAGCGGGCTGAAGGTGTCGCGCATCCTCGGCGAATTCGCCTTCAAGCACCTGCGCAACCTGGCCAAGCGCATCGGCTACAACTATTTCCTGCGCGACCTGCCGGTGGCCTCGCTGGAGTTGCTGGCGGGCGCCGGCCTGCTCGGTTTCGGCGCCGCGTTCGGCGGCTGGCACTGGTGGCATTCGGCCCAGGCCGGGGTGGCGACGCCGGTGGGCACCATCATGATCGCCACCGTGGCGGTGGTGAGCGGACTGCAGTTCCTGCTGGCCTTCCTGGGCTACGACATCGCCAGCGTGCCGCGGCGGCCGGTGCACCCGCTGCTGGCCGACCGCGTGGCGCCTGCCGGCTGAGCCGCACCTGCCCGAAAGTACGGGGTCGCCGGGCCGGTGGGGCAGGGTAGAATCGCCGCTTCCCGGACTGCACCGAGAGCGACCCGATGGCAGCTACCAAACTCTACCCCGACGCCCGCTCGGCCCTGGCCGACCTGGTGGCCGACGGCCAGACCCTGGCGGTCGGCGGCTTCGGCCTGTGCGGCATCCCCGAGGCGCTGATCGCGGCGCTGCGCGATTCGGGCGTGAAGAACCTCACCGCCATTTCCAACAACGCCGGCGTGGACGGCTTCGGCCTGGGCCAGCTGCTGGCCACGCGCCAGATCCGCAAGATGATTTCGTCCTACGTGGGCGAGAACAAGGAATTCGAGCGCCAGTATCTGGCCGGCGAACTCGAGCTCGAGTTCAACCCGCAAGGCACCCTGGCCGAGCGCCTGCGCGCCGGCGGCGCCGGCATCCCGGCCTTCTTCACCGCCACCGGCTACGGCACCGTGGTGGCCGAGGGCAAGGAAACGCGCGAATTCGACGGCAAGCACTACGTGCTCGAAACCGCGCTGCGCGCCGACGTGTCGCTGGTGAAGGCCTGGAAGGCCGACAAGGCCGGCAACCTGGTGTTCCGCAAGACCGCGCGCAACTTCAACCCGGCCTGCGCCATGGCCGGCAAGGTCTGCGTGGCCGAGGTGGAGGAAGTGGTGGAGATCGGCGCCATCGACCCCGACCAGGTGCACCTGCCGGGCATCTACGTGGACCGCATCGTGCACAACCCGACCCCCGAGAAGCGCATCGAGCAGCGCACCGTGCGAGGAGCGAAATAATGTCCTGGACCCGCGACGAAATGGCGCAGCGCGCCGCCCGCGAACTCACCGACGGCGCCTACGTGAACCTGGGCATCGGCTTGCCCACGCTGGTGGCCAACCACATCCCGGACGGCATGGACGTGTGGCTGCAGTCGGAAAACGGCCTGCTCGGCATCGGCCCCTTCCCCACCGAGGACGAAGTGGACGCCGACCTGATCAACGCCGGCAAGCAGACGGTGACGGCGCGCGCCGGCGCCAGCTATTTCGGCAGCCATGATTCCTTCGCCATGATCCGCGGCGGCCACATCGACCTGGCCATCCTGGGCGCGATGGAAGTGACCGACCGCGGCGACCTGGCCAACTGGATGGTGCCCGGCAAAATGGTCAAGGGCATGGGCGGCGCCATGGACCTGGTGGCCGGCGTGAAGCGCGTGGTGGTGCTGATGGAGCACACCACGAAAACCGGCGAGCCCAAGATCCTGCCCAAGTGCACGCTGCCGCTGACCGGCGTGGGCGTGGTGAACCGCATCATCACCGAACTGGCGGTGATGGACGTGGCCGGCGACGGCCTGGTGCTGGTGGAAATGGCCCCGGGCGTCACCGAGGACGAGCTGCGCACCAAGACCGGCGTGCCGTTCCGCCGCGCGGCCTGACCCGCGCATGCTGCGCGAGCTCGTCGGCTTCGGGCTGGTGGGCGGCCTGCAGCTGCTGGCCGACTGGGCCTGTTTCGTCGCGCTGACCGCGCTGGGCGTGCCGGTGGTGCCGGCCAACCTGGCCGGCCGCGTCGCCGGCGCCTCGCTGGGTTTCTGGGCCAACGGGCGCTACACCTTCGCGCGGCCGGGCGAACCGCCGCGCCTGGGGCGCCGGCGCCTCGCGCGCTACCTGGCCTTCTGGCTGGCCATGAGCGTGCTCAGCACGGTGGCGGTGATGGGCCTGGACGCGATGCGCGGCCTGCACGCCGCCTGGCTGGGCAAGCCGCTGGTGGACGCGGCGCTGGCGGCGCTGGGTTTCGTGGCGGCGAAGTACTGGATCTACCGCTGACGTCCCGCGGCGGGCCGTTTCCCCCGGAAAAGAAAACGGCCGCGGATGCGGCCGTTTTCCGGTGACGCCACGCGGGCTCCGGTCAGAGCGACTGCTCGAGCTCCGGGACGATCTGGAACAGGTCGCCGACCAGGCCGAAGTCGGCGATCTCGAAGATCGGCGCTTCCGCGTCCTTGTTGATGGCCACGATGGTGCCCGCGTCCTTGATGCCGGTCAGGTGCTGGATGGCGCCCGAGATGCCGATGGCCACGTACAGCTCCGGCGCGATGATCTTGCCGGTCTGGCCCACCTGCAGTTCGTTCGGCACGTAGCCGGCGTCCACCGCCGCGCGCGAGGCGCCCACGGCCGCGCCCATCTTGTCGGCCAGCGAATAGATGATCTTGAACGCGTCGGCCGAACCCAGCGCGCGGCCGCCCGACACCACCTTCGAGGCACCCTGCAGGTCCGGGCGGTCCGACTTGCCCTGCTGCAGCGACACGAAGCGCGTGTGCGAGGGCAGGGCGGCGTCCACCGACGCGGCTTCCACCGCCGCGGCGCCGCCGTTGCCAGCCGCCGGCCAGGAGGCCGTGCGCACCGTGCCCACCACGGCCATCGAGGACGGCGCCTCGACGGTGATGATGGCGTTGCCGGCGTAGATGGGCCGCTTGAACACGTGCGGGCCTTCCACCGCCATGATGTCCGACACCTGGGCCACGCCCAGCAGGGCCGCCACGCAGGGCATCAGGTCCTTGCCGAAGGTGGTGGACGGGCCGAACACGTGCGAATAACCCGCGGCCAGCTTCGCCACCTGCGGCGCCAGCACCTGCGCCACCGGGTGGGCGTTGGCGGCGTTGGCCACGGTGATGACCTTGGCCACGCCGGCGATCCGGGCGGCCTCGGCGGCCACGGCTTCGGGCGCGTCGGACAGCACGGCCACGTGGATCTCGGCGCCGGCGATGGCCTGGGCGCAGCTCACGCAGCGCGCGGTCGAGGAATTGAGCTTGCCGCCAAGGTGCTCGGCAACGATCAGGAACTTGCTCATCGTCATGGTCTCCTTACACCAGGCCCTTGGCCTTGAGCGCCGACACCAGCTCGGCGACGTCCTTCACCATCACGCCCTTGCTGCGCTTGGCCGGCGGGGCGTAGTGGCTGGTCTTGAGGTGGTCGCCCGCTTCCACGCCGAGGTCGGCGAAGGCGATGGTTTCGAGCGGCTTGGACTTGGCCTTCATGATGTCGGGCAGCTTGATGAAGCGCGGCTCGTTCAGGCGCAGGTCGGTGGTGATGACGGCAGGCAGCTGCACTTCGAGGGTCTCGAGGCCGGCGTCGACTTCGCGCACGACGGTGGCGTGGTCGCCGTTCACCTCGACCTTGCCGGCGAAGGTGGCCTGCGGTCGGCCCCACAGCGTGGCCAGCATCTGGCCGGTCTGGTTGGCGTCGTCGTCGATGGCCTGCTTGCCCAGCAGCACGATCTGCGGCTGCTCCTTTTCCACCAGCTTGAGCAGGGCGCGCGCCGCGGTGAGCGGCTGCACGGCCTGGTCGGTGACCACGTGGATGGCGCGGTTGGCGCCCATGGCCAGGCCGTTGCGCAGGTGCGCCTGGCAGTCCGCCGGGCCGAGCGTGGCCACCACCACTTCCGTGGCGATGCCCTTGTCGCGCAGGCGCAGCGCTTCTTCCAGCGCGATGTCGTCGAACGGGTTGGCCGAAAGCTTCACGCCTTCGGTGACCACGCCCGAGCCATCCGGCTTCACCTGGATGCGGACGTTGTAGTCCACCACCCGCTTGTAACCGACCAAGATCTTCATCGTCGCGATTTCCTGTGGGGCAGGCCGGCGCACGGCGTGGGGCCGCGCACCGGGCTTGAAGGGAACCGCGATTCTAACCTTTCGCGCCGCCGCGGCCCAGCCTCGGCGGCGTGAAAAACCGCGGCCGGGGCCTTGCTAATCAGTGATTTAGGCGTGAAAGCGGCACGGCCTTGAGCGAGGTCATGCGCGGCCGCGCGCCGACCGGGCAAACTTGCGCCTGGCCACCCCCGCGAACCCGCCGCTTGCCCTTCGACCTGCCCCCGGAATTCTTCATCTTCGTGGCCATCGGGCTGGCCGCGCAGCTGGTGGACGGCGCCCTGGGCATGGCCTACGGTGTCACCAGCTCCAGCCTGCTGCTGGCCTTCGGCCTGCCGCCGGCGGTGGCCAGCGCCAGCGTGCATGCGGCCGAAGTGGCCACCACCGGCGTGTCGGGCCTGAGCCACGGGCTGTTCGGCAATGTCGACCGCCGCCTGATGTGGTCGCTGGTGCTGCCCGGCGTGCTGGGCGCCGTCGCCGGCGCATTGCTGCTGAGCTGGGCCGACTGGGCCTGGCTGCGGCCGCTGGTGTCGGCCTACCTGCTGGTGCTGGGCCTGCTGCTGGTCTGTCGGGCCTGGCGCGGCCGCCGGCGCGAGCCGCGCACGGCCAGCGTCGTTCCGCTGGGCCTGGGCGCGGGTTTCCTGGACGCGGTGGGCGGCGGCGGCTGGGGCCCGCTGGCCACCACCCACCTGATGGCCCGGCACCTGGAGCCGCGCATCGCCATCGGCACGGCGAACGCGGCCGAGTTCTTCGTCAGCCTGGCGGTGTCGGCGGTGTTCCTGTTCACCCTGGGCATCAGCCACGTGCACGTGGTGCTGGGCCTGCTGGTGGGCGGCGTGATGGCGGCGCCGTTCGCGGCCTGGCTGGCCCGGCGGGTGCCGGCGCGGCCCCTGATGGCCGCCGTGGGCGTGATGGTGGCCGGGGTCAGCGTCTACAACCTGCTGCGTTGATATCCTTGCGGGCATGACGCCCGCCGCCCTGTCCCACCTCGACCGCCTCGAAGCCGAGGCCATCCACATCCTGCGCGAGGTGGCGGCCGAATTCCGCAACCCGGTGATGCTCTATTCGGTGGGCAAGGACAGCTCGGTGCTGCTGCACTTGCTGGTGAAGGCCTTCTACCCGGCGCGCCCGCCGATCCCGCTGTTGCACGTGGACACGGGCTGGAAGTTCCGCGAGATGATCGCCTTCCGCGACCGCCGCGCCGCCGAAACCGGCGTCGAGCTGCGCACGCACACCAACCCCGAGGGCAAGGCCCAGGGCGTCAGCCCGGTGACGCACGGCGCCACGGTGCACACCGACGTGATGAAGACCCAGGCGCTGAAGCAGGCGCTCGACCAGTGGGCCTTCGACGCGGCCATCGGCGGCGCCCGCCGCGACGAGGAGAAGTCGCGCGCCAAGGAGCGCGTGTTCTCCTTCCGCAGCGCCCAGCACCGCTGGGACCCGAAGAACCAGCGCCCCGAGCTGTGGGACCTGTACAACACCCGCATCCACAAGGGCGAGAGCGTGCGCGTGTTCCCGATCTCGAACTGGACCGAGCTGGACGTGTGGCTCTACATCTACCGCGAGAAGATCCCGGTGCCTTCGCTGTACTTCGCGGCCGAGCGGCCGGTGGTGGAGCGCGACGGCGCCCTGATCATGGTGGACGACGAGCGCCTGCCGCTGCGCGAGGGCGAAGTGCCCACGCTGCGCAAGGTGCGCTTCCGCACGCTGGGCTGCTACCCGCTCACCGGCGCCATCGAATCCGACGCGGACACGCTGGAGGCCATCATCGCCGAGATGCTGGTGGCCACCACCTCCGAGCGCCAGGGCCGCGTGATCGACCACGACCCCTCGGCCTCGATGGAAAAGAAGAAGCAGGAGGGCTACTTCTGATGGCCGGCACCGACCACGCCGCGGCCGTCGCCGCCTACCTGCGCCAGCACGAGACCAAGGGCCTGCTGCGCTTCATCACCTGCGGCAGCGTGGACGACGGCAAGAGCACGCTGATCGGCCGGCTGCTGCACGACACCAAGCGCCTGTTCGACGACCAGCTGGCCGCGCTGGAGAAGGACAGCCGCCGCCACGGCACCCAGGGCGAGGACATCGATTTCGCCCTGCTGGTGGACGGCCTGGCCGCCGAGCGCGAGCAGGGCATCACCATCGACGTGGCCTACCGCTTCTTCGACACCGACCGGCGCAAGTTCATCGTGGCCGACTGCCCGGGCCACGAGCAGTACACCCGCAACATGGCCACCGGCGCCTCCACCGCCGACCTGGCGGTGGTGCTGGTGGACGCGCGCAAGGGCCTGCTCACGCAGACCCGCCGGCACAGCTACATCGTCTCGCTGCTGGGCATCCGCCACGTGGTGCTGGCGGTGAACAAGATGGACCTGGTGGGCTACGACGAGGCCGTGTTCGCGCGCATCGTCGAAGGCTACCGCGAACTCGCCGCGCGCCTGGGCATCAGCCACGTGCAGTGCGTGCCGCTGTCGGCGCTCAGGGGCGACAACCTGAGCGCGCGCTCCGCGGCGATGCCCTGGTACGCCGGCCCCACGCTGCTCGAGCACCTGGAAACGGTGCAGGTGGACCGCGGCGGCGACGCCACCGGCTTCCGCCTGCCGGTGCAGTGGGTGTGCCGCCCGAACCAGGATTTCCGCGGCTTCGCCGGCACCGTGGCCGCGGGCCGCGTGGCGCCGGGCGACGAGGTGGTGGTGCTGCCGTCGGGCCGGCGCTCGAAGGTGCGCGCCCTGGTCACCGCCGACGGCGAACTCGCCTCGGCGGGCCGCGGCCAGGCAGTGACGCTGACCCTGGACGACGAGGTGGACGTGAGCCGCGGCGACGTGATCGCCGCCGCCGCGTTGCCGCCGCAGGTGGCCGACCAGTTCGCCGCGCACCTGCTGTGGATGGGCGACGCGCCGCTGCTGCCGGGCCGCCCCTACTGGCTGAAGATCGGCGCGCGCACGCTGGCCGCCCAGGTCACCGAGATCAAGCACAAGGTGGACGTGAACACGCAGGCGCGGCTGGCCGCCAAGTCGCTCGAGCTCAACGAGGTGGCCTACTGCAACCTCAGCCTTGAGCAGCCGATCCCGTTCGAGGCGTACGCGGACAACCGCACGCTGGGCGGCTTCATCCTCATCGACCGCCAGAGCAACGCCACCGTCGGCGCCGGCACGCTCGACTTCGCGCTGCGGCGCGCGGCCAACATCCACTGGCAGCACCTGGAAGTGGACCAGGCGGCGCGCGCCGGCATCAAGGGCCAGCAACCGCGCTGCCTGTGGTTCACCGGCCTCTCGGGCGCGGGCAAGTCCACCGTGGCCAACCTGGTGGAAAAACAGCTGCTGGCCAAGGGTTACCACACCTATTTGCTCGACGGCGACAACGTGCGCCACGGCCTGAACAAGGACCTGGGTTTCACCGACGAGGACCGCGTGGAGAACATCCGCCGCGTCGCCGAGGTGGCCAGGCTGATGACCGACGCCGGGTTGATCGTGCTGGTGAGTTTCATCTCGCCCTTCCGCGCCGAACGCCGGATGGCGCGCGAGCTGTTCCCCCGGGAGCAGTTCGTCGAAGTGTTCGTGGACACGCCGCTGGCCGTGGCCGAGCGGCGCGACGTGAAGGGGCTGTACGCCAAGGCGCGCGCGGGGCAGATCCGCAACTTCACCGGCATCGATTCGCCCTACGAGGCGCCGGAGCATCCCGAGCTGCACCTCGACGGCGGCAGCGAAACGGCCGAGCAGATGGCGGCCCGGGTCCTCGCGGCGCTGCAGGTGTCCTGACCGCGGCTGAAGCCGCTCCTACGGGGGGCTGGCGAGTTTTTCGGCCAGGACCTGCGCGAAGCGCGCGCCCGCGCCCTTGCCGTAGGGCAGGAACACCGAAGGTTCGGTGAGCTCCAGTTCCAGCAGCTGCGGGCCGGTGGGCGAGGGCAGCAGGTCGACGCGGGCGTACGCCAGCGGGCCGAAGGGCAGGGCGGCCAGCACCTTCGCGGCCACCTCGCGCTCCTGCGCGGACGGTTCGCGCGGCTGGATGTGTTCGTCCTTGAATAGCGCCCGCGTCGGCTCTTCGCCGCGCTTCAGCAGCGGTGCCTTGCGGATGGCGTGGCTGAACTCGCCACCAAAGAACAGCAGCGCGGTTTCGCCCTGCTCGTCCACCGCGCGCAGGTAGGGCTGCACCAGCACGTGCCGGCCTTCGCCGAGCAGGCGCGCGGCGTGCGCAATGGCCGCGGGGCGGTCGGCACGCAGGTAGCGTTTCGCATCACGCGAACCGGCGCCGATGGTGGGCTTGACCACGAATTCCTCGAGGTCGGGCAGGCTGGCCGGGTCGTCGCCCGGGGCAAGGAAGTGGCTTTCGATCACCGGCACGCCGGCCTTCGCCAGCTCGCCGAGGTAGCGCTTGTCGGTGTTCCAGCGCACGACGTCCGGCGGGTTCCACAAGCGCGTGAGTTTGGCCACGCGTTCGCACCAGGCCAGGAATTCCGGCAGGCGGTCCACGTAGTCCCAGGGCGAGCGCAGCAGCACCGCGTCGAAGCGGGCCCAGCTCACCGTCGGGTCGTCCCAGGCCACCACCTGGGCGTCGATGCCGGCCGCCGCGCAGGCCTGGCGCAGCGGGACGAGGTCGTCGTCGAGCGCGAAGGCCGCGATGGCGGTGGCGAGCGCCAGCTTCACGACTGGCCGGGAACGAGGATGTCCACGTAGAGCAGGCGCCAGCGCAGCGAAACGCCGTCGGGGCCGGCATCCACGCCGACCTGGTCGCGCAGCGCGGCCAGCAGCTCGCGCGGGTCATGGCCGCTGAGCCCGAACAGCTGCGCGCAGAATCCCAGCATCGCGGCCTCGTCGGGGAAACGCCAGGGCGTGGCGACCTCGGCGCAGTGCTGCACCTCTCCCAGCGCGGCGTAGTCGGCGGCGCGCGGCGAGAGGTACATGCCCTGGTGGCCGGTCTGGTTGTAGCGGCCGACGAAGCCGTCGAGGAATGCGCCCAGCGGCGAACCGGCCGGCACGTCGCCCACGTGCAGCAGGCCGCCGGGTTTCACCCGCGTGGCCAGCTCGCGCAGGAAGCCGGGCTGGTCGTCGATGTGGTGCAGCGCGGCCAGGCAGACGGCGCGGTCGTAGGGTTCCGGGTCGGCTTCGCGCGAAGGCAGGCCCACCGGGATGCCGGCGGCGAAGCCGTCGGTGAGTTCGTAGCCGACCACGCGCGCCTTGCCTTCGAGGTGCTTCGCCAGGTAACCGCCGCCGGACGGGAAGTCGAGCACGCGTTCGCCCGCGGCCAGCGGCCGGCGCGCGAACAGGGCGTCGAACTCGGCGTCGCGCGCGTGCGGCCAGGCCATCATGGCCGCGTGGTAAAGGTCACCGCGGGCGGCGAAGATTTCCGGGTAGGTCAGGTTCATTGCCGCGTACCCGCGGGGGCGTGGCGCCAACGGCCGGGGTTCTCGAGCAGCGACTCCAGGCTGCGGCGGATGCGCGCGATCACCCCCGCCCAGCGCGGTTCCTGCGGGTTGGAGTCGTGCAGCACGTTCATGGTGGCGTTGGCCTCGAACACCAGCAGGCGGCCGTCCGGCAGCAGGCTGGCGTCGATGCCGAAGTAGTCCAGGCCCAGCGCGTCGGCGATCGCCAGCACGCGGTCACGCAGCAGGGGCAGCAGGCCCTGGTCGAAACCTTCCAGCTCCTGCAGCTCGCGTTCGAGCAGCTCGGCGCGCGGCACGCGGCTGTCCGCGTGCACCAGCCAGTCGGCCGCGGGGATGTGGTGGCGCAGGAAGACCTCGCGGCCCACCACCACCAGGCGCATCTTGCGGTACAGGCCGTCGTCGCCGCGGAAGTCCACGAACTCGGTCACGTAGATCGGGCGGCCGCCCCAGGGCAGGTCGCGCAGCGCGGCGCGCAGGTCTTCCGGGCGATCCACCTTGGTCAGGTCCTTGCCGCCGTGGTCGCCGGCGACGCGCAGCAGCAGCGGCCAGGCCAGGCCCGCGCGGGCGATGGCTTCGCCCAGCTCGGCCGGCTCGTCGATGCGCAGGCGCAGCGTGCGCGGCATGCACAGGCCGTCGATGCCGGCCAGCCGCTCCGACACCAGGTCGCGGCGCGTGCCCTGGATGGCGGCGGGGTGGTTGAAGCAGTTGGCCTGGGTCTTGGCCACGACGGCCTCGATGGTGCGCAGCGCCACCGAGCAGCGGTGCGGCTCGGTGACGGCGTTCACCAGCGGACGCCCGGGCTCGACCTCGTCCACCGTCGTGGTCAGGCGCGGGCCGCAGTAGATGGGCTGGAACCAGGGGCCGCGGCTGCGGTCGAGGTAGCCGACGAAATTGAGGTTGCCGGGGAAGGACACCTGCGGGCCCGGCTTGCCGGGCTGGAAGTAGATCTGGGCCATTCCGTCGTCGGGAATGCCGAACATCAGGGGAAGCGGGGTGCGGGTGGCGTTCATGCGGCCTTTTTTCAGAGGTTCTGGTAGTTCGGACCCGAGCCGCCTTCCGGCGTCACCCAGGTGATGATCTGGTACGGGTCCTTGATGTCGCAGGTCTTGCAGTGCACGCAGTTGGCGGCGTTGATCTGCAGGCGCTTGCCCTGCTCGTCCTGCACGATCTCGTACACGCCCGCCGGGCAGAAGCGCTGGCAGGGGTTGCCGTATTCCTCGGCGCACTTCGTGACGCAGATGTCGGTGTTCGACACCTTCAGGTGCACCGGCTGGTCCTCGTCGTGCTCGGTGGCGGCGAAGTACACGCCGGCCAGGCGGTCGCGCGGGGCCAGCGTGCGCTCGACGTAGTCGCGCCTGGGCTTTTCGGCCTCGGCCAGTTTCTGCAGCGAATTCCAGTCGGGCTTGCAGCGCCAGGTCCAGGGCGACAGGCCGGCGGTGGCGGTTTCCCAGGCCGAGTTGACCAGGCCGAACCACAGGCCCTTCTTGAAGCCGGGCTTGATGTTGCGGACCTTCTTCAGTTCGGCCATCACCGGCGAGGCGCGCAGCTTCGCGTCGAAGCCGGCGGCGGCGGGGGCTTCCTGCGCGGCCAGGTGTTCGGCCGCCAGCATGCCGCTGCGGATGGCCTGGTGCGTGCCCTTCACCTTGGGCACGTTGAGCAGGCCGGCGGTGTCGCCGATGAGCAGCGCGCCGGGCATCTCCACCTTCGGCAGCGACTGCCAGCCACCGGTGACGATGGCGCGCGCGCCGGCGCTGAGGATGGTGCCGCCTTCGAGCAGCGGCTTCACCAGCGGGTGGTGCTTGAACTGCTGGAAGGCTTCGTACGGCTGGTACTCCGGGTCGCGGTAGTCCAGGCCCGAAACGTAGCCGATGGCCACGCGGTCGTCGGCCAGGTGGTAGATGAAGCTGCCGCCGTAGGTCATCGAATCGGCCGGCCAGCCGAAGCTGTGGAAGATCTTGCCCGGCTTGGCGCGGCCCGGCGGCAGCTGCCAGAGTTCCTTGATGCCGATCGAATAGTTCTGCGGGTCGGATTCGGCGTCGAGGCCGAACTTGCGGATGAGCTGCTTGGTCAGGTGGCCGCGCGCGCCTTCGGCCAGCACGGTCACCTTGGCCAGGATGTCGATGCCCTGGGTGTAGCCGGGCTTGTGCGACCCGTCCTTGGCCACGCCCATGTCGCCGATGCGCACGCCGCAGACGGCGCCGGCCTCGTCGAACAGCGGCTCGGCGGCGGCGAAGCCCGGGTAGATCTCCACGCCCAGGGCCTCGGCCTGCGGCGCCAGCCAGGCGCACATCGCGCCCAGCGAGACGATGAAGTTGCCGTGGTTGGCCATGCCCGGCGGGATGACCGGGAACTTGGTGCCGCCGGTTTTCGTGAGGAACCAGAATTCGTCTTCGGCGGCGGGCACGCACACCGGCGGCGGGGCGTCGCGCCAGCCGGGCAGCAGCTCGTCCAGCGGGCCGGGTTCGATGACCGCGCCCGAGAGGATGTGGGCGCCGATGGTGGACGCCTTCTCGATCACGCAGACCGAGAGTTCGGGTTTGAGCTGCTTGAGCCGGATCGCGAACGACAGGCCCGCCGGGCCGGCGCCCACGGTCACCACGTCGTATTCCATCACGTCACGTTCACTCATTGCCCAAGCTCCATACGCTGATGTCCGGATTGTCCCGGTTTGCCCGCGGGCGGGCAATCAAGGACACTCGGCGGCAGTCCCGCCACGGAATGCGACACGCATGACCGCCAGCCCCGACGCCCTGCGCCAGGCCCCGCTCTATCGCGTGCTGCACGCCCTCGCCAAGGGCGAGACCAGCAGCGAGGCGCTGACCGGCGCCTGCCTGGCCGCCATCGCCCGCGACGGCCACCTCAACGCCTGGACCTGGGTGGACGCCGCCGGCGCGCTGGCCGCCGCCCGCGCCAGCGACGACCGCCGCGCCGAGGGCAAGCCGCTGGGCCGCCTGGACGGCGTGCCCATCGCCGTGACCGACGCCTTCGACATCGCCGGCATGCCCACCAGCCTGGGCCTGCCCGGCCACCCCGGCCTGGCCGAACAGGACGCGCACGTGGTGCGGCGCCTGCGCGGCGCCGGCGCGGTGTTCCTGGGCAAGACCAACCTCGACGAAGCCGCCTTCGGCACCGTCGGCCGCAACCCGCACTTCGGCGACGTGCGCAACCCGGTGCTGCCCGACCGCGCCGCCGGCGGCGCCTCGGGTGGTTCGGCCGCGGCCCTGGCCGCCGGCCACGCCGTGGTGGCGCTGGGCACCGACACCCTGGGCGCCACCCGCATTCCCGCCGCCTTCTGCGGCCTGGTGGGGCACAAGCCCACGCTGGGCGAACTGAGCGCGCGCGGCATGGCGCCGGCGCTGCGCCGCCTGGACTGCCCGGGCCTGCTGGCCCGCGCGGTGCAGGACATCGGCCTGGTGCTGCCGGTGCTGGCCGGCTACGACGCCGGCGACCCGCGCTCGCGCAAGCGCCGCGTGCCGCTGGCCCCGCCCGACTGGGTGCCGGGCGAACTCAAGGCCGGCGTGGTCGCCGACCTGTCCGCGCTGGGGGTGGACGCCGCGGTGGTGGAGAACTTCAGCGCCGTGATGGCGCGCGTGGCCGCGGTGTTCGGCAGCGCGCTGCCGGTGGCGCTGGAAATCGCCCCGCTGGAAGTGGCCGCCACCCGCCGCGCCGCGCTGCTGCTGATGGAAGCCGAAATCCTGGCGGCGCACGAAGCGCGCCTGGGCGGGGCGTCCACCCGCCTGCGCTGGCTGCTCGACTTCGCCCTGCGCAAGAGCGCGGCCGACGCGGCCCGCGCGCATCGCCGCCTGGACGGCCACGTGGTGCAGGTGCGGCGCCTGTTCGAACAGTTCGACGTGCTGCTGCTGCCCACCGTGGCCTCGCCGCCGCCGGCCTGGGGCGCCGAGGAACCGGCGAACCTGGCCGACCTTACCGCGCTGGCCTCGCTGGCCGGCTGCCCGGCCCTGAGCCTGCCGCTGCCCGGCGGCCTGGGCCTGCAGCTCGTCGGCGCGCCCGGCAGCGACCTGCGCCTGATCGAACTCGCCGGCATCCTCGCCTCCGTCGCCGACACCGGCGAGTAGTTGCGCTGCGCCCTGATCCGCGTTCAAGACCCAACACTGCGCGTCCTTGGCCGAACCGATTCTCCCCGACGGAACTGCACTGATCCCGGGCTGGCTGCCGGCCGATGAGGCGAACCGGTTGTTCGAGGCGCTGATGGCGCAGGTGGCGTGGGAGACGCACCGGATACGGATGTTCGGGCGGATGGTGGATTCGCCGCGGCTGAGCTGCTGGATCGGCGACCCGGGCGCCAGTTACGTGTATTCGCGGGTGCGCTTCGAACCGCGGCCCTGGCCGCAAGCGCTGGCGGCGCTGCGGCCGCGCATCGACGCCGCCGCCGGCGTGGCCATGAACAGCGTGCTGGCCAACCTCTACCGCGACGGCCGCGACGCCATGGGCTGGCACAGCGACGACGAGCCCGAACTGGGCCCGCGCCCGGTGATCGCGTCGCTCAGCCTGGGCGGCACGCGCCGCTTCGCCTTCCGGCACCGCCACGACCCGGCGCGCAAGCACGCCATCGACCTGCCGCACGGCAGCCTGCTGCTGATGGCCGGCGACACCCAGGCCGAGTGGAAACACGCGCTGCCGCGCACCGCCAGGCCGGTGCCGGCGCGCATCAACCTTACTTTCCGGCGGATCCTTCCTTCGCCGTGACCACGCGCTGGCCCTCGGCCAGGGTCCAGCCCACGACCTCCTGCGACAGCTGCGTCATGGCCTGGCCGAAGGCCGCCACCACCGGCTCGATCTGCTCGCCCTGGCTGGGCACCACCACCCGGAAGCGCTTCGCGCTGACCCCGCCTTGGCCGCGCAGGGCCACCAGCCGCGCCTGCAGCTCGACCACCACCTCGGGCCGGCCGCCGGCATAGACGGTTTCGAAGGCGCGCAGCTCGGTGAACAGCCCGAAGTCGCCGCGCGTACCGCCGAAGCGGCCCACCGCGGCGATGCGGCCGGAGTCCTCGAAGGCCTGCACCAGCGCCGTCTGCAGCAGCTCCGGCGCGCTGTCGGCCCAGCGCGCGCCCTTGTAGGTCTGCAGGCGGTCGGGCGCGGGGCGAACGGCGATGCGGGTGGAATCGAGCAGCTGGTGGGTGTCGGGCGTGGACACGCTGAGCTGCCAGTCCACCGCCGGCCAGGCCGGGTCGGCGGTGATGGCGGTGCGCGGCGCGAAGATCTGCACCTCGGCGGTGGGCCCGACGATGGAGCAGCCGGCCAGCGACAGCGCGGCGGCAAGGGCGAAAAGGCGCGGGGCGCGGCGGGTCATGGTTCGAACTCCTCGGGCTGTTCGCGGCCGAGCAGGTAGCCCGCCGGGTTGTTTTCAAGGCGGTCGGCCAGGTCGTCGATCTCGCGGATCAGCGAGCGCAGCTGGCGCATGGTGGGGCCCACCTGGCCCAGGCCGTCGCGGCTGAAGTCGGCGATGGCCTCGCGGTTGTCGCCCAGGATGGCGTCGGCGCTGCGGCTGGCCGATTCGAGCTGCGTCAGGGTGGCGTCGAGCTTGGTCACCAGCGCCGGCAGCTCCTGCACCACGCCCTGGTCGAGGTGGTTGATGGTGCGGTCGGCGCTGGCCAGCGTGGCGTCGAGCTTTTCGCTGGCGGCGCGGGCGTTGCGCACCAGCGCGGCGATCTCCTCGCGCTCCGCGGCCAGGGTGCCGGTGACCTGGTTGATCTGGTCGAGCGTGGCGGTGACGCGGGCGACGTTCTCCTCGCTCAGCAGCCGGTTCACGCGCTCGACGATCTCGTTGGCGGTGGCGGCGATGTTCTTCAGCGCCGACGGTTCGCTCTGGATCACCGGCACGTCCTTGCCGCGGCCGCCCTCCAGCGCCGGCGCGCCCGGGCTGCCGCCGGTGAGCTGGATCACCGCCACGCCGGTGAGGCCGGTCATGGTGAGCTTGGCACGGGTGTCGGTGCGCACCGGGGTATCGGCCGACAGGCGGATGCGCGCCACCACCTTGCGCGGGTCGTCCTTCATCAGCGACAGCGCGCGCACTTCGCCGACGCTGATGCCCGAATACAGCACTTGGCTGCCGGTGCTCAGGCCGGTCACGGCTTCCTGGAAGACCACGTCGTATTCGCCGTAGGCCTTCTCGGTGGTGTACTTGGCGATCCACAGCGCGAACAGCACCGCGAACAGGCATACCGCCAGCGTGAAGGCGCCGATCAACACATGGTTGGCGCGGGTTTCCATCTCAAGCCTCCTTGGCCAGGGCGGCCTGCGCGGCGCGTCCGCGCGGGCCGTGGAAATACTCTTGCACCCACGGGTGGTCGAATCGCTCGACTTCGGCCAGCGGGGCGTTGACCAGCACGCGCTTGTCGGCCAGCACCGCGACGCGGTCGCAGATGGCGTAGAGCGTGTCGAGGTCGTGGGTGATCAGGAACACGGTGAGCCCCAGCGCGCGCTGCAGCGTGCGGATGAGCTCGTCGAAGGCGGCGGCGCCGATCGGGTCGAGGCCGGCGGTGGGTTCGTCCAGGAAGAGCAGGGCGGGGTCGAGCGCCAGCGCGCGGGCGATGCCGGCGCGCTTGCGCATGCCGCCCGAGAGCTGCGAGGGCAGCTTGGCGCCGGCGTCCTCGCCCAGGCCGGCCATGCGGATCTTGAGCATGGCCAGGTCGTGCACCATGTCCTCGGGCAGCTCCGGGTAGTGCTCTTTCAGCGGCACCGAGACGTTTTCGGCCACGGTGAGCGAAGAGAACAGCGCGCCGTTCTGGAACAGCACGCCGGTGTTGCGCTCGATGATGCCGTGGGCGCGCGCGCGGTCGCTGAGCGCGTCCACGCCCAGCACCTCGATGCTGCCGCCCTGGGGTTCGCGCAGGCCCAGGATGGCGCGCATCAGCACCGACTTGCCGGTGCCGGAGCCGCCGACCACGCCGATGATCTCGCCGCGGCGGACGTCGAGGTCGAGGTTTTCGTGCACCACCTGCTCGCCGAAGGTGTTGCGCAGGCCGCGCACGCGGATGGCCGGGCCGTCGCCGGCGGGCAGTTCGTCGCTCACCAGTCCATCTCCATGAAGAACATGGCGGCGAAGGCGTCGAGCAGGATCACCAGCGAAATGGTCTGCACGACGCTGGAGGTGGTGCGCTCGCCCACCGACTCGGCCGTGCCCTTGACCTGGAAGCCCTCCAGGCAGCCGATGAGCGCGATGACCACCGCGAACACCGGTGCCTTCGACACGCCCACCCAGAAATGCCGCAGCTCGGTGGTTTCCTGCAGGCGGGCCAGGAACATGTCCGGGCTCATGCCCAGGCTGGCCACGCTCACCGCCATGCCGCCGGCGATGCCCGCGACCATGGCCAGGAAGGTGAGCAGCGGCAGCATCACCAGCAGCGCCACCAAGCGCGGCAGCACCAGCAGTTCCACCGGGTCCAGGCCCAGGGTGCGGATGGCGTCGATCTCCTCGCCGCTCTGCATGGCGCCTATTTGCGCGGTGAAGGCGCTGGCGGTGCGGCCGGCCAGCAGGATGGCGGTGAGCAGGACGGCGAATTCGCGCAGGAAGGCGATGCCCACCAGTTCGACCACGAAGATCTCGGCGCCGAAGTCGCGCAGCACCGTGGCGCCCAGGAAGGCGATGACCGCGCCGACCATGAAGCTCAGCAGCACCACCAGCGGCACCGCGTCGAGGCCCACCTGCTCCATGTGGTGGATGGTGGGCGTGGCGCGGAAGCGGGCGGGGCGCAGCAGCACGCCCAGCGCGGTCTTGAGGGTCAGTCCCAGGAAACCGACCAGGGCCAGCACCTCGCGGGTGTAGTCCTCGACCGCGAAGCCCATGCGGGCCAGCATTTCCTGCACGCCGTAGTCCTTGCGGACCACGCGCGGCGGGTTTTCGCAGATGGCGCGCACCGTCTCGGTGAGCGGCCGGTGCTCGGGTTTCACTTCCACCGTGGCCAGGCCCAGGCCGACCTTCACCGCGTAGCGCGAGAGCATCATGGCGCCGGCGGAATCGAGCCGGCGGATGTCGCGGCCGTCGATGTCGTCGGCCGAGGCCGGCGCCGCCTCGATCAGCGCCAGCAGCTGGGCGGCGTTGGCGAGGGTCCAGTCGCCGCGGGCGCTGAGGATGCCCGGGTGGCGTTCGCTGGTGTCGATGCGTGGCGCTTCGCTCATTGCGCGGGGGCGCGTCCGTCGGGGCCAGCGCAGAGCATAGCCGGCGCGGCGGCCCGGCGTGAAATCCGGCTGCGCCCGCGCGGCGGCCTGTGCCATGCTTCCGGCCCATGAACGCCCCCGTCCTCACCAGCCAGGCGACCTACGAGGCCCAGGCGAACTTCGTGGCCGAACTGGCCACGCGCCTGCACGTGTACGGCACCACCGCCCAGCGCCTCGAGGCCGCGGTGGAGGCGGTGGCGCACCGGCTGGGGCTGGACTGCGAGATCTTCTCCAACCCCACCGGCATGATCCTGAGCTTCGCCGACCCGGTGCGTGGCCAGCACAACGGCATCACCCGCGTGATCCGGCTCGACCCGGGCGAACAGAACCTGGCCCGGCTGGCCGCCACCGACGCCATCGCCGAAGACGTGCTGGCCGGCCGCCTGGCCCCGGCCGACGGCCTGGCCGCGCTCAAGGCGCTCGACCGCCCCGGCACGCGCCGGATGCAGGCGCTGGCGGCCTTCAGCTTCGGCCTGTCGGCGGCGGCGGTGGCGGCGCTGCTGGGCGCGGGCCTGGCGGGCGTGGTCACGTCCGGCGTGATCGGCCTGGTCATCGGCGTGATGGCGGTGCTGGCTGGCGGCCGGCCGCGGCTGGGCGAGGCGCTGGAGGCCATCGCCGCGATGGTGGCGACGCTGCTGGCGGCGGCGGTGGCCACCTTCATCGAGCCGCTGTCGTTCAAGACGGTCATCGTGGCCTCGCTGATCGTGCTGATGCCGGGCCTGATGCTGACCAACGCCGTGAGCGAGCTGTCGGCCCAGCACCTGGTGTCGGGCACGGCGCGTTTCGCCGGCGCGCTGATGATCCTGATGAAGCTCACCTTCGGCACCGTGGCCGCCATGCAGGTGGTGCGGCTGCTGGGCTGGGTGCCGCAGGAGGCGGCGGCGCAGCCGCTGCCGGTGGTGGCCGAGCTGGCGGCGCTGGGCGTGGCGGCGTTCGCGTTCGCGGTGCTGTTCCAGGCCTCGCGGCGCGACTACCCGCTGGTGATGGGTTCGGTGCTGCTGGGCTACGCGCTCACCCGCCTGGGCGGCGAGGTGCTGGGCCTGGCCTCGGAAAACTTCGCCGGCGGCGCCTTCTTCGCCGGCATGGGCGTGGCGGCGCTGAGCAATGTCTACGGCCGCTGGCGCAACCGCCCGGGCGCGCTGGTGCGCGTGCCCGGCATCATCCTGCTGGTGCCGGGCAGCGTGGGTTTCCGCAGCCTCAACTTCGTGATGGAGCGCGACGTGATCCTTGGCCTGGACACCGCCTTCGCCCTGCTCTCGGCGCTGATCGCGCTGGTGGCGGGGCTGCTGTTCGGCAACCTGCTGGTGCCGTCGCGGCGGAATATCTGACCCGCCCTTACTTCGCGATGGCGAAGTCCTCGAGCTTGCGGCCGCGGGCGAGTTCGGCGGCGAGCCACTTGGGCGGCATGCCGCGGCCGGCCCAGGTCTGGGTGGGGTCGGCGGGGTTGCGGTACTTCGGCGGCACCTTGGCGCCCTTGGCGGCGGACTTGCGCGCCGGGGCCTTCTTCGCGGCCACGCCGGCCTTTTCGCGCACCATGCGGCCGGTGCCGAACAGCTCGTCCACGGTGTAACCCTCGGCCTTGGCCAGCGACACCAGCTTCTTGCGCACGGCGGCGATGGGCTTGCGCTTGGCCAGGGTCTTCTTGCGCTGGCTGGCCTTGGCGATCAGGGCCTGGAGTTCCTTGGCCGACAGGCCATCGAGGTTGATGCTCATGGGTTTCCTTGGGTTCCTGAAATGACAACGGGGTTTCCAGGCAGTTGCCCGGAAACCCCGATGGTAAACCCGTTGAAACCTTTCGCGAAACCCGCGGGCGGGTATCGCGCGGTTTTCTTACGCCAGCCCGAGGCGCTGCCACAGGGCGGCGCGGTCCAGGTTCTCGCTGTCGGCGGCGCGGCGGGCGCGGTATTCGAAGGTGCCGGCCTCGAGGCCGCGGCCCGACACCACCACGCGGTGCGGGATGCCGATCAGCTCGATGTCGCCGAACATCACGCCCGGGCGCAGGCCGCGGTCGTCGATGGCCACCTCCAGGCCGGCGGCCTGGAGCTCGGCGTAGAGCGCGTCGGCGGCTTCGACCACGGCCGGGTCGTTCTTCGGGTTGATGATGCACACCGCCACCTGCCAGGGCGCCATCGGCGCCGGCCAGCAGATGCCGTTGGCGTCGAAGTTCTGCTCGATGGCGGCGGCGACGATGCGCGACACGCCGATGCCGTAGCAGCCCATGTGCATGACCTGGGCCTTGCCCTCGGCGTCGAGCACGGTGGCCTTGAGCGCCTCGGCGTACTTCTGGCCGAGCTGGAACACGTGGCCCACCTCGATGCCGCGGGCAATGCGCAGCGTGCCCTTGCCGTCGGGCGAGGGGTCGCCCTCGACCACGTTGCGCAGGTCGGCCACCAGCGCCGGCTCGGGCAGGTCGCGGCCCCAGTTCACGCCGGCAAGGTGGAAACCCTTGCGATTGGCGCCGACGACGAAATCGGCCATGGCCGCCACGGTGCGGTCGGCGATGACGGTGATGGCCTTGGCGGGCTTCACCGGGCCGATGAAGCCGGGCTCGCAGCCCAGGTGCTCGTTGATCTCGGCCTCGGTCGCCAGGCGGAACTCGGCCAGGCCCGGCACCTTCGACAGCTTGATCTCGTTGACCACGTGGTCGCCGCGCACCAGCGCCAGCACGAAGCCCTGCTCGCCCACCACGGCCACCGACTTCACGGTGCGCGCCAGCGCGATGCCCATCAGCTTGGCGACTTCCTCGCAGGTGCGCTGCCAGGGCGTTTCGACCTCGCGCATGGCCTCGGCGGCGGCGGGGCGGGCGCCGGGCGCCATCGCCTCGGCCATCTCGACGTTGGCGGCGTAGTCGCTGCCATCGGAGAAGGCGATGGCGTCCTCGCCCGAGTCGGCCAGCACGTGGAACTCGTGCGAGGCGCTGCCGCCGATGGCGCCGGTGTCGGCGTTCACGGCGCGGAACACCAGGCCCAGGCGGGTGAAGATGCGCGAATAGGCGTCGTACATCGCCTGGTAGGTTTCGCGCAGGCTTTCGGTGCCCAGGTGGAAGGAGTAGGCGTCCTTCATCAGGAACTCGCGCGCGCGCATCACGCCGAAGCGCGGGCGGATCTCGTCGCGGAACTTGGTCTGGATCTGGTAGAAGTTCACCGGCAGCTGCTTGTAGCTGCGCAGCTCGTTGCGGGCGAAGTCGGTGACCACTTCCTCGTGGGTCGGGCCGTAGCAGAACTCGCCGTCCTTGCGGTCCCTGATCTTCAGCAGCTGGCCGCCGAACTTCTGCCAGCGGCCGGTTTCCTCCCACAGCTCGCGCGGCTGGATCGACGGCATCAGCATCTCGATGGCGCCGGCGCGGTCCATTTCCTCGCGCACGATGGCCTCCACCTTGCGCAGCACGCGCAGGCCCAGCGGGCTCCAGGTGTACAGGCCGGCGGCCAGCTTGCGGATCATGCCGGCGCGCAGCATCAGCTGGTGGCTGACGACTTCGGCGTCGGCGGGGGTTTCCTTGCTGGTGTTGAGGTGGAACTGGGAAAGACGCATCGGGGGAACCGGGCCGCTTGGGTGGGTCGGCCATTGTAACGGCCGCCCGGCCCCCCGTGGCGCGGCTTACTGGCCTTCGGCGGCCGGCGTGCAGTAGGCGTCGACCTGGCGCTTGGCCATGTCGCGGTTGCTGGCGCGCTCCTCGGCGCTCATTTCCTCGGGCTTGCCGTCGCCGTCGCGGTCGAACTGCACGCGCTTGTCGGAGGCCAGCAGCTCGTAGTTGGCCTTGGCGCGGTCGCAGGCCTGTTCGGCCGGGCTCTTGGCCGGGGCCTCGGCGGCGGCGGCCGGGGGCGCGTCGGGCTCGGAGGTGCCGACGCGGTGCGCCTTGGCGTCCTCGGTTTCGATCTGGGAATACACGGTCTCGCCCGACTTGCCCTTGGACTTGTAGACCGTGGTGTCCTCGGCGGAAACCAGGCCCGGCATCAGGGCGGCGGACAGGGCAAGCAGCAGGGCGTGGCGGGACATGGCGGGCCTCCGGGGGCGTTCGTGCGACCGTGATACCACCACCGCCCTGACCCCGCAAGGCGAGGCTATGGGCGGCTCCGGCGAGCCGCTACACTGGCGCCATGGAACCCACCGAAGACACCGGCCCGGCGCGTGGCCGCGGCATCTACCTGCTGCCCAACCTGCTGACCACGGGCGGGCTGTTTGCCGGGTTCTACGCCATCCTGGCCGCCGCCAGCGGCAACTTCGAGAACGCCTGCATCGCCGTGTTCGTGGCCGCCCTGTTCGACGGCCTGGACGGCCGGGTGGCCCGCATGACCGGCACCACCAGCGATTTCGGCGTGCAGTACGACTCCCTGGCCGACCTGGTGAGCTTCGGCATGGCGCCCTCGCTGGTGATGTACCACTGGGCCCTGGTGGGTTTCCGCGCCGACGGCCCGGTGCTGGCCAAGGTGGGCTGGGCCGCCGCCTTCCTGTACGCCGCCTGCGCCGCGCTGCGCCTGGCGCGCTTCAACACCCAGGTGGGTTCCACCGACAAGCGCTTCTTCATCGGCCTGGCCAGCCCGGCCGCGGCCGGCCTGGTGGTGTCCTTCGTCTGGGCCATGAACACCTTTGGCTACGGCGGCCAGGGCCTGCGCTGGCTGGCGCTGGGCGTCACGGTGGCGGCCGGCCTGCTGATGGTGAGCCGGGTGAAGTACTTCAGCTTCAAGGGGTTCCCGAAGGGCGGACGCGTGCCGTTTTTCGTGATGGCGCTGGTGGTGGTCACCATCGCCGTGCTGTTCATCGCCCAGGCCAAGGGCCTGTTCGCGCTGGCGCTGGCGTATGCGCTGTCGGGCCCGGCCTATGGCCTGTGGGTGCTGGCGCGCCGGAAGAAGGCCGCGGCATGAGCTGGAACCCGGCGCAGCGGGCCATGCTGTCGGCGATGGGCTACACGCTCTACCGCCCGGCCGGCGCGCCCGTCGCGGAGTCGCCGGCCGTGGCCGCCACCGGCGCCTTGCCCGAGGGCCCGCTGCTGAAGGCCCTGCGTCGCGCCGCGCGCCGCGACGACCTGGCGG
>NZ_AVCH01000124.1 GCF_000747075.1 Arenimonas malthae CC-JY-1
GGCGCACGCGCCGCTCGACGAACGCACCCGCGACGCCCTGGCCGGCATGGGCGTGCGCCGGCTGCGGCAGCTGTTCGCGCTGCCGCGCGCGGGCCTGCGCCGGCGCTTCGGCGCGGGCCTGCTGGAGGTGCTCGACCGGCTCACCGGCGACGCTCCCGACCTGCGCCCCTGCTACCAGCCGCCCGACGTGTTCGAAGCGCGCTTCGAGTTCGACGACGAAGTGCGTTACCACACCGGCCTGCTGTTCCCGCTGCGGCGGCTGCTGGGCGACCTGTGCGCCTTCCTGGTCGGCCGCGACGGCGGCGTGCAGCGCTTCGAGCTGGTGTTCGAACACGACCTGCGCCCGCCCAGCGCGCACGTGGTGGGCGCGATGACGCCCGAGCGCGACCCGGCGCGGCTGTTCGAACTGGCCAGGCTGGTGCTCGAACGCGAACCCATCCCGGCGCCGGTGCGCGCCTTCGGCCTGCGCGCCACCGAACTGCCGCCGTTCGTGCCGGCCGGGCGCGACCTGTTCGAAGCGCGGCCGGCCAGCGCCATGGACTGGCCGGCCCTGCAGGCGCGGCTGCAGGCGCGGCTGGGCGAGGACGCGGTGTACCAGTGGGCGCCGCACGCCGACCCGCG
>NZ_AVCH01000125.1 GCF_000747075.1 Arenimonas malthae CC-JY-1
CTAGCTAGGTTCCATTGTTCCATAGCATAACGTCTTTGTCCCTCATTCATACTATCCCAATTAGGACGATCCTGAGGATTCGGACCCAACGGTCTAACTCTAGGCATTGCTTACCGTAGTATACTTTTCCGCTTAAATGTTCGACTGCGTGCTTAACTCCCAGCCCGATTCCTCCCACTGCCGCGTGTATCCTAGATATAGGATCCTGACCCTGGATTGCCTCGTGTGCGAATTGTGAGATTGCTTCTCTATCCGCTGACAGCACGTCGCTATCGCTCTTAGCTTGTTGATAATGTAAGTCGTGACCCTGCGCAATAAGGTCAGCTCTGTTGGTCGCGGGACGTATTGGATTTCCAGGTCCGATATTGTTCGAAAACGGTAAAACTAATCCGTTCCGTGGTGGTTCTCCCCTTGCTAGATTGGCAGAATCTCTTCTCGCCTGTGCTTCCCTTTGTTCTTGCTTCTTCGCCTTGTTTAGTCCCCTGCGAGGATTTACTAGTCTCCAGTGTTCTGGATATTTAGCCTTAGTGTCCTTATTCCAAGGATCTCCGTACGGTTTGATCTTCTCCTGTCGCTCTTTCAACCCCAAACGTCTCAATTCCCAAGGAACGGC
>NZ_AVCH01000126.1 GCF_000747075.1 Arenimonas malthae CC-JY-1
AATGAATAAAGCAAGTGTTATAGAATTGTTGTTTCATTACAGATGAATAATGACGACCACTTTTGGGAATATTTTGACAGTACTCTGGGAGATGCTTCCGGACGAGTGGGCGAATCATCCGGGAGTATGGTGGAAGATTATGGATACGATACCACTGGACCAACAATGCAAGAATGCGATGTTACAGCTAATAGGGCGTTGGAGCAAGAATTACAAACAATGGTCGACCGGTTCGTTACCCGCCTTGAAAAAGAAGATTGGCAAGACAGCGGATACTATGTGTCAGATGTCTTTGCCTGCGAATCAATTGGACGAGCTCAGGGATTGGCTAAGCGAATGGCTGAACGAGCGGGAAATTTCCGACGAGGACTTATCCTTATATCTATCCACAGCGATCAGGATGGCAGTGCCCATGTCCACACCATCCACAGCTGCGCCTACGCAAACAGGGCGTGCAGGTGCTACTTCAAAGCGTTCCCCGAAGCGCAAGAGGACGCTAGACGACTTCTTCGAAAGCCTCCACCCATCGAAACGTTCAAGCGAAGCGATTGGGAAAATATCACAAAGTATTTTTGTACGAAAGGGAGACGAGCAACGTTCGCTAAA
>NZ_AVCH01000127.1 GCF_000747075.1 Arenimonas malthae CC-JY-1
CTGGCGGGGTCCTTCGCGAGCAGGGCCTCGAAGCCGGCGGCGGCGGCCTCGAGCCGGCCGGCGCGCAGATCGCCGGTGGCGGCCTGCAGCGCCTGTTCGCGCTCGCGTTCGATCGCCGCGCGGGCCTCGCCCAGCCGCGCCTGCACTTCCGGCAGGCCCAGGTGGCTCGGGTCGCTTTCCACCACGCGCGCCACCAGCGCGACGGCGGCGTCGAAGTCGCCCGCGGCCATGGCGGCTTCGGCCTGCCGCAGCAGGTCGGCGAGGATGGCGCGGCGGCCGTCGAGCGCGATGGCGTTGTCGGGCTGCAGGCGCAGCGCCTCGAGGTACAGCGCCAGCGCGCCGTCGGGCAGGGGTTCGATGTAGCCCCTGGCCTGCGCGTCGCGTGCGCGCTGCAGCAGGTCGGCCAGGTCGGCATCGGTGGATTCGCGCAGCGCCAGTTCGGCTTCGATGGTTTCGAGCTCGGCGGCCGGCGCGGCCATGGCGCGGGCCAGCGCGAGGCGTTCGCGGGCGGTGGCGAAGTCGCGCGAGGCCAGCGCGGCGCGGGCCTGCACCAGCGCCGCTTCGCGCACGTCGGCCAGGCCGCGGCGCGCCTCGAGGTGGTCCG
>NZ_AVCH01000128.1 GCF_000747075.1 Arenimonas malthae CC-JY-1
GCGCGTCGCTGCGGCTGCTCGATCTTGGCGCGGGCCGCGAGCGCACGCCTTCCGTGCTGCCGGCCTTGCGGCCTTCGCCCATCACCGCGCTGCTGACGCGCGCCGACGGCAGCCTGTGGCTGGCCCAGGGGGCGGCGCTGTCGCGGCTGGCGTTCGATGCGCAGGCGGCGGCCTGGCGCCGGCAGCCCCTGCCCGCGGCCGGCAGTGCGGTGGCGCAGATGCTGGAAGCGTCGGACGGGCGCATCTGGCTCGTGGGTGCGGCGGGCATCGAATGGCGTGATGGCGGCGGCGCGACGCTGGGCGGGCTTCCGGGTTCGCCACCCGGGCCACTCTGGCGCGGGCCGGACGGCCAGCCGTGGGTCGCCCTTGAAACCGGCCTGGCGCGCTGGGTGCCGGGCGCAGCGAGCTTCGAGCCCGTGGCCGGCGCGCTGCCCGGGCCCGTGCTCGACCTGCTCGCCGAGCCCGATGGCAGCGTGTGGCTGGCCGGCCTGGGACGGCTGTCGCGCCTGCAGTGGGAAGGCGGGCGGTTGCTGCCGCGGCGCAGCTTCGGCCCTGGCGATGGCGTGCCGGCCGCCCTGG
>NZ_AVCH01000129.1 GCF_000747075.1 Arenimonas malthae CC-JY-1
GGCTTAATTCAGGTGTTAGGCCTCATGAAGCATGCTCCGCTAGGATATGAGTGCCCGTTCTGCGACATCGCAGCGAGCCTATCTGGGCCCAACCTGAATTCGGCCATTGTGTTTGCTGATACCAATCTCTTTGTGGTGATTCCGCTGCACTACTACGGCGGCATCAAAGGCAATTGCTTGGTAGTGCCACGTAGCCACTACGAGAATGCACTTGAAATTCCCGATAGCCTCGGGAACCACTTTTTCTCCGCCACACGTCGCTTAGCCAACGCGATGCTGCGCGCTCTCGGCTGTGAAGGCATATCAACGCGGCAACACAATGGCCCGGCTGGCGACCAGGATGTGTGGCACTACCATCAGCACGTGATTCCACGCTACTCGGGTGATGGGCTTCATGCCGGGCACAAGGGTGTTTACACCGCGAAGGAGCGAGTGGAGCTGGCAGCTAGGCTCCGAGCTGAGCTGCAGTAAGAGCGCTGGTGCCGCGGGTGTGGCAGCATGAGGCCTAACAATTCGTCCAAGCCGACGCCGCTTCGCGGCG
>NZ_AVCH01000130.1 GCF_000747075.1 Arenimonas malthae CC-JY-1
GCGCCCGCGCCGAACTCGCGCGCCGCCAGGCGCCCGACCGCTTCGGCGTGCTGGCCTCCGCCCTGCTCGAAGCCCAGTCCACCCTGCCGGGCACCCGGCTGGCGGCGCTGTCGCTGGGCGAGGACGGCGTGCTCACCGCCACGCTCGAGCACGACGGCGCCGCGCCGCTGGACCCGCTGCGCCAGGCCCTGGCCGAACGCGGCGTCAGCCTGGCCGACCAGCCTCCGCAACCCGCCGGCGAACGCTGGCACACCCAACTCCTGCTGAGCGACGCGCCATGACCCTCGTCCCCGCCTCCCTGTCTTCCGCCTGGCAGGCGCGCTCGCCGCGCGAGCGCCGGATGCTGTCCCTGATGGTCGCGGCCATCGCCGCGTTCCTCTACTGGTTCGCGCTCGCGGCGCCCTTGCGCGCCTGGGCGGACGCCGCCGAAACGCGGCACGCCCGCGCGGTGGCCGAACAGGCCGCCGCGCTGCAGGTGGTCGATGCCCTCGCCGCGCTGCCGGCCGCGTCCGCGCAG
>NZ_AVCH01000131.1 GCF_000747075.1 Arenimonas malthae CC-JY-1
CGCTTTCAAGCCGGGCGGCGGCGGCGCGTGCCTGCGCGCCGCGGCCGTGTTCGGCGCGCCCCTGCAGGTAGCCCGCCAGCAGTTTGCCCTGGCTGCCCTTTCGCACCTCGGCGGCGCCGCGGGCGGCGCGACGGTCGGCGCGCTCGCGCGCGAGCCGGGTGTCGCGTTCAAGCGCGCGCTGTTCGCGGCGGCTTCGCTCCAGGGCGGCTTCCACGCGTTCGCGTTCGGCGCGACGCGCTTCGACATAGGCCTCGAAGCCACCGCCCCAGGTCACCAGCCGCGCATTGGAGAGCTCCCAGATGCGGTCGGCGCCCGCCAGCAGTTCGCGGTCGTGGCTGGCTACCAGCACCGGCACGTCCAGGCGCGCCAGCCAGCCGCGCAGCCAGCGGCGGCCGTCGGCGTCGAGGTGGGCGCTCGGTTCGTCGAGCAGCCAGGCGTCGGCGTCGGTGGCGGCCGCGATCGCCAGCCAGGCGCGGGCGCATTCGCCCGGGCTGGCCAACGCGGCGTCGGC
>NZ_AVCH01000132.1 GCF_000747075.1 Arenimonas malthae CC-JY-1
TCGGGCGCGAGGCCGGCGGTCTCGACCTGGCCGGCGAAGGCCGGGGTGGCGCCGAAGGCCAGGGCGGTGGCCACGACGAGGGCGCGCAGGCGCTGCTTGCGGATGGAGGTGCTCACGATGCTTGAATCCCCTGTAACGGATCGATGGCAATAAAAATCCGCCTTGCGGCGGTGCTGGTCAGGCCCGCGTCCCCCGGTGTTCCCCCACCGGCGGTCCGGTGTGCCGGACTTGCCAAGCATATACGGACTGTGACCGCCTTCACGGACGCGCGCGCAAAAAAAGGGTTCTTCTCC